>CAZPYE010000016.1:0-27499 GCA_964590115.1 uncultured Enterobacteriaceae bacterium
TATCCTTGTGAAGCCTCTCTGAGGCTTTTAAATTCCCTATAAAAAACAGAAAGGGACAGCCGGGACGGCTCTCCTACTTGGAAGAAACTTCCTTTTCCTTTGTTCCTTTGCGGTTAAGGTTTCCTCAAAAACGAATTTCCGGAACAACCGACTACTCCGATTTCTGCAAATGCCGCATGGCGTTCCCGCAGAAACGTTTTTCGGCAACACGAACGAAACCCAGCGCGGTGTAAAGCTTTTCGGCACGCGGATTTTCCGCATCGACCAAAAGCCCGACCTTATCGTGTCCGGAGGAAAATGCGCGCTCACACATTTTCAAAATGAGTTCCCGCCCGACACCGAGTCCGCGAAATTCCGGTCGCACACCGACGGAATCGAGATAAAACTCGCCGGGTTGCGTTTCTTCTTCGATTTCCAAAACCTTACCCGTTTTTCCGCGAATGAGCGCAAAAGTAATCGGACGCAATTCCCGCAACAACGCGCCGTCGTAGCCGACAATCGCTCCCGCGGGAACGCCGTCGATTTCCGCGACCAACGCGTTTCGGAAGCTGTATTGCGAAACTTCCGCACGCGCCAACGTTTCCAAAACGGCAAGCCCGTCGTTCCCGCAATAGCGTTCGAGCGTTTCCGTGCCGATCGCCTCCGCGACCGTCCACGCAATCAGCGGTGCGTCTTCAATTTTTGCCTCGCGTACAATCATTTTTCGTTTCCGTAAAAAATGCGAAAAGCGGACGTTGAATCCGCTTTTCGTGAGAAAAATGCTCCGTAAAAACTCAGAGCAGTTCGGCGCGGAGTTCGGCTCCGGATTTCGGCGAAAGCCACGCCGGAGGAATATCGAACACCGTGTAAGCACCTTTCCCGCCGTGTGCAACGAGGCGCGTGGCGGCACGTGCGTAAGCGACGAGCACGCTCGCCGTAAACTCCGGATTCGACCCGAGCTTAATCCCGTATTCGATGACGTGCGCCGTTTCACCGTTCACGCCGGTCGCTCCGCTACGCAACACGAATCCGCCGTGCGGAATGCCCGCGTGATCGCGGTCAAGTTCTTCCTGCGAAATAAAATGCACCGTCGTATCGTAATCCGCAAAGTAGTTCGGCATCGTTTTGATTTCGTTTTCGATGCGCGCCGAATCCGCTCCGGGCTCGGCAACGACGAAGCATTCGCGCGTGTGCTTTTGGCGCGTAGTCAATTCGGGATTTTTTCCGGCGCGAACGGCATCGAGCGCTTCCGTCACGGGAACGGTGTATTGCTTGCCGTCGGCAACACCTTCCACGCGGCGAATCGCATCGGAATGTCCCTGACTGACGCCTTTGCCCCAGAACGTGTAATCCTTGCCCTGCGGGAGCAACGCGTTCCCGTAAAGGCGATTCAGCGAAAACATACCCGGATCCCACCCGACCGAAATAATGCCGACCGTTCCCGCGCCTTTTGCGGCGGCATCCACGGCGGCGAAGTGCTCCGGAATTTTCGCGTGCGTATCAAAGCTGTCAATACAGTTAAACTTCGAAACGCATTCCGGCGTTTGCTTCGGAAGATCCGTCGCGCTCCCGCCGCAGAGAATCATCACGTCGATTTTTCCGACAAAATCGTTCATCGCTTCGAGCGCATAAACCTTTGTTCCCGCGAGCGCGGTTTTCACGGTTTCCGGTTTCCGGCGGGAAAAGACGCCGACGAGTTCCATATCGTCATTTTGCGCGACGGCGAGCTCAACACCGCGACCGAGATTTCCGTAACCCAAGATTCCGAGTTTGATTTTTTGCATATTTTTGTGTGGTGAAAGACTACCCCATAGGTTCATTTCAAAGCCCGTAAAAGTAAAGAAAAATTTTACAAAAATGTAATATTCGGAATCACCCGCGCACGGAATTCAGCAGGTCGCGAAGCTCATCGAGCGTCGTGCAGGAAGAGAGTCCCGCACGAATGCTTTTTCCCCCGGGAACACCGTAAGTAAAAGGATGAAGCCGGGCGAGCAGCCAGCGGATATTCGCCGTTCCCGCGTCGCCCCGGGTAAGCGCCAGCGTTTCCGCATAGCGGAAAAGCATCGAAAAAACGATTTCCGGAGACGGCGTTCCCGCCGCGCCCTGCCCGCTCAATGCGCTTTTGATTTGAGAAAAAATCCACGGCCTTCCGAGGGCACCGCGCCCGACCATCAACCCGGAGACCCCGGTTTCCCGCACCCGCCGAACGGCCGTTTCCGCATCGCGAATATCGCCGTTGCCGACGACGGGAATTTCCACGGCACGCACGACTTCACCGATTTTTTCCCAATCCGCTTCGCCGGAGTAGCCTTGGGCTTTTGTGCGTCCGTGAACGGCGAGCACCCGGATTCCGGCATCTTCAAGCCGCATTGCCGCCTCTATATGCACAAACGAGGACGAATCCCAGCCGAGGCGCATCTTTGCGGTAACGCTCGTCGCGGGAACGGCGGATACGACGGCGCGTGCAATTTTTTCCGCCAGCGGCAAATCCCGAAGCAGACCGGAACCCGCATTCTGCTCCACCACCTTCCGCGCCGGACACCCGAAATTGATATCGATAAAATCCGGAGACAGACGCTCCTCCAGCAAGGCGGCGGCACGCGCCATCGAATCCGGATTTGCGCCGAAAATCTGAACGCCCATCGGACGCTGTTCCGGCGTAAAATCCACATCGCGCCACGTGCGCTCGCGATCGCGAATCAGCGGTTCGCTCTGAACGAATTCGGAAACGAGAACATCCGCCCCGTATTCCTTGCACAACGCTCTGAACGCGATATCGGTAAAGCCCGACATCGGGGCAAGATAGAGCGGCGTTCCCGTCCGGAAAATCTCTTCAAACCGCCGCATTTTCTCCCCCCCCAAAAAAAATCGAGCAACGCCGGAAGTCTCCGCGTTACGCCAAACCGAGTTTGCGGAACTCTTCCAGAAGTTTTTGCTGCAACACCGCCATATCTTCCTGCGACGGACGGTAACCTTCGGGAAGCTCCGCAAGCCCGGGACGCCCGGTCCGGTCAACAAGCCACTTCCCGCGCACGCCGTCGGAAAACGTAACGTCGCCGCTCGCAATCACGCCGGGAATCTGCACCGCATCGACGGTGAGCATTACTCCTCCCGCGACGGGAGCATCCGGCGCCTCCGTTTCGGCATTCCCGGCGGGAACGGCTCCGGATTCCGGCTCGGGTTTCTCTTCTTCGACACTGGAGGCGGGAACGGAATCGCACAAATCCAAGTTCAGATCATCGACCAAAAAGCGCACGTCCATATACGTCATGGATACGCCGAAATCCTCTTCGATTTTCGTTTGAATTTGAGCGAGCGAAAGCCCTTCGCCGACCCACGCCGCCACCTGTTTTTTCTGTAAATCCGTAAGCATAAAATCTTTTTCTCGCCCGAAATTATCCGCCATCGCCTCCCGGCAGGCAACGAAGAATAAAGGACTACGCGGGAACGCCGTATGCGGGCAAGAAAAAATCAACAAACATTTGTTATAAATTTTACTTGATTGAGCAAAAAGAGATGGTAGAATTCACGAATCCTAACAAGTGTTCTATTTTTAGCACGTCAAAGTGTTAGAGGTTAATAGAGAGAATAGAGTCGGAACAGCAAATCCGACTGCCGCCGGCGAACTCTTAGAGTTTGTCGGCGGTTTTCTTTTTATTTCCGGCGAAGTCCGCCTTCGTTTGAGAGTCGGGGCAACGAGTTTCGAGGGGCTCGCCCTGTCCGTTCAGCTCAGGAATGCCGCGATATCGCGCAAGGCGCGGGAACGGAATTCGGCACCGTCCGGTCGCGAAAGAAAGACGTGCTTTGCGCCGGAATAAATCGTCTGTTTTGCCGAGAATTTTTCCGCGAAAGCGGTTTGCTGATCCGCGAGAATATCGTCCGCCGCCGTAATGAGCAGCGTCGGAGGAATTCTGCTCAAAACTTCGAGCGGAGAATGTGCGCGGCGCTTTTCACAGTCCGGGCAATAGGCTTTGTAAAAATACTCCATGAGGCGCGGGGAGAGCGTCCACGATTTTTCGTAAGCCGTCCACGAGCCGCGTTCCCGTTCGGGCACAAGCGTCGTTACCGCGTAAACGAAAGCCGCCTTTTCCGGCGTTCCCGCGGGCAAGGCGCAAAGCGCAAGTTGTGCGCCTGCCGAATCTCCGCCGAGGAAGACGGGCGTTCCCGTCGCCGCGCAGGTTTCGCAGATATTTTTCCAATACGCACGGCACCACGCATCGATTTCTTCGCAGGAAAATTTTCGCGCAAGCGGATAGTCCGGCATGAGAACGGTGAGCCCCGTTTCCGCCGCCAATTCGCGCCCCCATGCCAGAGAATCCTCTCCGAGAGGCACCGTCCACCCGCCGCCGTGAAACCAGACCAAGATTCCGCGCGGGCGCACCGGCGAAGCAGCGACCGTGCGGCAATTCTCAAAAACCGATTCGGAAACGGAAAGCGTTTTCATTTTTTCAAAAGAGGCAAATTGCGCACGGCGGAAAGAATCTCTTCTTCGGCAGGAATGACGCCGTCGCGCATCACGAATTTTCCGTCGCAGAGCACGTGGCGCAGGGCACGGGAATCCGCCGCGTAAACCCAGTTTGAAATCAGATTGTGATTCGGGAACATGCGTTCGTTGTTCAAGTCGATAAAAACGGCATCGGCAAGCTTTCCCTCGGCGATTTCCCCGGCATCAATTCCGAACGCGCGAAACCCGCCGCGAGTTGCCCATGCAAACGCTTCTTCCGCGGGAACGGCTTCGGGATTTCCGCCGACTTTCGCAAGCAACGCCGCAAATTTCATTTCCTCGCGCATATCGAGATTGTTGTTCGATGCCGTCCCGTCCGTCCCGAGCGCAACGTTTACCCCTTTTCGGGAAAACGCTTCCGCGCGGAAAATCCCCGACGCCAACTTCATATTGGAAACGGGATTGTGGACGACGGTAACACCGCGTTCCCGCAAAATATCAATTTCTTCGTCATCAACGTGAACGACGTGCGCGGCGACGACGTTCCCGCCGAGCACGCCGAGCGAATCCAGCCGGCGCACGGGCGAAACTCCGTATTCGGCGATGCAATCCGCCACTTCCTTTTCTGTTTCCGAGAGATGAATATGAAGTAAAACACCGCGTTCCCGCGCCAACTCCGCACAGCGCAACCAAAGCTTTTCGTTCACGGTGTAAATTGCATGCGGAGCGATCGCGAAGCGCACGAGCCCGTCGTCTCCGACGACGCCGCCTTTCGGCAACGCCCTGAGACGGGAAAACATTTTTTCGATTTTCTCCTCCCCCGTAAAATTCGTAACCGTCATTCCGACGCAGGCGCGCAGTCCGAGTTCCCTTGCGGCACGAACGGTTTCCTCGCTTTCAAAATACATATCGTTGAAAAATGTCGTTCCCGAACGAATCATTTCGAGGACGGCAAGGCGCGAACCTTCATAAATATCGTTTGCCGAAAGTTTCGCCTCGAAGGGCCAAACGTGCCCGTTCAGCCATGTGAAGAGCTCGAGATCGTCCGCATAGCCGCGCAGAAGTGTCATCGCCGCGTGCGTGTGTGCGTTGCAAAACGAGGGCAAGACCGCGAGATTGTCGGCGTGAACGATTTCCGTCGTATCCGCCTCTTCCGCGGGAACGTCAATCTTCGGCGCGATCTTTCCGAAGCGGTTTCCGGCGACGAGGATGTCGGTTTTTCCGCCGTTCAGAAGCACGTTTTTGAAAAGAATTTTTTGCATAAAAGCACGATGTTTTTTTAGGAACAAGTGAGCGGAAACCGTTTTTTTCCCGTTAATTCAGGAAATCCATTTCCTCGGCGATGCATCCGCGTTCCCGCGTAATACGCAGAATCTCGTCTTCGATATCGTCGGGAGGCAGGATAATTCCGCCCGGCAGTTTACCTGCATTTTGTGCGAGGTAAACGGCACCCGCGCTGTGCAACGCCAGAGTTGCGTCGATGTATTTCAGGTGTGTCGGCTCTTCGAGGAAAAAGTTCAGCGAACGTTTTTCGCCGAGCACGCGTTCAGCGGGAACGCGAGGACCGAACTCGTCTTCCACGCCCATATTTGCCAAAAGAGCGGAAGAAGCGACAAGGGCTTCGGGAACGCCGTCGCGATCGAGTGCGCCGCAAATTCCCGTGGCGGTAACGGCGGCGAAAGCATCGGCAACGACCTGCGCCGTTTTTGCGGTGTCGCGAAAATCAACAAGTTCGTCAATGCGTTCCCGCGTCTTTTCGGAAACCGTCGCCGGGTCGGTTACGGCAATGACGCGGGCGCCCTTTTGTTTTGCATAGTAAATCAGCCCGGAGCCGACTTTTCCGCTTCCGAAAATGACGAGTTTTTTACCTGCCCAATCCGCGTAGCCGCGTTGAGCCATCGCCCGATAAAAGCTTTCTCCCGTGCCGAGAAAGGTTTCGATACGCTTAATGCGCCCGCCGTCCGCAAGAAAGACGGGCTTTTCGGAATTTTTGTATTTTTCGTAGCCGGAGCGTGTCAGCTCGACAAATCCGAGGCGCGGCTTCCACGCGGAAAACCCGCCGGCATTGTCCAAAATCAAATCGACTTCAAAAGGCGAGTCGTCCCAACGCACAATCGGAAAGCCCGCCTCGCGCATCAGTTCTACGACGGTCGAATCGTAGATAATTCCGTCGCGTATCCCGATGATAAGCCGTGCGCCCGCCGCAACGAGTGCCCGATATTTCGTCATGGTATTACGGAAAATCGGCGAAGCCTCGATAACGCTCAGACCTTCGAGCGGTCGCGTCTTCGCCCAAGTGCGGGTTTGGTAAGATGCCGCCGGAAAGTCTTTTTCGGTGTAGGCGGCGGCGAGAATTTCATCAATTTTTTTCATGCGGGAACGCTGTTTATTCGTTTTCCAATTTGGAGAAAATAAGTCCGTCGCGGTAGCCTCCGTAAGCGCATTTGACGTCGCGAAGCCGCCCTTCGAGCGTGTAGCCGAGGCGCTCGGCAATTTTCGCGGAAGCGGCATTTTCCGCATCACATTCAATAACGCAACGGTGAATTCCCCGTGCGAAAAGTTCCCGTTCCAAAAGGCGGACAAATTCCGTCGCGTAGCCGTTCCCGCAAGCATCCTTGTCGAGGTAGTATCCGAATTCCGCCATGCGGTTCATGTGAGAAATCGTGTGTACGCCTCCGGCTCCGACCATTTTTCCGGAACGTTTTTCAAAGAAAACGTATTCAAAAGATTTTTGTGCGTCCCAGTTTTCCGAAAAAATATCGGTAACGACACGCACGTCTTCGAGCGTTCCCGTGCCGTCTATCCAAAACAGGAAGCGACGCAAATGCGCGCGGGAACGCTCAATCAGAGCAAAAAGCGCGGCATCGTGTTCGTGCGTGCGGCGGCGGATGACAATATTTTCGCCCGCGATTTCCTCGGGCAAAAAAAACTTTTTAAATTCCTGTAATCCTAAATCAAGCATAGTTTCGGAGTCTCGGACACAAACATCAGCCACTGCGCCCGAACTTTCAAGTTTTTTATAAAAAACCGTGCGAAGCCCGCTCTGCGGAATCCGCAAAAGCCTTTCTCCGAATACAAAAAAAGCGCTCCCTTGCGGGAACGCTTTTTTTTACGGCTTAGGCGGGAACGCTTTCTGCGCGTTGCTTCGGAAGCTTGTCGTAAAACATTTCCGCACGATCGATGATATTGGAAACGTTTTTGTAAACCTTGCGCATACTCTCAAGAAGCTCCAGATAGAGGATGCTCACTTCCGGAAGGCAGGAACCGCCGTTTACGCGAGCCATGTGGTCGGCTTCAACGACGTCGAGCATGGATTTAAGCCGACGCTTCGTTCCTTTTGCGTCGAGCAGAATATCCGTCGATTTTTTTTCCAGAAGGCGAATCGCCAAGTCCGCAAGACTCGTCAGTGTCGCGTGAAGTTCGTCGAACTCCTTTTCCGCCTTTTCGCTGAAACGGTATTTGTTCGAATGAATGCGGTTCATAACCTCACGAATCTCGGATGCCAAATCGCCGAGGCGCTCCGCGTCGTTCGTGCAATGCAAAAGCAGGGGAATCTGCTCGGCTTCCTGAGTCGTCAGCTGTTCCTGCATGAGCTTGGCGAGGTATTCCGTAATATCCTTCTGGCGTTCGTCAACGTCCGCTTCGCGCTTTTCGAGCTGCTTGAGAACCGCCTGATTCTTTTCGTCGTTTTTATTGTAGAGGCAAAGTGTGCAATCGACGATTTTCCAGGATTTTTTCAGCATCTTGCGAAGGGCTCCCGCCGTTTGCGCCAACGCAATGGACGGCGTGTAGAGCAGGTGCGGTTCGAGACGCTGAAATTTCGTGTGTTCCTTTTCAAGCGGAATAACCTTTTCGCAAATTTTTGCCAAAAGCGGAATAAACGCGGTCAGGACAAGCGTTACCGTTACGTTAAAAAGCGTGTGCGCATTCGCGATTTCGCGACCGATGGACTTGCAGGCCTCTTCCGGCGGAAGCCCTTCCGTTCCCGAGAACCAGCGAACGGCTTTGAAGAAAATAGCCTCGCCGTCAATCGTGAACCAGAACGTTCCCGCGATGATAATTACGCCGAGAACATTAAAAAGCGTGTGCGCGAGCGCCGCCTGTTTCGCCACGCGATTCGCCGTGAGCGAAGCGAGCTGCGCCGTTACCGTGGTTCCGATATTCGAGCCGAGAATGAGTGCAACCGCCGTATAAAGATCGACAAGCCCGCTGACGCCGAGCGCGATAACAATCCCGGAAACGGCGGAGCTGCTCTGCACGATGCAGGTCGCGACCAAACCGACACCGATTGCGCCGAGAAGTGCCGCCGGAGGGATCACACCGTCTGCGGGAGCGCATTTAAACGTCTGAAAAAGCTCCATGAACCACGGATTTTTCGCAAGCTCTTTGAGTTCGTTGCTCATCAGCGTCATGCCGAGAAAGATGAAGCCCAAGCCGATGACGGTTTCGCTCCAGTTGCGAATCGAACGCGCGGGAACAAAGCTCAACAGCAAACCGATAATAATCGACGGCATAATTATCCACTCAATGTCGAAGGCGACGATTTGCGCGGTAACGGTCGTCCCGATATTTGCGCCGAAAATAATCGCAATCGCCTGCACGAGCGTCAGAAGCCCCGCGTTTACGAAGCCGATTACCATCACCGTGCTTGCGCTTGAGGATTGAATGACCGCCGTTACCGCCGTACCGGAAAGAATTCCGACAAAACGATTGGCGGAAAAAAGCCGCAGAACCGTTCGCATTTTGTCTCCGGCGACATTGTGAAGCCCGTCGCCCATCAGCTTCATCCCGAAGATGAAAATTGCCAAGCCTCCGAAGACCTGAAGAAGTAGCATTGTCATTGTGTTGCTTTTATTTTGGTTTGGTTAATTTTTTGAAAAAAAAAACTCCTAACAGAATCCTGACTTTTCCTCCGAAAGTCAACCGACGGAGTGTTAGGATTGTGTTAGGCGTTTCTCCGGATACCGAGCATTCCGTTTTTTTTTCGGGATTTAATCTAACAGGCTTTTTATTTCTGCAAGAGATATTTTTGCGTTCGCGGGATCGCTCGCCTCAAAAAGCTCTTCAAGAAGTTTCCGTTTTTCATGCTGCAGGGAGAGAATTCGCTCTTCCACGGAGTCTGCGACAATCAGCTTTATCGCCGTCACGGTTCGGGTTTGCCCGATACGATGCGCACGATCGGTCGCTTGCGCCTCCGCCGCCGGATTCCACCACGGATCGTAGTGCACGACGGTATCTGCGCCCGTAATGTTGAGTCCGACTCCGCCCGCTTTCAGCGAAATTAAAAAGACGGGAATTTCCGGAGAAGCGTTGAAGCGGTCGCATTCACGCAGACGTTCCCGCGTTGAACCGTCGATACGGCAAAACGGAACGCCGTCTTCACGAAGGGCTTCGGACAAATAATCGAGCACGGAAACGAATTGCGAAAAAACAATCATACGGGAACCCGCCGCACGCACCTCGTCGAGCAACTCCCGGAACGCGCGCAACTTTGCCGATTCCGCCCCGGGGAAATCGGCGGCGACCACGCGCGGCTCCGTGCAAATTTGGCGCAAGCGCAGAAGTTGGGAAAAGGCGGCAATGCGCAAATGCGCGTCCGAGGCTCCCGCCATTTCGAGTTTGAAAATTTCCTCGCGGGAACGCGTTTTCCAAGTTTCGTAAAGTTTTGACTGCGCTTCCCCGAAGCGGCACCAGACAGTTTGCTCGATGCGCGGAGGCAATTCGGGGGCAACGGCGGATTTCGTTCTCCTCAAAATATACGGCGCAACGAGTTTTTTCAGATTCGTGCGTTCCCACTCGCGCTTGGCGGCGAGCGAAACGGAATTTCCCGACGACAGAAAACCGGGCATTAAAAAATCGAAGAGCGAGCGCAAATCCTCATGCGAATTCTCGATCGGCGTTCCCGTAAGCACGAAACGCGTTCCCGCGAAAAGCTCCTTCAAGGAGCGGGCGTTGCGGGTTCTGCGGTTTTTGATTTGCTGTGCTTCATCGGCAAAAATCGTATGCCATTCCTGCGAAACGAAAAACGGCAAATCAATCGCGAGCGTCGAGTAAGACGTGATAACGATGCCTCGCGGGAACGGCACCTTGGCATCGGAGGCGCGACGATGTCCGTGATGCGCGCGAACGGGAATCTCCGGAGCAAAGCGGGAAAGCTCCCGCCGCCAATTCTCGATAAGCGCGGCGGGAACGACAAGCAGGGCGCGCAGTTCCGAGGTCGGATTTTCGGCAAAAACCGCCGAAAGATACGCGATTGCCTGCACGGTTTTTCCCAGGCCCATTTCGTCGGCAAGCAGCCCGCCGAGTCCGTTTTTGTGCAAGTGCCAAAGCCACGCCGTTCCGATTTGCTGATAAAGCCTCAGTCGCGAGAAAAGGGATTCGGGAACCGGCGGACGCGAGAGCCGGCTCAAATCGCGAAGCGCGGCGGAGCGTTCCCGCCAGGTTTCCGGCGGGACGAACCCGATTCCGAGCTCCTCGAGAGCCTCTTCCGCAGAAGGCAGTTCCGCCCTCGAGAAACGCCTCCTGAAGACATTTTCCGTTCCTGTGACGTCGCCCTGCCCCAAGCGTTCCCGCAACGCTGAAATTTTTCGCAATTTATCCTCGGAAAGCAGAACGATTTTCCCGTTTTCGCGGTGTATATAACGCTGTCCCCGTGCGAGTGCCGCAGACATTTCCTTTTCGGAAACGCCGTAAGTTTCAAGGCGCAGGGAAAAATCGAAATGTTCCCCCTGCGTTTCCGCCTCGCAAAGAATTTTTGCCGTTTTCAAACCGCGCATAAAACGCCGGAAATTCAGCGTGGAAATCACTCTGCACTCCCCTTCAAAAAAATCGCGATACTGGGAGATAAAATTCAGAACCTTGTGTTCCCCGCGCAAAAACCAGTGACGCGAACGCGCATCCAAGACGAAACCGGAGGTTCGGACGATTTTTCTCGCCGTTTCGTAATGCGGGTTGTCCCGAGACGGCAACACCAGCGAAATCCCTTGCGCTCCGCCGTCTATTTGCGCACAGAAGTGAGCTGTATCCGCGTCTGCGGGCGGATTTTCCGCCCCGGAGACGTTCCCGCCGGAAAAACGTATTTCGGTCGCAACGGAGCTTCCCGGCGTGCGAAGATTGCGTGCAGTGTTTCCGGGCGTTTTCTCCGGCTCTTTCGCGACGGCAACACCCGCCGCCAAACGCGCCGCTTCCGCCGCTTTCAGAAGCGGTGCAAAATACGCGAAATAAATTGCGAGAGCGTGGCGGCAAATACGCCCGGTTTTACCGATTTCGCAAAGACATTCGACTCGCGGGAACGTGCGGGAACGCAAATCCAAAGAAACGAGAAATCGCCGTGCGCCGTCCGAAACTCTTCCGCGAAATGTCGAATCGTTCCAAACGACATCCGAGGCATTTTCCGCCAACGCTTTCCCTTCTCTAAGTGTTGTCGGAGAAACGGCTTCAAGCCACTCCGAGTCCGTTATCTGCGGAGGGAAAGACATTTTTTAATGAATAACGGATAGTGAATAATGAATAATTCAGTGCGGAGGATTTTGCCGGCGGCAAAATCTTTGAAGTGAACGTTATTCACTGTTCACTGTTCACTGACTTAAACGCGTTTAACAAAAGTCCAACCGTCGTTCGCGATGAGCGCCTGCGCCTTTTTCCATTTCGCAATTCGACTTTCGCCGTTGAGGGAAATTTCGACGAGGTCATTGCGTCCGATTTCCTCCTCGGGCATCGCGGCGGGAACGCCGTCCCGGGACGAATCCGACACAGAGGCGAGCGTTCCGAAAAGCGCCGCCGCGGCAGGAGATTTTTCAATCGCGGATGCAGGCTTGGCGCTTTCTTCCGTTTTTTCCTCCGAAATCTCAATCCCGCGCAAACGGCGAATCAGTTGCTCAAAGGCTTCATAGCTTGTCGCAGAACGGAAAAGCCCCGTGCAAACATCCGTGCGGACGCGTCCGAGCATCGTTTTAAAGCACGTGAACGCCTCGTTTTTGTATTCCACGAGCGGATTTCGCTGACCGTAGCCGCGCAGACCGATGCTCTGCCTCAAATCCGACATTTCCGCAAGGTGGTCCTGCCAATTCTTGTCGATAGCGCGCAAAACGATATAGCGCTCCATCCCCTTGAGGGCTTCCGCACCTTCAAAAGAATCCCGCTCGGCATAAGCTTTGCGCACGCGTTCGACGACGAGGTTCGCCGCACCCTCATCGCGGGCGGCAAGCAATTCTTCCGACGTAAAGCGAATCGGGAACGTCGTGTTGAGCCAACGCACGAAATCTTCCAAAACGACCTGATTCACATCCGCTTTTTCGTCGGCGGGAATGGCGGAATCAACGCGTTCGTTCAACTCTTCGTCAACGAGAGCAAACAGCAAATCGCGCGGCGTTTCCGTTTTCAGTGCTTCATTGCGAATTCCGTAAATGATTTCGCGTTGCTTGTTAAACACGTCGTCATACTGCAAGGTGTTTTTGCGATACGTGTAGTGAACGGCTTCAACGCGGCGTTGCGCCGTCTCGATGGAGCGATTCAAAAGCGAGTGCTGAAGCGGTTGCCCTTCGACGAAGGACTTTTGCAAAACACGGGAAATCACGCCCGCATTCGAAAACAGGCGCATCAGGTCGTCCTCCAAAGAAACGAGGAACTTCGACCGCCCCGGATCGCCCTGGCGGGAACAGCGACCGCGCAACTGGCGGTCAACGCGACGGGATTCGTGGCGCTCGGTTCCGAGCACGAAAAGCCCGCCGAGCTCGCGCACGCCTTCCCCGAGCTTAATATCGGTTCCGCGCCCCGCCATATTCGTGGCGATGGTAACGGCACCGCGCTGCCCGGCCTGAGCGACGATTTGCGCTTCGATTTCGTGGTTTTTCGCGTTCAGCACGTTGTGGGGAACACCGGCGTATTTCAGACTGCGCGAAAGCATTTCGGAGGCTTCAACGCTTGCCGTCCCGACAAGCACCGGTTGCCCGCGCTCGTGAGCGGCTTTGATTTCCCTGACCGCCTCCGCGTATTTTTCGCGGCGCGTTTTAAAAATGGTGTCATCTTCGTCGATACGAATACAGGGCTTGTTCGTCGGAATCGCAACGACGCCCAGTCGATAGATGTCAAAGAACTCGCCGGCCTCCGTTTCCGCCGTTCCCGTCATCCCTGCGAGTTTTTCATACATGCGGAAGTAGTTCTGAATCGTTATCGTCGCATAGGTCTTCGATTCTTTTTCGATATCGACGCTTTCCTTCGCTTCGATTGCCTGGTGAAGACCGTCGCTCCAACGGCGTCCCGGCATGATTCGCCCGGTATTTTCGTCCACAATCATGACTTTGTTGTCTTTGATAACGTAATGGACGTCTTTTTCGAAAAGTGCGTAAGCGCGAAGCAACTGCGAGATGCAGTGAATGTCTTCGCTGGCTTTGACAAAGCGTTCTTCCGCCTGCTGTTTGAGTTTTGCGCGTTCGTCCGCGGTCAGATTTTCCTGCGTGTCGATGGCGACAAATTCGGTCGGGATATCCGGAAGCACGAACGCATCCGGATTATCCGGGCGAAGCGTGTCGCGCCCGAGTTGCGTCAGGTCGGATTCGCGGCGCTTTTCGTCGATGGCGTAATAAAGCTCTTCCTTAATGGCGAAGCGGCGTTCACGGTTAAACGCATTCATCATTTCGGCATCAAACAGGTCGAGTTTTTTCCGCCACTCTCCGTTCTCCATCATTTTGAGAAACTGCTTGTTGCGCGGTGCGCCGAGTTTCACTTGCAGAAGTTTTACCAACCCCGCCTGCTCCGCTCGGGCGTCCTTGTCCTTAGACGCGCGTTCCAAAAGTTTACGGGCGGAATCTACGAGAGAATTGCAAAGACGGGTCTGCTTTTCGACCAAACTCTGAATTCCGGGCTTAAACAGTTCAAAAGGAGCGGCGCGATCCTCCTGAACCGGACCGGAAATAATGAGCGGTGTGCGTGCCTCGTCGATAAGAATGGAGTCGATTTCGTCCACGATGCAGTAATAGTGGTCGCTCTGGACCTGTTCGCCGAGAGATGTCGCCATTCCGTTATCCCGCAAATAATCGAAGCCGAACTCCGAGGCGGTTCCGTAAGTGATATTGCACTTGTAGGCTTCCCGGCGTTCATGCGGCGGCATTGAATTTTGGATACATCCGACTGTTAATCCGAGGAATTTAAAAAGGTGCCCCATCCATTCGGAGTCGCGCCGTGCAAGGTAGTCGTTAACGGTAACCAGTTGGCAATTGCGCCCGGAAAGCGCATTCAGATAAAGCGGGAGCGTTGCGACGAGCGTCTTCCCTTCCCCGGTTGCCATTTCCGCGATTTTATTGCGGTGAAGCGCGATCCCGCCGATGAGTTGCACGTCGAAATGCACCATATCCCAAGTCAATTCGTGGTCGCAGACAACGGCTGTCGAACCGCAAAGACGACGGGCGGCGTTTTTCACGACGGCAAAGGCTTCCGGCAAAAGTTTGTCGAGGGTTTCACCCTTTTGAAAACGAGCCGCCAGCTCGGGGGTTTTCGCTTTCAGCGCTTCGTCGGAAAGCCGCTGATACTCGGTTTCCAACGCATTAATTTTTTTAACGATGGGTTTGCACTTGCGAATAAACTGGCGATGATGCCGTCCCGCGAAAATCTTAAAAATGGAAGTAATGCCCATGACTGACTTTTGGATATAAAATGAGAGCTAAGAATCGTCTTTCTCGCCTTCATTCGCAAGGCTAAAAAGGGATAGCGTCGCACGGCGTCCGTTCCGTATCACCGCAAGGGTTCTACCTGCGGATTGCGCGTTGGCGAACGGCTTCAAAAAGGCAAATTGCGGCCGCGGTGGAAACGTTGAGGGAGTCTGCCAAGCCGCGTTGCGGAATGGAGACGGGAATGACGTTTCCCCCTGCGTTTTCGCCGAGCCAAAAATCGCTCAGTCCCGTTGCCTCCGTTCCCATCAGAATTGCGGCGGGAACGCGAAAGTCGCAATCCCAGTAATTCTTTTCGGCGGCGGGAGACGTGGCGAAAATCGTAACTCCGCGTGCGCGAAGCCACGCCTTCACCGAACGGGAATCCGCCACGGCGAGCGGCACGGAGAACAAAGCCCCCTGCGAGGCGCGAACGGCGTTCGGGTTGTAGATGTCCGTTCCCGAGTCGCCGCAACAGATCAGAGCCGTGCATCCGGCGGAATCCGCCGTGCGCAGAAGCGCACCGAGGTTTCCGGGTTTCTCGATGGATTCCGCAACGAGAAAGAGCGGAGCGTTTCCCGCAGGAACGACGATTGAGTCCAAGCCGTGTTCCCGCATTTTGGCGACGGCAAGGATGCCTTCCGGTTTTTCCCGGTAAGAAATTTTTTCAAACGCCGGACGCGAAAGCTCCACGATTGCCGATGCCGGAAGAACTTTTTTCACTTCCGAAAACACCTTTTCCGCAAGCGGGTTCCGGATGAGTTCCGGACAAAAGTAAAATTCCGTAAAAACAATCCCGCTTGCCAACGCGCGTTCAAGCTCGCGCAAACCTTCCAACAGAAAAACACCTTCTGCGCCCCGCACCGCGCGTTCCCGCAATTTTACGAGCCGCAACACGCGCGGATTTTGCCGCGACGTTATTTTTTCAAAACTCATTTAGAAGCTGTGAACTCTTGAGCAGAAGCCATGATCGCATTTCGCAAATTTTCCCGAAAACGAGCCTCGCGACGGACTTTTTTCTCAAAAATCCGTCGCGAAACCGCAGCCATCAGCTCTTTCAACTGTGCATCCGTCGGTTCAAAAATCTCTGCGTCATCGCTCATTTTCATGGGAAACATTCTACCTGTTTTTCGAGATTCCGCAACACACGCGGATTCTGCCGTGACGTTATTTTCTCGAAGTTCATTTTTACGGAAAGCGGACGGATTAAACCATTTTTGTGTCGGCTTAATTTGTCCCCTTGTAGCGTTTAAAGCTCTTACGACCGATAGGAGACTCGGGGGTTCCGTCTTTCGGAGGCGTAAGGTAGAGATAAAAGCAAGTATCTTTTCTCAGAACAAGCGACGATGATGCCAATTCCTTCTCTTGTCCTTTTGAATCGATTCCGAAAATTTTAAATTCACAAGGCAGTCTCGCTGCGGAAATCTCGCTTGTTGCACAATATTCACCGTTCTTCAAGGAAAACTCTTCCGTTTTCCCGTCTCGGAAAGCTACGACGCACCTTACGGGAGTTTCGAAGCCGCTCCAGTTATAAACGACCAAAGATCCGTAGGGAGCGCTTTTTTCGCTGAAATCGCACAGATGAACTTGGCTATACGGCGTTGTCTTCCGCTTTCCCGCATTTGTTTCGGGAAAGATAATAGCCGCACAATCGCTCAGCCCGCACGGGTCTATCGAAAAATAGGATTTATATGTGTCCGCCTGCTTGGTGTACAACGTGATTTTACCCTGAGGAAGCGAGTAAACCTTTCCGAATGCCAATTCGTAGAGGGACAACTGCTGAAACGTTCCGTCAACGTTTAAATACAACGCCACGGGCTCAACGGGACGCTCCCAATAGGCACAGCGAAATGTAAGTCGGGGAAGAGGCGGCGGAACGCTCGACTCCCCTTGCGGGAGGCTCGGAGGCTCAACCTCTTTTTCGGGAGTCTTCGCCTTCGGAGGCGGCAAGGGTTCTTTTTCCGTGGCTTTTACCTCCGCCTTCGGAGGAGGCAACGGGTCTTTTTCCGGAGTTTTCGCTTCCGGAGGAATCGGCGGCAAAACCGGATTTTCCGCCGGAGACGACACGGCAGGTGCGACATCCGGCTTTGGGAGACTGTCGAGCGTCGGTTTAGGCGTTGCCTTCACCTGTTTAGCCGGAGGATTCGCCGTTATCCGGGGCGATTCCGTGTCAACTTTCGGCTCAGATGCACAGCCGGCAAGAATCAGAACAAATAGGACGGATAGGTATTTAAGAAATTTCATAGGTAAGAGGAGTTTTTTTATTGTCGGTGTTTTGGCTTTGCGCCGGGAGCGGGGGCCGGCTCCTGAGGTTTCGGCGGCTGTAAAAGTTTAATCATTCGGAAATCAATTTCCGGAATCTCACCGGCTTTCGGACGGGATTTCGGAATTACAAAAAACATTGTCTTTGTATTATCCCTAAAAACGGCACTCGTGGAACGGAGAAGAACCGGCTTTTGGTTAATACGAGCGGCGAACTGAATGTCATACACAACGCGATCGGAAGGAACGGGTTTTGAGAGATAAACCTCGCCCTGTTTCAAACGAAACCGCTCATCTTCGCTTCCGCGCGGAGTTAACTTTCCCAAAAGCGGAAGTCCCGAAAAATTCGCAATCCGAATCGTTCCCGTCGGGAAAGACGACTCACCCCAATCAAAAACGAGCTGTTGCGTCTCCGGCTTATTCTCAAGCGTTCCCGGCAGAAGTATAACGCCGATATCCCTCAAACCCTTGGGATTTATCGAAAAAAGCGGAACGTATTCCAAATCCGAGCGCTTTACGCCCTCCGCCTTGCGTTGAGCGATTTCCGCTTCGGTCGCCTTGCGGTAAACGGGAATCGGGAGCGAGCCTCGGTACTTTACGGCGTTTCCGAACATCAGGACATACGCGGAACGAGGCTGATAATTATTCCCGTTTTTTACAAAAAAAGGCGGAGGCGGTGTCTTTTCCCGTTCCCAAAAAGCGCAACGCAAGGTTACGCCGCCGAGATCCGGCTGCGCGACTCCGCCGCCCCTGTCTTGAGCGAAGGCGGAAAACCCGCCGCAAAGAAGAAAAATAAAACCGAAAATAAGATTACGCATGGGTATAGGTGTCCTTTAAATTTCGTCTTGAGAAAGCCAACGGAAGGAAATGATTTTATAACGCCGTCCGAAAAGCTTGTTTACGGCAGAGAGACGATCATCCCGCTCCCATTTTTCCAAAACGTATTTCTTTCCGCGCCCGGAAACGGAATCATCCTGATGCTCTCTGTAATTTTCCCGGAATTTCACGGAATCCAATACGTCTTCGTCATTTTCCTCTTCGTATTGAGGATCGAAGAATTCCGGAACTCGCTGAACCACGGCTTCGCACCACGCTCGGGCTTCGGGCGTTCCCGTAACACCGGAAATATCGCCGTAGGCGCGAATCGTAAACGTGTCCGAACGCGCAGACAGCCCGCTTCCGATATTTGCCAAAAGGTCGCCCTGCGACAGGTAGCCGGGAACGCCGGCTTTTCCGAGCTTCATGTTCGTCGGAGACAAATTCGGATAACGGGCGGAATCCGTGTTTTTTACTCCGTCGTCGTTCATCGAACCGGACTTGCTTTTGTTGATTCCGGATTTGTCTATTGCAAGTTGGAGCGCACCGGCAGAACCGGCCTCCCCTTCTGTTGTCAGACGACGGTTAACGAAATCGGACAAAGACATGAACGGTCCGCGTTCCCGCACCTGCTTCACGATTTCCTCTGCCAGTTTCTCAATATCGGATTCATCGAGCTCGCAATACCAACGCCACCCGTTCCCTTCGTCTCCGCCCGGCGCGGAGCCGAAACCGCCGAGTGCGTTTCCGATAATCGAAGAGAAGCGAAGCACCGGAATTTTAGAAACTTTTTTGAAGGTGCCGTCCAAGCGTTGCATCGTATTTCTCAACCCGGAGAGCACCGCCTTCCACGCCTCGACGCTCGTGGAATTGATATTAAACGCGCCGGACAAAGTCAGATTGCGGGCAACGGTTTCCGGATTGTAGAAATCCTTTTTCACTTCCGCTTCCTTGCGGGAGCCGAAATCCCGAATCACGGAAATTCTCTTATTGGGGAACGGAGACGTATTTCCGTCCGTAGAGAATACTTCTTCGATAAATGCCTCAATATCGTCGCATTGAGAAGAATCGGTATCGCCGAAATTGATTCCGGAGAAAAAGTAACGGTCAAAAAGGTTAAGATTTGCGGCGAAAGGCGTATCTCCTCTCGGTTGCGGCGAGAAGGAAGTTCCGTAACGATCGCTTCCGTCTTTCATATACCCTTCGTCCGGCCAGACTAAGACCTGATCCAGCTCGGCATCCGTAAATCCGATATTCGAGTAAGAATTTGCAATAACGTAGCTCGGCTCCATATCCAACACGGAACATTCCACGTGCTGGAGTTGTCCCAAGGACAGAAGCGGTGCTGTCGGGATCTCAAACAACACGACATTTGTTTGCCCGGAGCTCCCGAAGCTGTCGCCCCAATATCCGCGCGTATTATTTCCGGAACCGTAAGTATCAACCGGGTTCGTATCGGAGTCGTCGCCCTTTAATTCTTTTTTCCAACCGATTCCGACGTTTCGGTCGAACAGATTGCCGTCCCATGATGCGGGAGTTACGACCCAGGGACGGGCATTGGCGACATTCGGGGAGGACATCCCCTGGAACTTTCCGGCAAAAGAGCTGTCCGAAGCCGCAAGGTTCTGCACGTCAATATATGCAAAAAACTGTTTGTTCGCATTAGAGATGCCGGATTCGGGCGTTTGCTGGAAGGTTCGGCTCACAATCGTTCCGCCGTCTCTCGGGAAGTATCGACGGAAGGCAACAACCTGTGTCAGGTCGTAGTCCGAATTGTCCATAACATCATTCAGAACCGTGCTGCCGATGCTTCCCCAGCTCCGCTTTAAGCCGACCGAGTTGGCAATATTTTTTCCGTTAGAGCTTTCCGGATAATACAAATGGAAGGCGAGTGCATCCAAGTCGTTATAATTTCCCCGTGTATCCGGAATGGGAGTAACCTCGACGTGGAACATCGGCGATGTTGTTTCCCCGCCTTCTCCGGTTCCGGAAGAAGTTTGAGTAAACGCCGTCGGGTCAATACCGCTGAGCGCCCGCGCCGCCGCGCTCTTTTCTTCGTATTCACGCGAGGAAAGGCTGCCGACGGTATTTGCGATGCTCTTCAGGTCCGAAGACTGTGTTGCCGATGCCGGGAACATCACAATGACTTCCCCGGGCAACATACGAATGCTTCCGCTCGGGTTTTTATTAAAATCATCCGTTCCCGCAAAATAGCGGGCAAAAATTCGCCACGACCAGGCATACTGCCCGAAAATGGTTTCCCCTTGGAACGTTTTAACGGGAGAAGTCGTTCCCGGCCAATTGTAACCGTCATCTCTCACCAAGCTGAAATCAAACGGAAAGAATTTTGTCCACAACGCGCCGAATCCGAAAAACTCAATGGGAACGTTGTAGGGGTTGTGAATCGTAATAATCGGATCAAAGCAAATTGCCGCCGTTGTCTGATTGAAAATAATCGAGCAACGAATAAGAATGCGTCTTACGACGGGAGCAATGCGCATCGATTGAGGAACAATGAGCTGATAATTCGAGTCAAACTTGGAATCCGTCGAACCTCCGCGCGGACGGGCATGCGTTTCTCCGTTAAACTCCGTCAAAAGCGCATTCCAGCGGGACCATGTTTTAGTGTAATGCCGACAAACGATAGAGGAGAAATTGTATTTCTCGCCCAAGCCCCCGCCGGAGCCGTCGCTTGAATTGATAACCTCTTTCTCGTTTCCGGACAGATAGGTATAGGGCCGGCTACCGACGACCAGCCACGAATCCTTGTTGGCAGGCTTATGCCCGCGAAGCCCCTTGTTTTCGTCTTCGCGTTTGTAGAGCCGGTAGTAATTACGCACCAAGTCCCACGTCGGCCCGCGCAGGTAAGCGACAGCGTCTCCGGAAACGACACCGTTGCGGGAAGACTCCCCGGTGGCGATTTCGTAAAGGTAGCCGAGACCGTCGTCCGGCTGCGTCGTCCACCATTTTTCATCGGAAGGCACCTTAAATCTGCTGAGCAAATTCAGATCGTTCTTCTCGCCGCTCCCGTGGAATTGCTTGATGTCGCGGAAACCTTTTGTCCATGATCCCTCGCTGAACCACGGCATTTCAAACGCCAACGACAGGTCGGTTTTCAAGCCGCCGTTGTAGGTGTCGGTGAAAATCCCCTGAGAAACAAACGAAACATCGTGGAAGAGCTTGCGGGCGTTTTCCCTGATTTCGGTCGCGTTCCCGCTACCGAGAGCTTCCGCGTAAACCGGGAGCGTTCCCGCATTGGAAACGTAACCCAAGCGGGTCGCGGATGCCGTATTGGCGGAATCCGCGTCCTTCTCCCACCAGGAATCGAAGCTCTCCAGACCTTCGACAAGCGAAACGCCGTTGCGCTGAGCCACGACGTTGTAGCGGCGGGTCCAGTCCGGATTCTTAATAAATTTCTCATCCGTAGCATCGGGGATATTTACACGGGCTTTCACGCCTTCGTCTCCGACCCAATAGGCAAACGAGCCGGTAATCGGACGGATTTCCTCATTCGATGCCGCAGAGTATTTCATCAGCGGAACACGGCGCACTTTAACCTCGCGCTCATTAAAAGAAAGCTCGTCCGCCGCATCCTTGCCGGTGCCCAAAGTTCCCTTCCCTACCAGCGTAACGACATCGATTTTTTCATCGTCTACGCGAAATTCGCTCTGCGCAACTTTGAGGAGCGCGGAATTGGATTGAGAGGCGGAATTTCGATTCACCGGGCTTTCGTTCGGGGAGTAAACTTCTTTGGACTCGTCGTAATCGGAAACAAGCCAGCCGAGAAACGGTTTTTTGTCCGGCGAATAAACGCTCCAATCGCGAATCTTTGTCTTGTCCAAACCTCCGGTTGCCCAAACGCCCGTCCAAAAGCGTTTCCCGTTATATGCCTCTCCGCCGGAAGGCAACGAGTTATTTTCGGACGCGCCGAAGAGATCCGCCGTTGCGGTAACGCGCTGGTCATCGCCGGTCAGCAGTTGAAGTTGCCCCAATGCGACACGCATCCCGCTGATGGCGTTAATCTGAGCCTGAGAGCGCTTAAGTTTGCTTTCCGTAAGCCGTGCCTGCACATAAACGAACGAAACGAGCGTAATGGCAATCATCAGCATCAGTGCCATCATGACCAACGAAACGACCAACGAAAACCCGCGACGGGAACGCTTTTCAAGAAAACCAGGGTTCATAGGAATATATTTGGGGAATAATCTGGGGAGGATTTTCACAAAAAACGCCTTTTCGTTCAAGGGAATAAGCGATAAAAAAAATGAATTTTAGCGGGATAAAGAGAACAAAAGGGAATAGACGAAATTTTTGAAAAAAACGGAGAAACGGAAAAGCCCAGCAAAAGGACACGCGGCGCCTATGACGGAATTTGCGGGCTTCGGGATTCCAACCTTGACGCAATTTCACATTTCTGAAATCCTTGCACCTCAATTTCTTTCAATCCTATGGCAAATACCACCGTCAACAACATCAAGCGTAAAAATATCATTCGCTACAACAACGATCTTTGCCTCGTCCTCGAGTGCCAGGTTCGCACACCTCCGAATAATGCCTCCTACTGCCAAATGGAACTGCGTTCGCTCTCTTCCGGGCGCGTTATCCCCGTTCGCACGAACATCGGGGCTTCGTTCGACGTTCTCGAAAACAGCATTCGCCAGCTCGAACTCCTTTACCAGGCGGACGGCAACTACGTTTTCTCCGATGCGGAAACGTTTGAAGAATTCCCGATTCCGGCGTCCACGCTGAAAGATTCCGAAGGCTTCCTTATCGAAGGTCAGTCCTACGACATCCTCTTTGTCGAAGAAAAACCGGTTTCCGTAAATCTTCCCGCATCCGTCAACGTGAAAGTCGTCGAAGCTCCGCCCGCCATCAAGGGCGACACGTCCGGCAATGCGCAAAAGGCAGTTAAAATCGAATCCGGGCTTACGGTTATGGTTCCGCTCTTTATTAAGGAAGGCGAGATTATCCGCGTCAGCACGGAAGACAAGAGCTACCTCGGTCGCGCTTAGTTTCTAAGCGTTCCCGCGAAACAAAAACTCCGCGTTCTACGGGAACGCGGAGTTTTTGTTTCGGCTGCGTATAAAAAGGAACCGCAAAGTAAAACTTTGCGGTTCTTCCCTTTTACGCGAAGTAGGCGACGCCGGCGGCAAATAACGGCTGATTTTTGTTGCCCGGAATGTTTTTCCCGACGTTTGTTCCCCTGCGCTCCGAGTGCCCCATTTTGCCGAGAACGCGTCCGTCCGGAGAAATAATACCTTCAATCGCCTGATACGAACCGTTCGGATTGTAGGCAATATCATAACTCGGCGTTCCCGCCGCGTCGCAATACTGGAACGCGATCTGTCCGTTCGCGGCAAGGCGAGCAACCGTTTCCGGAGATGCCGTAAAGTTTCCCTCTCCGTGCGATGCGGGCACGGTGAAGACATCCCCGACGTTCACGTTGGCAAGCCACGGCGATTTCACCGAAGCGACGCGGGTATGGACATAGCGCGAAATGTGACGTCCGATATGATTGTGGAAAAGCGTCGGACAACTTGCATCCATGTCGCGGATTTCTCCGAAAGGCACAAGCCCGAGCTTAATCAGCGCCTGAAAACCGTTGCAAATTCCGAGAATCAATCCGTCCCGCTCCTTAATCAGAGCATTCGTCGCATCGCGAACCGCCGGATTCTTAAAGACCGAGGCGATAAACTTTCCGGACCCGTCCGGTTCATCCCCGGCGGAAAAGCCGCCCGGAATCATAAGGATTTGCGTTTGAGAAATCTTTTCGGCGAGTGCGCGAAGCGATTCGTCAACCGCCGCCGTCGTCAGATTGCGAATAACAAAAATTTCGGGTTCGGCTCCAGCTTCACGGAATGCACGAGCCGTATCGTATTCGCAGTTGGAACCCGGGAACACGGGAATGAGCACACGCGGCTTTGCGACCTGAATCTTTGCATGTGAAGATGCCGCACGCTCCGTGCAGGAAAAAATCTGCGGTGCGGGCGCGGTGTCCGCGGGAGCGGCACGCGTCGGGAACACGTTTTCGAGCACGAATTCCCAAACTTTTCTCATCTCCGCAAGCGGAACGGATTCGCCCTCCCAGGAAATATTCGCTTTCTCCTGCGTCGTGCCGAGGACAGCGTGCGGCAAGCCGTCGAGCATTTCGTCCGCTTCGACCTCGAGCACCCAACTTCCGTATTGCGGCGAGAAAAACTTTCCGTCGGGACGCGCATTCAGCGCAACGCCGATTTGGTTTCCGAGAGCCATTTCCGTAAGCGCAACGGCGATACCGCCCTCGCGCACCGTGCGTGCGGCAAGCACACGCCCTTCGGAAACAAGTTTGTAAAGTGCCGTGAGCTTGGAGCGCAAATCCGCCCAATCCGGCATACGATCGGCAGAAAGCTTTGCGGGAACGTGAACGATTTTCGTCCCGGCTTTTTTCAATTCCGGAGAAAGAACTTTCGATGCCTTTGCGGGAACGATGGCGAACGAAACCAATGTCGGAGGAACGTCAAGGTTCTTAAACGAGCCGGACATCGAGTCCTTTCCGCCGATTGCTCCGTTGCCGAGTTCGAGTTGCGCCGTAAAGGCACCGAGCAAAGCGGCAAGCGGTTTACCCCAGCGCTTCGGATCGTTCCCGAGTTTTTCAAAATACTCCTGAAGCGTCAGACGCGCTCTTGAAGGATCACCGCCGGCGGCGACGAGGCGGGCAACGGAATCGACGACGGCAAACGCCGCGCCGTGCGCCGGAGACCAGCTTGAAACCTCCGGATCAAAGCCGAAACTCATGAGCGTGCAATCGTCGGTTTCTCCTTCGAGGACGGGAATTTTTGCCGCCATTGCTTCCGTAGGCGTCGTCTGCGTCTTTCCTCCGAACGGGTGCAGAACCGTTCCCGCGCCGATGGACGCGTCAAAGCGTTCCACCAAACCGCGTTGACCGCAGCAACGCAAATCGCCGAGCACGTTCATCCATGTCGCTCGGGCATCGTTGTCCAAAAGCGGTTTCGGATGCATCGGATTCTTCGTAGGATCGGGTGCGCAAACGTGAGCGTCGGCTTCCTGCGTTGCGCCGTTGGTATCGAGAAATGCGCGGAGCAGGTCAACGATCGTGCTTCCCTGCCAGAACATGCGCAGACGTCCGGTGTCGGTAACGTCGGCAACGTGCGTGGACTCCAAATTTTCGCGTTCGGCGGCGGCACGGAATTTTTCCAAATCTGCGGGATCGATAACGACAGCCATGCGTTCCTGCGATTCGGAAATCGCGAGTTCCGTTCCGTTCAAACCTTCGTATTTGCGCGGGACGCGGTCGAGATGAATATCGAGCGACGGCGCGAGCTCGCCGATTGCGACGGAAACGCCGCCTGCTCCGAAGTCATTGCAACGTTTGATAAGGCGGGAAACTTCCGCATCACGGAAAAGTCGCTGGAGTTTGCGTTCGGTCGGGGCGTCGCCCTTTTGGACTTCCGCGCTGTTTTCAAGGGCTTTTTCCGTGTGTTCCTTGGAAGATCCGGTTGCGCCGCCGATACCGTCGCGCCCCGTGCGCCCTCCGACGAGGACGATGATATCCCCGGGTGCGGGCGTGCCGCGCACAACGTTTTTCTTCAATCCGGCGGCAACGACAGCTCCGATTTCCAAACGTTTGGCTACGTAGCCCGGGTGGTAAATTTCGTGAACCATTCCCGTCGCAAGACCGATTTGGTTTCCGTAGGACGAGTAGCCCTGTGCCGCGCCGCGAACAATTTTACGTTGCGGGAGCTTGCCCGGAATCGTTTTGGCAAAAGGAACACGCGGATCCGCCGCTCCGGTAACGCGCATAGCCTGATAAACGTAACTGCGCCCGGAAAGCGGATCGCGAATTGCCCCGCCGAGGCAGGTTGCCGCGCCGCCGAAAGGTTCGATTTCCGTCGGGTGGTTGTGCGTTTCGTTTTTGAACATCACAAGCCAATCTTCCGTCACGCCGTCAACGGTGACGGGAACGACGATGGATGCAGCGTTAATTTCTTCGGAAACTTCGAGGTCGTCGAGCTTGCCCTGCTTTTTGAGTTCCCGCATGGCGAGCAAAGCGACATCCATAAGACAAAGGGTTTTGTCGCCGCGACCGAGTGCTTCGCGGAGTTTAAGGTAGCTCTTCCATGCGTTTTCGACGGGCGCGACGAGCGGCGATTTGTCGAACGTAACCTTGTTGAGGCGAGTGAGGAATGTCGTGTGGCGGCAGTGGTCGGACCAGTAGGTGTCGAGCACGCGAATTTCCGTCAGCGTCGGTTCGCGGTGTTCTTCGTCGCGATAATATTTTTGAACGAACGCAAGGTCGGCGTCGCTCATCGCCAAACCGAGGTCCTTGCGAAGCGCGGAAAGTTCGTCCGCAGATTTTTCGCAGAAATTTTCAATACTCGGAATTGCGGAGGGTGCGGGAATTTCCTGCTTGAGCGTTGCGGGAACGTCGAGAGAGGCTTCGCGCGAATCGACGGGATTGATAAGGTAGGCTTTTACGCGTTCAACGTCTTCGTCGGAGATTTCGCCGCTCAGCACATAAACGCGAGCGGAAGCGATGAGCGGACGTTCCCTGAGCGTAAGCATCTGCACGCATTGTGCGGCGGAGTCCGCGCGTTGGTCAAATTGTCCGGGCAAATATTCCACGGCAAAAACCGTGTCGCCGTCATTGCACGGGAGCGTGTCTTCAAACACGTCGTCCACCTGCGGTTCGGCAAAAATCGTCGGAAGCGTCTTGCGGAAGTCTTCATCGCCGAGTCCGTCGATGTCGTAGCGTTGCGCGATACGCAAGTCAGACAGCCCGGGCAAGCCGAGTGATTCGCGGAGGTCTTGGAGGACGTGTTTCGTTTGTTCGCGGAATGCCGCCTTTTTTTCGACAAAGATACGCTTCATAGTGGAAAGAAAAATGGTTCGGGCATTTTCTCCGAAACTTTTTCCCGAAGCAACAACGAATTGGAAACGGAGATAAATAAAGAGTCTCCGGAAAGACGAAGCACCGGAAACGGAAAACGTTCCCGGTGCTTCGTGTTCGGATTTCCAGAGGGATTATCCGACCTCGAAATCGGCGTCGGTATTCTTTGCCGGTTTTTTGATAAGTTTTCGCTTCGTCGGCGTTTTTTTTGATGGACCTTCCGCTTTCGGTTTGGCTTCTCGCGGCGGGAACTCCCATCCGAGTTTGCCGCTTGATTTCAGCACAAGGAAGGCATCGAACTTCCGCTTTGTTTTGTTGGAAACAAAACCGCTGAGCAAATCCGTTTTCTTGTCGCGAAGCAGCTTTTCAATCTGTTCCCGCGGAATTTCCAGCCCGAGCAATTTTTTCTTCATGGAAAAAGGCTGAAGCTTTTTCGCGTCTTTCGGCAATTCTGCGGGCATAACGGCA
>CAZPYE010000017.1:0-27257 GCA_964590115.1 uncultured Enterobacteriaceae bacterium
CGCAAATTGAAATTTGCCGCAGGCAAATTTCAATTTGGAGACCTGTAAATAGAGACGAGAGACCGGCAAACACTTCAAAGTTTTTGCTGAAAGCAAAAACCTTAACACTTCACCAGTCACTCGTCTCCGGTCTCCGTTCACTAAATTTAGCGCACGCGTTCGCGTGCGCTAAATTTCAATTTGACGGCGGCGGCGAGAATGCATTTCATTGGCAAATCCTTTTCGCTCCCGTATTTCAATGGATAGAATTCTGGCCTCCGAAGCCGGCGATCCGAGTTCGAATCTCGGCGGGAGCGCCATTAAACGACACCGGGCGTATGCCGCCGTCCCGTTTTTTTTAGATGAACGCAAGAAAACTCTTTTCCGGAATCGCCCTCCGCCGACTGAAAAAATGGGCAATGCGATTTTATTTCGCGGGAACGCTTTCGTTCTTTGCCCTGTTTTTGCTGATTGCCTACACTCCGCTGGGCTACAAACTTGAAGAGTTGCAGATTGCCTCCACGCCCTTTGAGGAGCTTTGGGATGATGCCGAGGCGATTATCATTCTCGGCGGGGATTCTCAACGCGCCGCAGATGCCGTAAAGATTTTCAATGCGGGTAAAGCCCGCCGCATTATTGTCAGCGCCGACGAGCGCGCAATGTTGGATATTCTGCTCGGGGCGAATATTCCCGTCGAAAAGATTTCCGTCGATACGAAGCCCCGCCGCACCTTCGATCATCCTCGCTCAATTTCGGAGCACGGCGTTTCGCCGGAATCGAAACTCATCATCACAAGCACGCGACTTCAGGAACGCCGCGCCGCACGACTTTTTCGGGATGCCGGATATACAAATTTCCAAATCTACTCGCAAACGCGGGAGGTTCGCTTTCCGGAAAAGGTGGAAAAAGGAATTCCGGAGGGCCCCGCAGGCGCCCTTGATATTTTTTACTCGTATCTGGCGTGGCTTAAATACTGGCTCACAGATTGGAAAAAATGAGTGATCGGAAATCGGGAAAAATCCTTTCCGGTTTTCCGTTTCTGATTTCTCATTCCGAACTCGTTAAAGCCGAAGGCTTTCCGCTCGGCGCTGTTTATTATTTACCGTAAACCGTTCATCAGAAGCTGTTCCCGGACGGCAAATCGAAACAATTGATTCGTCGCGGGCATCAGAACTTCACTTCCCCCGGCGAGGTCATTTCGAGACGGCAATCGTTCAGCGTCCATTTCTGCGGCTTTAAGCCTTTTTTTTCGAGGGATTTGACCTTGTTTCCCCGAATGAGAATATCCGAACAACGACGGAACTGAAACGCCGGCTGATTCCATCCTCCGAAATCGTTGTTGTAGCGGATTTCGTTATTCAGGAATCTGATATTTTCCGCCGAAACGGCGAACAGCAAAGGCACGTCGAACGTCTCAAACGAGTTTTCGGAGATTTCGATATTGCGATGATAATATCGCTTCTGCGACGCCAGATCGCGCACCTCGGGATAAATCGAAATAATCGCGTTGGTGAACTGGAAGCGCGAAGTCAGATTATTTTCAAAAACATTTTTGCGAATCAGCACGTTTTCACAGGCTCCGCTTTCATACCATCCTTGTGCATCTCCCGCCAAGAGAATCGCAGACCCGGCGACATTGCGAAAAACATTCTTCTCCACGAGCACTTTTTTAGGCGTCGTAAAAAGGGCTCCGCGCGCGCGATTATTCTGCACCACGTTCCCGCGAAAAACGACTTCCGGCTGATAATCCGCATTTTCCACGGCGTCTCCGGCTTTTACCCGTTCCGGGATTTTTTCTTCGAGGGTAATCAGCACCTCTGTCGGCGAAACACGGCGAACAGCTTTCACGGGAACGGTTTTCGGTGAGTTTTCGAGCGTTTTTCCCGCAATAAAGCGCAGATTTTCACCGGGCTCAAAAAGCTCGAATCCGATTGCCTGCCCGTGTCTGTAGCGGCAACGTATCGTGTCATCCGATACGCGCTCGGCAATATCCAGACAAGTGGAGTGCACGTTTACGGCATCGTCCATCATTGTTTCAAAAAATGAATTTTCGACGATAACCTCCCCTTTGACGTTGGAAAAATGCGTCGCGTCGGCGCTGGCGGAATAGACACGTCCGGTTTCGGGGCGCGGGAACACTCCGCTCGTTTTTTCCGCCGCGCACTTCGTTCCCGTAACCCTGATGTTTTCCGAGCGTTGTGCCAGAAGCGTCATTCCGAAACTCGAATGAATCGAAACGTCCCTCAACGTCGTATTTTTCGCGCGATAAATCACACAAGCGGGAGCGGGTCGCCACCATGTGCGCATCGTGAGCGTATCGCCGACGGCAATGCCGTCTCCGTCCTTTGAGAAATCGTGATGCAGGGCGATTTTTCCGTCCGGCAACAGCGTAACCGTATTTCCGCAAACAATATCCGCCGTATTGGAAACGATATTTTTCGTTCCCGCGCGAAACGCAATCACGGACTGGGGGGCCTGCGGCGGATAGTTTTCTCCGACGAAGAAAAGTCTGTCGCCGCGAACCTCATACGGAAACGCTTTTTCATCGACGGAAACGAGCGTTTTCCCGTCACTGAAACCGAGCACTTTCGCTTCGGAATAAAGCGGGCGGGCAAAATCGATGCGCACGCCTTCGAGCGTTACGTTCTCGCAATCCATAAAAAGCACGGGCAAACATTTCCCGTGAAAAATAAAAGTCGAGCCGTTCCCGCGAATTCTCAAATTCCGAAAATCGACGAGCGGAAGAGCAACCTGCTGGGTCGGTTGCTGGTCGTGATTGGAAATCCACAGAGACATATCGAGCGCGTTTTCCGCGTAAAAATGATACGTTCCCGTCTCAAGAACAATTTCCCTGCAACCGAGTGTTCGTGCGCGATTCAGCATTTTCCGGAATGCTTCCGTCCGGTCTTTTTCGCCGTCCGGCACAAAACCCGCCGCCGTTCCGGAAAGAATTTCTGCGGAAGTCTTTTTTGCTCCCTCGCCGATCCGCCATTCCAAATCAACCCAATCGGCGTGGTCGGCATTATTCGTTTTTCCCGCGAGCACGAGCAGATAGAGTTTTTTCGAACCGTCCGGCACCGACACGGAAAATGCCTTTGCAGGATTGCCGCTTTTCATCACCCCCGAAGCCCAAAGCACTTCGGACCCGGAAAGCACGCGGAATTCCGCGCCGTCGCCGCCCGGAGCTTCATCGTCGAGTCCGACTTTTCCGCACAACACCCGCGCGCCTGCCGGCACGTCAAGCGGAATCATTGATGTCGCATGTGAGCCGATACCTCGCTCGTAGGTCGTTCCCGCGATACGGAGCGCGTTCCCGTCCACGGATTTATTCAGACGCGTCTCGCCGAAATCCTGTCGCCCGCGAATTATTTCCTTTTCGGAAATTTCTGCCGGAACAAACCCGACATCCGCAAAAACGGCACATGTTCCCGAAACGAGCAGGGAGAGTAAGGCGAGGCGTTTGAAAAACTTCATAGAGCGGAATTATCGAAATCGCCGCTACTGCCGTCAACGCGCTTTTCGAACGCACCGGACTGTTTTTTTTTCGTCGCCTTGTGCAGGCTTTTGCGTGAGGATTTCCGAATGAAATTTTCCCGAACAGTCATTGAACGTATGGCCGTCGAACTGCCCGACGAGGTCTGGAGTTCCGAGTTGCTTGAAGAAAAACTCGCTCCGGTATATTCGCGGCTGAAACTTCCTCAGGGACGCCTTGAACTGATGACGGGAATCCGTGAGCGCCGTTTTTGGAGCAAGCCGACACTTCCTTCTCAGGCATCGGCGACGGCAGGGAAAAAAGCGATGCTCGCCGCGGGAACGCAGGCGGAAGACATCGATTTGCTGATTCATTCCGCCGTCTGCCGCGACCGCCTTGAACCGTCCACCGCCGCATACGTGCACGGCCTGCTCGGACTGACGCAACGCACGATGATTTTTGATGTTTCCAATGCCTGCCTCGGCTTCCTGAATGCCATGGTTGTTGCCGCAAACATGATTGAGAGCGGACAAATCCGCCGCGCCCTCGTCTGCTCCGGAGAAAACGGGCGTCCTCTCGTCGAAAACACGATTGCCAAGCTCAATTCCGACGAATCGCTGACGCGCAACTCCATCAAGCCGTATTTCGCCAATTTCACGATCGGTGCCGGGGCGGTTGCCGCCGTGCTCGCACGGGAAGATCTCGCTCCGGCGGGTTCGCCGAAACTCGTCGGCGGCATTGTCGCAACGGATTCCGCCGCCAATCGTCTCTGCGAGGGAGACACGAGCGGGAACGCACTTGCCATGCAAACGGATTCGGAAAAACTGCTCGAAGCGGGCATCTATCTTGCGGCGCGTGCGTGGGAAGATTTTAAGCAGGAAACGGGCTGGGACGAGAGCGTTCCCGCCCACGTCGTCACGCATCAGGTCGGCGTGCGCCATTCGTCCGCTCTTTTCGCAAAACTCGGACTTGACCCCGCAAAAGACCGCCGCAGCTTCGATCGCCTCGGAAACGTCGGATCGGTTTCGCTTCCGGCGACGCTTGCGCTCTACGCCGAGGCGGGAACGTTCAAGCGCGGAGAAAAAGCGGCGCTTCTCGGCATCGGGTCCGGATTAAGCTCGCTCATGCTCGGCGTCGAATTCTGAGCGGGAACGCAACGCACCTTTATTTTTCCGTAAGCACGGAAAGGAATTCCCCGAACATACGGGAAAAATCCGCGTTGCTGAACGTCGGGCGAAATTCGATTTGCATGATTCCCACCGCGGGGAAATTTTCGTTCTGCGTTGCGGGAATTTCGATGCGGACGCGGGAGGCTTCAGAGGTTACGTCGATAATCGAGAAAAACCGAAGCCCGGAATCCGCGACAGTGCCGTCGAATTTTATCATGCGGGAAATCTGATCCTCTCCGATACTGAGACGCACGGGAACGGACGCCTCGGGCGTGTCCCCGTCCGTTCGCAGATAAACATTATACGTTCCCGCAGAAACGGGATGGAAAAATTCGAGCGTTTGCCCGGACTGAATTCTCAGAATGGGCTTGCCGCTCGTCAGAAAATCGACGACTATTCCTCGCCGCCCCGTGCGTTCCGCGCAAAGCCGCTCCCAATATTCGCGCTCGGCAACTTCGGAAACATCCGCAGAAGAGGTTCGCTCGGCTGACGCCGTTTCCGCGGAGGCGGCGGAACGCTCTCCGGATTCCGGAGAAAAACCGGTAGCGGAAGACGACGGTTCCTCCTCGCGCGCTTCCGGTTCCGCCGAAGGCAAATTCGCAAGCGAACGCACGTCCTCTGACGATTCGGGAATCGCGACGGAAACTTTAACCGGTTTCGACTTTTCCGAAGCGGACATTCCCGTTCCCGCGCCGCCCCCGGGCGCAACGGAGTCCTTTTCAAAAAACTTTTGCGCGGCGGCGGCAACGCGGTCTTCCGTCTTTTTCAACTGCGTGCGCGAACCGAACGAATACGCCACGCAAAACGCGGCGCAAATCAAAGCCGTACCGAGCGCCGAATACATAATGCGACGGCGGCGGGCGGAGGCGGATGCCATCGCTTCAAGTGCATCAAGAAATTCTTTCGCCGTCGGATAGCGCCTTGTCGGAATAAGGTTCAGGGCGCGTTCAAGCACTTCGACGAGCGTCCGCGAACCGAGTTTGAAAATCTGGGGAGAAAGGCGACCGGGCTCGGGAGGCGTTTCTCCGACAAGCAGGAAATGCAACAACGCGCCGAGAGCATAAACGTCGGCTCTTGCCGTGGCGGCGTTCCCGCGGGCGACTTCGGGGGCGATATAGCCTTCCGTGCCGCCTTCGACTTCCGGATTGTCCTCCGCGTTGACTTCAATCGCAATCTGCGTCTGCGAGGGACCGGAGGAAACGTTCCCGCCGATTCCCACGACGTTGCGAAACTTCGCCGCCGCCGTTGAGCGCCGCCGCTCCGCCATGCGCCGGCGTCCCGCAATAAACTTCCGGTCCACATACGCCATTCCGAAGTCCGTAATCTGGGGCGTTCCCGTGCGCGTCAGCAAAATATTCTCCGGCTTCAAATCGCGGTGAACAACGCCGTAGGCGTGCGCATACGCCAAGCCGCGTGCGACGGACGAAATCAGCGCGATTGCCGCCGCCGGGCGCAATCTCCCGCCGTTGCGACGACGCACATCTTCAAGCGTCCCGCCGTTCACGAAATCCATAACGTAGTAGTAATACCCGTTGCATTCTCCGAAATTATGCACGGGAACGATGTTTTCGTGATTGAGTGCGGCAACGATTTGTGCCTCGTGCTGAAAAACGCGCACGAATTCCGGCATAAACGCGAGCTCACCGCTGAGCACTTTAACGGCGAAAAGCTTTTTCAGCACGATGTGTTGCGTAAGATACACCGTGCCGGTCGCACCGAAGCCCAGAACCGAAATGACCTCATAGTCTCCGATTCTTTCTCCGGGGTGAAAACTGGCCTGTTCGTCGTTCATCAAAAAGGGAATCGTAATTTCCGGAATGCGTTTTACCGAAATTCGGCTTCCGGGGTCTCGTCCGCTTTTTTTTACAGTCGATTAAAGATATTTAAGTTGCGATGAAAGCGTCGCCCCCGCGCGATCTTATTCGACTTCGAGGATAACCTGAACTTCCGTCGTCGCATGCAGGGGCACGCCGCCGAGGGCGACCGCCGCGCGGGCATGTTTTCCGGCTTCTCCGAAAACCGCCATGAACAATTCCGAGGCGCCGTTAATGACTTTCGGAGCATCGGCAAAGCCTTCCGGAGCATACACGAAGCCGTTCACGTTGACCACGCGTTTTACTTTGTCCAAAGAGCCGAGAAATGCCTTGGCGTTCGCGAGTGCCGCGAGTGCGCATTGCCGTGCGGCGGCGTAGCCGTAAGCGATGTCTTTTTCCGGAGCGGAGCCGATCATGCCGGTGTGAGTCAGTTTGCCGTCGGCAACCGGAAGCGTTCCCGAAAGGAAGAGTAAATTCCCCGTTCGAACGGCGGGAACGTAAGCCCCGGCAGGAGCCGGCGGCGGCGGGAGCGTAAGACCCAATTCCTGAATTTTTGCTTCAATACTCATGACACAAGAAATACTACCGTTCGCGTTTGTTCCCGCAAAGTTTTTTTACTCACATTAAAAGAGCACGGGCGGCGGCGGCGGGATCCTCCGCTCCGCAAATCGCGGAAACGACGGCAATTCCCGCCGCGACTCCCGTAGCACGCACCGCGCGGGCACGGGCAACGTCGAGCCCGCCGATTGCCACGACCGGAAGCGGCGACAGAGCCGCAAGTTCCGCGAACCCGGCCAGACCTAAGTCCGGGGAGGCATCCGACTTTGAAATCGTCGGAAAAACGGGACCGATTCCGAGATAATCCGCGTTTACCGTATCCGCGGCTTCAAGTTCGGCGCGGTCGGAAACGGAAAACCCGAGAATTTTCTTCTCTCCGATAAGTTTTCGAACCGCGGGAACGGGCAAATCGCGCTGCCCGACGTGCACGCCGTCGGCATCCAGCGCGAGCGCAAGATCCACGCGATTGTTCACGATAAACGTCACGCCTCGGGAACGCAAAAATTCCGCAAGCGGTTTGGCTTCCTCGTAACACGTTCCCGCATCGGGATTCGTCGAACGGTATTGAACGACGGTAACGCCGCCGGCGATTGCCGCCTCGACGGTTCCCAAAAGCCCGAAGCGGCACTTCTCGGGAGCATCCGTCACCAAATAAAGATTCAGATCAAATTGATTTCGCATGTGCGCACGCATTATGAATGAACTCTTGCCGGAATTCAACTTCCGCGAACGTCTCCGGAGAAAAACACCTGCGCACTCCCGCCGCATTACCGATTTTTCAATTGTCCCGCCCCGTTGCGAAACGCATTATTGGAGAATCCGAAACGCGCTCCGGCGCATTCCTTTCATTTTTCTTCACATCATTTTTTAATGGCAAAAAAAACGGATCAAATCATTCGTCAAAAAGCTCCGCCCAAAAAAGAACCGCTCGGCGGCGGGGCGAAGTTCGGCATCTTCGTCTGCATCGCCGTCGTGGCCGCTCTCGCGTTCGCCGCAGCGGAACGCCTCGGCGTGACGGGAACGCACTTCCTCTTTAAGGGCGAAACCGTTTTACAGGAGGGATCCCGGTCACGGGAACAGGTCTCTCCCGACGCAGACCGCGCCGGAAAAGACGTGCGTGAAAACGAGTCGTCCGCAAAAAAATCCGACGCCCGAGCGACCGGGAAAAAAGACGACTCTTCCTCAAAAAAAACGGCTTCTCCCCCGGCCAAAAAAGCGGCGGACGCACGCAACAAAAAATCCTCCGCGAAAAAAGCCGACACTCCCGTTCAGCCGCTCCCGCTCGCGGCGTTTGCCGACATTTCGCGCAAGCCCCACACTTGGCCCGGATTTATTCGCCTCACGCGTTCCCGCACGATTTCCATGACCGACCCGCAAACCGGAGCCTCCATGGGGCGCATGGAAGTGCCTTCCGGAACCGTCGTCAAAGTTTTCAAAGTGCTCCCCACGGGAACACTCGAAGTCTTCGACCGCACGGGACAAAAATTCCAAGTCGAAGCCTCCGGCACTAATTTTTCCGCCGCTTACGCCGCCGTGAAAAATAAGCCGAAGAAAAAAGCGAATCCGAAAAAAGTCGTCGCCCGAAACACAGAAAAAACAGAACCCAAAAACGTGCCCGCAATCGCCGTGCCGCCGGTCTCCGACAAGAAAAAATCCGGTGCAACCCCGGTCATGAGCGCGTTCGGAGTCGCCTGCGAAGACGACGAATGGGAAGACGACGCGGACTACGAATAATCGTTTTTCATAAAACACACAAATAAACCGATGAAAACAGCTCTTCTGCATTCCTGGAACGTTAACGGTCTGCGCGCCGCAATCCGCAAGGGCTTCGGCAATTACGTCGCACGTTTCGAGCCGGACATCCTCTGCCTGCAGGAAATTAAATGCCCCGCCGACACGCCGTTGCCGGACGAGGCGGCGTTCCCGCACAAAATCTGGCATCCGGCGGCAAAGCCCGGCTACTCGGGCACCGCCGTGTTTTCAAAATACGAGCCTCTCGGCGTGACGTTTGACTTCGAGGGAGAAAATCACCCGCAGGAAGGACGCGTCATTACGGCGGAATTTCCCGGTGTCTTCGTCGTCTGCGCCTACGTTCCCAATTCCCAAAACGAGCTCGAGCGCCTCGACTACCGTATGCGTTGGGACGCCGATTTTCGTCGTCATATTTGCCGCCTTGCCGAAAAAAAATCCGTTCTCGTCTGCGGCGACTTAAACTGCGCTCACAAGCCGATAGACATCGCCCGCCCGAAGGGCAACGAGCGCAGTGCCGGATTTACGATTGAAGAACGCGATTCGTTATCCGCCACGCTCGACGCCGGGTTTATCGATACGTTTCGCGAAAAAAATCCCGAACTGTCCGCCGCCTACTCGTGGTGGAGCTACCGCATGAAAGCGCGGGAACGCAATATCGGGTGGCGTATCGATTACTGGCTCGCCTCGCGGGATTTGGCGGATTGCTTCAGCGAACCCGCAATCCATCCGGAAATCGAAGGCTCCGACCACTGCCCGGTTTCGGTTCGCGTCCCCGAAAACCTTTTTTGCTGAAATAAATGATTTCATTTGAAGAATTTTCCGAGAACTGCGCACGCGTGCGGGAACGCGTCGCCGAAGCCTGCGCCGCCTGCGGACGCGATCCCCGAACCGTAAAAATTCTTCCCGTCACAAAAAACCACCCGGTCGAAGCTCCGCTTTATGCGATTCGTGCCGGGTTTTCCGCCGTCGGGGAAAATCGTGTTCAGGAAGCGGCTTTGAAGAAAAAAGAGTTTTCCGAAAAAACGCCGTGCGACGCCGCGTTCCCGCGCTGGGAACTCATCGGACATCTGCAAAGCAACAAAGCCCGACGCGCCGTCGAAATTTTTGAGCGTATCCAGTCCGTGGATTCAATTTCTCTCGCTCAAAAACTGAATCGGCTCTGTGAAGAAGTCGAGCGGGAACGTCTGCCCGTTTTGCTTCAGGCAAATCCCGGGAGCGACCCCGCGAAATTCGGAACCGCAGACTACGATTCTCTGCGAAAACTCGCCGAAGCCGCATTTTCCGAAAACCGCCTGCACGCGGACGGACTCATGTGCGTTGCGCCGATTGACGACGACTCACTCGAAACCGCCCGCCGCAGTTTTGACACTCTGCGGGAATGGCGTGACCGCCTTGAGGACGAATTCGGGAAAAAACTTCCGGAGCTTTCCATGGGAATGTCTCACGACCTTGCCCCCGCCGTTGCCGCCGGCTCCACGACGGTTCGCATCGGAACCGCTCTCTTCGGTGACCGGAATTACGCAACTTAATCGGCGGAATCCGAGCTCGCGCACGTTCCCGCCGATTTTCCGGAAATCAAATTCTGTTTTTAGCCGAGGGCGGCGATATTGGGAGACTTTTCGACGCCTTCAATTTTGGTGCCGGGCGCCGTCGTTACGTTGAACGAAATGCCGTGCTTCGTAAAATTCAGATTGAATTTTCGCACGACCTGATTCACGCCGGGGGCAACAACATTTTTGCGTTCCCGCAGAGATTCGATGAGCGCGTCAATCTGCTCGGGCGCGGCATCCGGGAGCGCCAAGAGCTTCTCGCGGGCGGCAGCGACGGCAACGTCGCCTTCGACAATCGCGTTCCAAAGCAGAATCGCCACGTTCATTGCGCCGCGAATCGCAGTGTGATTACCGCCGGCCTGTGCAATCACAGGGCGGGAAAACTCAATAATCATGTTGGCGATGTTCGGTCTGTTCGGGTCGCTCGGAGCCGAGGGAATCGGCTCAGCCCGCTCATTCAGAAGGACTTCATAGTGATAGCCGACTTCGCGAATTTTGCTCGAACCGAACGCGCCGACCGTTTTTTTACGATTAAAGGAGGTTGCCATTTTTATATGCGTTAAAGATACGTCGTTAAAAAAAATCTGTTTTAGCACAAGGGAAGAAATCAGCCCGGAGGCCACGCGAGCTTACGTCCGCCGATGAGGTGAACGTGCAGATGCGGAACCGTTTCCCCCGCATCCGGACCGGAGTTGATAACCGTGCGGAAACCGCCGGAAAGCCCGCGTTCCGCCGCGACTTTTCCCGCGACGACGAGCAGATGCCCGAGTGTTCCCGCATCGGAATCCGTCGCAACGGAAAGGCGAGCAATCACGCGCTTGGGAATGACGAGAATGTGAACCGGAGCTTGCGGATTGATGTCTTCGATCGCGAAACAAACGTCGTCCTCATAAACCATTTTCGAGGGAATTTCGCGATCTGCGATCTTTTGAAAAAGCGTTTTCATGAACGAATCCGATGCTGATTTTTTTGCCCGTAAACGTAAAGCGGAAATTTATTTTCCGGAAAGAATTTCAAAGTTTTCCGGAGAGAACCCGCGAAGGCGAAGCAGATTCGCAAGCTCATCGAGGCGAAGAGGTGTTCCCGCGCTCACGCCGTTGCGGGTAAACCACCCGGACGGCATTTCCAAAACAAATTTCACGCGTTCGCTCCGCGAGGACGTGACGGATAAATCGTTTGCCCGCATTTCCCGTGTTTCGAGCAAAATTCCGGATGCGTCGAAAAAGCCGACGGACAACCCGACGGGAACGCCGCGCATCCAAAACCCGCGCCTGTCCTCGTCCGGATAGACAAAAAGCATTCCCGAATTTTCGGGCAGAGTCCGGCATCCGGTCAGCCCCTGCCGGCGCTCCAATTCCGTAATCGCCGCACGAACGGAAAGTTTTTTTTCGCCGAGCGTCAGCGAAAATTCATCGGAAAATAGCCTGTGTTCGCCTGTATCCGGAGATTTTCCGCAACCGCACGCCACCGCGCCGAAAATTGCCGACAACGGCAAAAGAAACATGTGCACGGCGAACCGGAAGAGACTGTTTTGCGAAGTCATCTTACTTCGTCGGAGGAAGCATGCGCGCACGTGCGCCGGGTTTCGGGAACTGAAGAGTTACGGTCGTGCCTTTTCCCGGCGTGCTGTCGATTCCGACCTGCCCGCCGTGTTCCCGCATAATGCGCATAACGATCATCATGCCCAACCCGTGCCCGTTGTTTTTCGTGGTAAAAAACGGTTCGTAAATTTTGGAAATATCGTCACGACTGATGCCGCACCCGGAATCCCTGACGCGCAAGAACACAAAGGCATCGTCGCAATCGAGTTCGATTGCGATACTACCTCCGTCCTGCATGGCTTCCATGGCGTTTTTCGTCACATTAAACACGAGCTGCTTGAGTTGAGATTCGTCCCCGAGAACGACGGGCAGTTCTTTGCACGCCTGAATCATCGAACACCGGATGTTTCGATTCTCAAGTTCGATCTTTTGCACGCCGAGCACGTCGATAACGATTTCCACGAGATTTGTTTTTACGAGTGCGGGCTTCTGCGGGCGAATGGCGCCGAGAAAATTCTTTAAAATATCGTCGAGCCGGGCGATTTCTTCGAGACAAATGCCGACGGAGTTTTTTAGCGTTCCCGCGGATTTTTCGGAAGAATCGAGTTTTGCGAGCTTTCGGCGTATCAGTTCCAAATGAATTTTCATGGAATTGAGAGGGTTTCCGATTTCGTGCGCCACACTTGCCGCCAGCGTAAAAATTGAGTTCACGCGCTCGCTTTCGAGCATTTCTTCGGTTGACTCCCGGTCCGCCGTAATGTCACGCAAAATGACGACGAAGCGCGCGGGAACGCCCTCGCCTCCGCCGAGCGAAATAGGACTGATTTGCAGGCGCAACCAGCGATGTTCGGGATAAAAAATTTCCGCATCGCGAGCGCTGTTAGGAGCCAGACCGTCATCGTCCCGCAAAAAATCCAGCGAGCGCGCCAAATCCGGGACGAGTTTCCAAAGCACCGCGTTCCCGGGTTCGTTCCCGCGCAAGCCGACCATGCGCATTCCCGAGCGATTCGAATACTCAATCGTTCCGGAGGAATCAATCACGATGATTCCCTCGTCGATTGTGTCGAAAAGCATTTCAAACAAACCGCGTTCCCGCGCAAGGCGCTGGACCAGAATCGTCAGATTCGCGGAATCCAAGTCGTCGAGCCGCCCCAGGATTCTCTCGATTGAGGAAACGCGTCTCACGCCGCCGTTTTTCTTCGCTGCCATACCGGATGAAAGCTACCCGTATTCCCGCGTTCCCGCAAAATTTAATTTTTTCTCAGTCCGCCGTGAGTGCGGCGGGGATCGAGGTGATGCGGGTGCAGGGCATCTTCCGATTCCTTGCGAAGCGGGAATTTTTCCGTCTCCGCCATTTCGGACATAACTTCGCGAATGATGTATTCGCGGGCGTCTTCCACGGTGTCGAAGTAGCGGAACAATTCCAAGTCCTCGGGGCTGATGTAGCCGAGTTCGACGAAAACGTCAAAATTGATGATTTTTTCCCAAAATTCGCGCCCGAAGAGGACGATGGGAATTTTTTTCGGTGTTTTACGCGTTTGAATCAGCGTAAGCATTTCGAACAGCTCGTCCATCGTGCCGAATCCGCCCGGGAACGCGACAAGGGCGTGCGCGAGGTAAAGGAACCAGTATTTCCGGACGAAAAAGTAGCGGAATTCAAAATCCAGTTCGGGCGTTATAAACGGATTAGGTTTTTGTTCAAACGGCAAATTGATTCCGAGGCCGAGCGATTTTCCGCCCGCCTCATAAGCGCCGCGATTGGCAGCCTCCATGATACCCGGTCCTCCGCCGGAGCAAATATAATAGCGGTCTGCGGGATTGGCGAAATGCTCTTCGCTCCACTTCGTCAGATCGTGCGCAAGTTGCCTCGCCATTTCGTAATAGTGCGAATTTGCCACATTGCGTTCGGCGGCGGCGATGCGCAATTTGCGTTCCGTCTCGGTCAGCGGCAACTCTTTCACCTTGCGGTGTTCCCGCGCAAGCGCTTCTTCCGCATCGATTTTCGGAAGCGTTCGCGCCGAGCCGAAAAACACGAGTGTTTTACGAATCGAATACGGATAAAGGCGGTAATACGGTTCGAGCATTTCGCAATGAACGCGAATGGTTCGCGCAGCCGGGCTGTTCAGAAAATCGAGATTTTCGTAAGCTTTAACGTGCTTAAATTGCGGAACCGACTCTTCTTTTTTAGGGGTAATGTGTTCTTCCATACCGAGAATTTTACGCTTCGCCTCCCCCGCAATGCGAACCAAAAAACGGGCTGTTGTCTCCGGAAAGTTCCGCGGACGACCCTCCCGTGTGCCTCCGGACGTAAAAAAAATCTTCGCGTTCCCGCCGGGTTTGCTGTTTGCTTTGTTTTCGTCGTGCGGATTCGTTCCCGCACGGAAGCAAACATTAAAACCCTCATTCATATGGCAGATTTTATTAACCAACAAATCATCAATGCTCTGAATCAGAAATTCGGCGAAATCGGGCACGTGGACGACCTCGCATTCTCAAAAGAGAGCGTTTCCCTCACACTAAGCCTCGCCGGGGAAGAAAACCCGATAACGCTCGAAGTCAACGGTCTCTGCTGGAATACGAGCGACGGGAAAATGAACCTCTATTTTGACACGCTGATTTGCCGCGAAAAAGCGTGGATACGGGAAATCTTCAAACTCATCGCCGAAAAAACGGGGCGCGTTGTGTCCTTCCCGGACAGCCTGAAGCTGATGCCCCTGAAAATGCTTCTGCAAAAAAAACGTTAATCCCGCGTTCCCGCAAACGTGGTATCGGGCGACGAAAGAGATTTGCGTTCCCGCCTGGCGTCAGCCTTGGCGAAAGCGCGCGCCGAAAATGCGGAAATGCTCTCCGTCGCATTTCCGCGCCTGCCCGCGTCCGCCTTCGACGCCATCGCCTGCGGAGTCCGTTCCCGTATCGCATTTGTCTTTGAAAACGCCGAAAAGCATTTGGCGGAAGCGGCGTTCGATTTCGGCGAGGCATGCGTAAGGCACGGAAAATGCGATTTTTCCTCTCTCGAAAAAACCTTTCCGAAAAACCGGATACGTCTTTCTCTGAGCGAAAAAGAGCGAAGCGTTCCCGCGCCGAAAATTTTTGCCGCAGGCTCTTTCCCGAATTCCGAAGCCGCATTTGCGGCAATTCCGACCTGGCAAATCTCCCGAGACGAAGACGGCACTCATATTTGTGCACACATCGCAATTCCCGACGGAAAAACACCGGACGAATCCGGAATTCTTGCGGAATACGAAATACTGAAAAACGCCTCACACTCTCCCGAAGACTTTCCCGCAATTTCGAAAGCGACGGAAGTCGGCGAAAAAAACTACGCCGAACGCGCCGCGCGGGCAATCGCCGCCATAGAAGCGGGCAAATTCGAAAAAATCGTTCTCGCCAGAGCCAAGGACTTCGCGTTCTCGCCGCCCGGAAATTTTCCGTCGGGAACACTTTACTCCGAGTTGAAAAAACGCTTCCTCGCAAGCGGTTGCACCCTTTTTTCCGCACAGGCGAACGGCGAAAGAATCGGCGAGAGAATCGTCGGCGCAACGCCGGAAATCCTTGTCCGCGTCCGAAAAAAAGAACTCGAAACGGAAGCACTCGCGGGAACGGTGCCGCACGACGCAAACGCGCCTGGAGCCTGCGCCGAACGACTGTTTTCCGATGCGAAGGAGCGCAGAGAGCATCAGATCGTCGTCGATTTCATCGCGGAAAAACTGCGGAGCGTCGGACTCCGCCCCGAATACTCGGAACTTCCGCAGATTTTGCGTTTGCCGAATGTTTTTCACCTGCATACGCCGATTAAAGCCGACATCGACTCCGGGAAAATTCCGATCGGGCAAATCATTTCCGTATTGCATCCGACGCCTGCCATGTGCGGCGTTCCCGCCTCCGCCGCAAAAGAATTCATTTGCGATGCCGAGCCCTTTTCCAGAGAGAACTTTTCCGCGCCCGTCGGCTTCCTCGACGCGGACGGGAACGGCTTTTTTGCGGTAGCTATTCGTTGCGCCAAAATCTTTGAGGATAAAATCCGCCTCTATGCCGGGGCCGGACTGGTTCGCGGAAGCGATCCGCAAAAGGAATTCCTCGAAATCGAAGCCAAAATTTCCGCCCTCGCCTCCGTCTTCGATTAACCGCAAAGGCACGCTCCCGCTCCGCGCCGGGCGCGATCGCTCGGCAATGCTTTTGTTTTCTTGAAAAAAGACACGGAGAGGCGCATTATTCCGGCTTTCTCAAAGCTTTTAGAAAACCCTTTAAATATTACGCTCATGCCCAAAGTTCTCCTGAAAGAAATTGATCCCCGCGAACAGAAACAGGTTGCCGCCGCAGAAAACGCAATCGCACGCGGAAATCCTCAGTTTGCCGCAGAAACTTGCCAGGCCGTCCTCGGACGCCACCCGGAATGCACGGAAGTGCGGCGCATTCTTCGGCGCGCACAAAAGGCGATTTGCGGGAACAAGCCGGCAGGAAGCGGCTTCGGAAAACTGCTCAGCTCCGTTTCCCTCGCGGGAAAATCCTCCGTTGCCAAAACAAATCCGACGGCGGCGATGGAACACGCGGAAAAAATGCTCGCAAAAAATCCCTTCGACATTCCCGCAAATAAACTGCTCGCCGCAGCAGCGGAGACGCTCGGGCTTTGGGATGCCGTTGCTCTCGCCTACGAGGAAATCGTCGCCGTCGAACCCAAAACGGAAAACTACAAGCTCCTCGTCAACGCCTATCTGAACGACAACGACGGAGACCGTGCCGAAAAAGCCGTCAACGGCGCTTTGAAAAAATTCCCCGGAGACGGCGACCTGCAGGAACTCGCACGCCAAGTCTCGGTTAAAATGACGATGAAGAAAAGCTGGGACAACGACGGAGACTACCGCAGCAAAATTGCGGACAAGGAAAAAGCCCTCGAACTCGAAAAGAAGTCCCGCGTCGTTTCCGATGCGGAATCGGCGGCGGCGGAAATTCCGAAGCTCCTCGAGGCCGCACAAGCCGATCCCGAAAACACACAGATTTTCCGCGATCTTTCCCGCAATTACAAAATCGCCGGAGACCTCAACGCCGCGATTTGGGCGATTCAACAGGCGCGTCAAACGACCAACGGGAAAACGGATGCGACGCTCGAAAAACTCGAACATTCGCTCACGACCGAGAACTACGAAAACTGCATTCGCGCCGCAGAAAAAGTCGTCGCCGAAAATCCCGGAAACGCCGAATACGCGGATTATTTGGAAAAACTTCGAGAAGCCGAAAAAGCCTATAAGTTGCAGGCGATTCAGACGCTCGTCGAAAAATATCCGAATGATTACAACTACCGTTACGACCTCGGGCTGATGCTTCTTTCCGGAGGAGATATTAACGGCGCGATCCGCGAGCTTCAACTCGCACAGCGCTCTCCGAAAAACCGCCACCCGGCAATGCTCAACCTCGGACGCGCATTCATCGCCGGAAGCAAATTCGACCTCGCCGCAGACCAACTTTCCGTCGCCAAGGGAGAAATCGGACTGATGAACGAGCTGAAAAAAGACGTGATTTACGAACTCGCAAGCGCGTTGGAAAAATCCGGAAAACGCGAGGAAGCCATCGCCGAATACAAGGCTCTCTACATGGCGGATTCGACGTATAAAGACGTTTCCGAAAAAATCAACGCGTTCTACAAGTAAGAGAAAATCAGGAATTGGAAACGAGGAATGAGAAAACCGTTCTAATTCCTGATTTCTAATTCCTCATTCCTAATTTCCAATTCTTTTTCCCCAATGCCCCTCCACCCGCAAATCAAATTTCTAATCTCCCGCTATCCCGTCCTCGAAAGCTGCGGGAACGACATTCAACGCACCGTGGACGCACTCGCGGAATCCTACCGCAACGGCGGGAAGCTCCTCATCTGCGGGAACGGCGGAAGTGCGGCAGACGCAGATCATATTTCCGGGGAATTACTCAAAGGGTTTTGCTCAAAGCGCCCGCTGAAGCCGGATGCACGGGAACGCCTCGGCGAAGAACTCGCCTCCCGGCTTCAGGACGCATTGCCCGCGATTCCGCTTCACAGCCTCGGCGCGATTAACACGGCGTGGCTAAACGATTGCGATCCCTATTACGGCTATGCGCAACTCGTTTGGGGTTTGGGAAACAAGGGCGACGTTCTGCTCGGACTTTCGACCTCCGGCAATTCAAAAAATGTCGGCTACGCCATGGAAGTCGCCCGAGCAAAGGGCTTGGTTACCGTCGGACTTTCCGGCGCGACCGGAGGAAAACTCAAGTCGCTTGCAGACATCTGTATTTGCGTTCCCGATACGGCAACGTTCAAAATTCAGGAGCTTCACTTGCCGGTTTACCACACGATTTGCCTCGCCCTCGAAGATATTTTCTTCGGATAAACGGTCGCCGTCCGAAAACAAAACCGTCGAAAGGTTTTCCCCGACGGTTTTGTTTTTTTTGGAAAAATCACGCATTGCGTCTCCGAAATTCCAAATTTTTCCCATGAGAATTTCCCGTTTCGTTCCCGCAATTATCGCATTTCCGTTCGCGGTTTCCGTTCTTCTGCAAGCCGAGCCGAAATGGAAGCTCGTTTGGTCCGACGAGTTTAACGGCAACAGAATCGACACCCGATATTGGACAAAAATCAAGCGAGGCACACCGGATTGGAAAAACACTATGTCCGAAGATCCTTCGCTTTTCGCCGTCAAAAACGGGAAACTGATTCTTCGGGGGAAAGTGAACCCGAACACGAAGAAAGACCCTTCGCCCTTCATTACCGGAGGAATTTCCACCGAAAAGAAATTCGCGTTTCGCTACGGGAAAATCGAAATCCGCGCAAAAGTCGATTCCGCCCAAGGCGCATGGCCCGCCCTTTGGATGCTTCCGGACGGCAAAAACAGGAAGTGGCCGGACGACGGAGAAATCGACATTATGGAGCACCTCAATTTTGACGATTTCGCCTACCAAACCGTTCACTCCCGCTACACCTACACCCTCGGTCGAAGAAACCCGAAGAACGGAGCCACGGGGAAAATTAAGCGAAAAGACTACAACGTTTACGGCGCGGAATGGTATCCGGACAAGCTCGTCTTTCTCATTAACGGCAAGGAAACCTTCACCTATCCTCGCGTTCCCGCAGAAGAAAACAGCGGGCAATGGCCCTTCGACAAGCCGTTCTATATCCTTGTCGATATGCAACTCGGCGGAAGCTGGGTAGAATCCTCCGGAAAAATCAATCCGAAGCATCTTCCCGCGGAAATGCATGTCGATTGGGTTCGCGTTTACAAAGACGATAGCCGTTCGGGAAAAACGAATTAAGCACGATTTTTCAGACAAAAACGTCCCGCGGGAACGCTTTTGAAAAATATGAAAAACTCGTTCCTCCGGAAGACCGCCCTCATTTTTATCCTCGCTTTATCGCTAAACGCCTGCACTCCTTGCCCGCCGGCAGAAAGCGGAATTCCGAGAAGCGGAAATTTCAAAGTTCTTTCCGTCCACGATACGGATGCCGTTTTCGCGGGAACGCGGGAACACGTTTGCATGGGGCGCTCCATGCTCTGCCCCGACCGTTGCGGACACTCGGGAACGCTCGCCGTTTTCGAAGTCGAAAAATACAACTCCTACTCCGCACCGGACAAATACGGGGATCCGAAAACGGACGCTTTTACCTGCCTGCTCAAACCCGAAGGTTCGACCGAAGTTTCTAAAAACCTTGTCGAAAAAATTAACACGCTGAATCCGGGCGATAAAGTTCATCTCAAATGGGCGCACATCTACGTTTCCGATTCCGGCGGCGGGAACTACCCGGAACGCGTGATTTGCGACCTCCGCGAAGCGAACGAATAATCGGAACTTTTCCCGGCCCCGAAACTTACAGAATTTTAAAAAGGGCTTTGGAGTTGCGCCCGTTCGAGCAAAGCTCCTCGCGGCGCGACGGCGGAAGGTTTTCCGGAAGCGCGTCTTCAAAGCCGCAAACGCTTTTGAAGAACCCGTAGGTTTGCGTCGTGCAGGTTATCAGTGTCCTGATTCCGCGTTCCCGCGCCTGCAGTTCCGCGTAGGCGACGAGTTTTTTCCCGACTCCGCGATCCTGATAAAACGGCTGAACGTAAACGCTGCAGAGTTCCGCCGTGTGCGGCGCATCGTCAAAACGGCGCAAACACGCGCAACCGATGATACTCTCGTCGATTTCGTAAACGAAATAATCTTCGGTATGCGACTCGATGAGCTGGCGGGAACGCTTGGCGAGACTCTTGTTCTTAACGGCGTTTTTCGTGATATTGTAGATGAACTGGGCATCTTTTTTCTTCGCCGTCCGGATACAATCGTAGTCGTTTGCGTGAATCATGGATCCGGTTCCGACTTTGTCGAAAATCTCCGCGAGCAGGCCGCCGTTGGTGCGCCCGTCGAGAATGTGTGCGCGTTGCGTTCCGTTGTTGAGTGCGCGCACGGCGAACTGCGCCTTCCCGCGAAGTCGCTCCTCTATTTCCACGGATTTTTTCTGCAAAGCTTTTTCGAGTGCGGAAAGGCTAAGATTGACCTGTATTTTGCCGTCCAAAATCAATCCGGCAAACGGCGTCAGATAAATGAGTTTTGAAGCGCCGAGTTCCACGGCGAGATCTGCGGCGACGGAATCGCTGTTCACACGCAACGAATTTCCGTCGCGATCGCAAAGAATCGGCGTAATCAGCGGAATAATCCCTTGCGAAAGCAGGGATTTGAGTAGCGGCGTATCAATTTTTTCGACTTTCCCGGTGAGCAGTTGATCCACGCCGCCGATGACGCCGACCTGCGTTGCGCGAATTGCGTTCGTTATCGCACATTTGAGGTTCGCGTGCGTCAATCCTTCAATTATCGCTTGGGAAACTATACCGGAAGCTTCACAGGCAATCTCCATCGTATCCCTGTCGGTAACGCCTTCTCCGTAAACATCGGAAAGCTTCACGCGCTGGCGCGATGCCATATCGCGAAGCTGCTTCCCGATTCCGTGAACAATGACAACGTTAATATTCAGGCTCCGCAAAACGGCGATATCCGTAATGAGATTTTGGAAATTCTCGTGTTCGACGATACTTCCGTCGACGGCAATCACGAAAATGTGATCGCGAAACATCGGGACGTATTTGAGAATCCCGCGGAGATCCGTGGGCTTGAGCGGACGTTCGGAACTGCGTGAGGTTGCCATTTCTGTTGCGCGTATTTATGCAACTTTTCGGGCGCTCCTGCAAGCGTGCAAACGTATCGGCACGCGGGAACGCAACTTTCGGACGCAACCGCAAGCGGAAATCCGCCCCCGAAAGGCGGCTCCGTTTTTCGAAATCAGCAACAAACCGTAATCAATCCGTGCGCCGTCCAAAGGCATACGCAAGTAAGAACCGCCGCCGCAAAATCGTCCGCAACGACACCCCAACCGCCTTTGAGGTTCTGCAGGTTTTTAATGTAAAACGGTTTAAAAATATCAAACAGCCGAAACAGAACAAATCCGGCGAGAAGCCAATAAAGCGTGTTTGCGCTACTCGCCATAACCTCTCCGAGACCGGCAAAACAAATCGGCATGACGGCGAATTCGTCAAAATTGACTTCTCCCGGGTCCGTTTTCCCGAGCATCTTTTCCCCGGCTTCGCAGACGGGAACGGCGATGACGACAAGCAAGGCCGCCCAAATCAGAAATTGCAAAAGCGTTCCCGGCGCATTGATTCCCTGAAATGCGAACCAGTAAAAAATCACACCGCAAACCGACCCCCACGTTCCCGGCGCCGGAAGGCGTCGCCCGACAGGTCCCAACGTCGAAAGCGTTCCGAGGGCCCTTGTTTTAAAATCAAAATTACCGCTCATTGCATCAAAATTTTTCGGTTCCGAATGATGTAGCCCGTTCCGGAATAAATCGTCAGAAGAACCGCGCCGTAAAATGACCACAGCCCCGTCTCGCGAGTCCAGTAAGCCCAGTCGGCGGGAACGCCCGAGTCCTGAAGGACATGGGCGAGCAAAAGCAGTGAAACCGACACCATCTGCAACGCCGTTTTGAGCTTTCCGGCACGCTCTGCCGCCAGCACCAAGCCGTTACTCGCAGCCACGAGACGCAACCCCGTAATCAAAAATTCGCGACAGATAATAATGATGACGAAAAACACGCAAAACTGCGGAAGAATCGTCTCCGCCGTCCCTTCGGGCGCGTTGCATTTCAACCCGAGCATCGCGACGAAAATCCCGACCATAATAATCTTGTCGGTGAGCGCGTCCATCAGCTTTCCGAAGTTGGAAACCGCCCCGACCCTGCGCGCAATATAGCCGTCAAACCAGTCCGAAGCCGCCGCCAAAACAAAAAGGATAAACGCGGCGAGATCGGACTTAAAGCCGTCGATACAAAGTAACCCGACAATGATGAACAGGAGCGGGATGCGCGAGAGCGTAAGAATATTCGGAAGATGTTTCATCTCGAAAAAAAAAATTTCTAAAAATCTTGCCACAGATTGCGCACAAGTCGAGACTGTAAACACGTTTCACAACGGAAAACATCTAAAAAAATGACAGCCCAGCAAATCGCACCTTCGCGCGTCGCCCTCTATCCGGGCAGTTTTGATCCCGTGCACAACGGGCATGTTCACATCATTCGTCGCGCCGCAAAGCTTTTCGACCGAGTCATCGTCGCCGTCGCCGTGAACCCCGACAAGCAACCGCTTTTTACGATTCCCGAGCGCGTCGAACTTTTGCGCGAAGCGCTCGCGGATGCCGGAAACGTCGAAGTCATCACTTTCGACGGTCTCACGGTTGATAACGCCAAACGCCTCGGCGCAGGTGTCATCATTCGCGGGCTTCGCCTCGTCTCGGACTTTGAATCGGAGCTTCTTCTCGATATGCACAACCGCCGACTTGAACCGGAAGTCGAAACGCTATACATGATGCCCGAGAAGGAGTTTATCTGCTTCAATTCGTCTTTCGTGAAGCAAATCGTCAAACTCGACTCCTCCCGGCTCAGCGATTACGTTCCCGTCTGTGTCTTTAAGCGGCTTATTGAGAAATATCCGGCGGCATAAACGGCTACTCCGGCGTTCCCGCGCCTCCGTTTTTTAGTTCGCCCCGCCCCCTTTCAACGCCATAAACTTCGGGCTTTATGAGTTCGGAAATCAAAGAACCTTTTTCTGCCTACATTTTTGACTGCGACGGCACTCTTGCCGCCTCCATGGGCTTGCACCACGACGCGTGGGAATATTCCGTCCGCCGCCAGGTCGGAGACAATTGGTCGTTCCCGTGGGAATTCTTCTGCACGCTCGGAGGAATGAATACGGCGGACACCATCGCAATTCTCGAAGCGCGCTACGGATTTAAAATCAGCATCGACCGCCTCCTTCCGGACTATCACGCCTACCTTGAAGAGCATATTTGCGACGTAACGCCGATTCCGGATGTCTGCGCCTACGCCAAGAAACTGGCGGCACGCGGCGCCAAGCTCGCCGTCGCCTCCGGCGGATTTCGCAAAGAAGTTCACGAAATCCTGAAAACCATCGGCGTCGCGGACATTTTTCCCGTCGTCATCACCTCCGAAGACGTAAAAAACTGCAAGCCCGCGCCCGACCTGTTTTTACTCGCGGCGGAAAAGCTCGGCGTGCCGCCCGAAGAATGCCTCGTCATCGAAGACAGCCCCAAGGGATTCGATGCGGCGGAAGCGGCAGGCATGGCGTGCCTCATGGTTTATCCGCGTTAAAGCACAAAGCCCCCGAAGATGCTCCACATCATCCTTTTTAATCCGGAAATTCCGCAAAATACCGGCAATATCGGGAGAATGTGCGCAATTACGCGTTCCCGCCTCCACCTCATACACCCGCTCGGATTCACGATTACGGACGCACATTTGCGCCGTTCGGGAATGGATTACTGGAAATCGCTGGACGTTGTTCACCACGAAAATTGGGAGGCGCTTCTCGCGTTCCCGCAACGCCCGAAACGGCTTTGGCTTCTTTCCACCAAAGCGGAAAAAGGGCTTTGGGATGCGGACTTCAGCGACGGAGACGGGCTCGTTTTCGGCAACGAAGGACACGGTGCTCCGCAATGGCTTCACGATTTTATCGGCAGGAATTTTGAAATTAAAATTCCGCAACCGGAGGAAACGCTTCGCTCGCTGAATCTGTCCACCGCAGCCGGGATTGCGACTTACGAAGCCCTGCGTCAAATTACGCACGCAAAGTAGGATCCGGCGTCCGTAACATAAAAATGCCCGACGGGAACACAGAATTCCTCCGGGCATTTTTTCTCATTTGACATCCGCCCAACTCTCTCCGGCAGTCGCCTCCGCGAGAAGCGGAACGGCAAGCGGGAACGCCGCCGACATTTCCTCGGAAAGCAGTTTTTTGACGGGTTCCGCCTCGGACGCCGGAGCCTCGACTAAAAGCTCGTCGTGAATCTGCAAAACGATTCGGGCGGCGGGAACGTCGCGTTTCAATCGTTTTCGGACGCGAAGCATCGCAATTTTGATAATGTCCGCCGCCGTCCCCTGAATCGGGGCGTTGAGCGCCACGCGTTCGCCGAAAGCGCGCACGTTGTGATTCGAAGAAGCGAGTTCCGGCATAGCTCTGCGGCGTCCGAGCAGGGTCGAAACGAAACCGTCCGACTTTGCCTTTTCGACAACATTTTTCATGTATTCGCGGACACCCGCATATTTTTCCAGATAATTCTCAATGTAGCGCTTGGCGTCGCGGCGTGTAACCCCGAGGTCCTGCGAAAGCGAAAATTCACCGATGCCGTAAACAATGCCGAAATTCACCGCCTTGGCATGGCGGCGCATGAGAGGCGTGATTTGCACGGGCTCGGCACGGAAAATCCGGCACGCGGTAACGGTGTGGATGTCCTCGCCCTCCCGAAAGGCGTTTTGCATGGCGGAATCGCCGGAAATGTGCGCGAGGACTCGCAGTTCGATTTGAGAATAATCGGCATCGACCAAAACGTTCCCGCGCTCGGCGACAAACATTTTCCGCATTTCGTTTCCGAGCTCACCCCGTGTCGGCACATTTTGAAGATTCGGGTCCGAGGAACTCAGGCGCCCCGTCGCCGTTGTCGTCATGTTGAACGTGGTGTGAATGCGCCCGTCCGCGGCGACGGATTCAATCAGCCCGTCCGCAATGGTTTTCAACTTCGTAAACTGACGGAATTCTCCGATTTTCCCGACGACGGGATGCAACGATTCCAGTTCCTTGAGCACGTCCGCGTTGGTGGAATAACCCGTCTTCGTTTTTTTCTTCGCCGGAAGCGCAAGTTTTTCAAAAAGCACTTCTCCGAGCTGTTTCGGGGAATTCAGATTAAACTCCGTTCCCGCGAGCGAAAAAATCTCGCCCTGCACGGCGAGGGCGCGCGACGCCATTTCGCGGGAAAACGCCTCAAGCCTCTCGCGATCGACGGCGATTCCGGCGTGCTCGATTTCCGCAAGAACCGCACAAAGCGGGAACTCGATTTCCCTGTAAAGCTTCGCCAGCCCGGCCTTCTCCAAGGCGGGAATCTGCTCGTCCCGGAGTGCCCTCACTCGACACGCGCGCTCCGTCGCGGGAACGTCCGCAGGAAGCGATTCCACCGACCGCGTTGGCTCCAGCAGATACGCGGCAAGAGCCGTATCGAAAACGAAGCCCTCGGCAGGTAGTGCTTCGGCAAGGCACACTCGCATCAGCGCCTTTACGTCGTGCGCAACCTTCTTAACGTTCCCGCCGAAAAACTTTTCGAGAAAGTCTCGATAAGCCTCCGGCGAATATTTTTCCGAAGAAATTTCCGCGACATGCGTTCCCGCGGCAACGGCAATTTCAGAAAGCGGATTGGGCGCTTTTGTATCCGCAAAAACGCATACATGCGCTTGTGCTTCGCAATGAGCAAGAAATCCCTCCAGCGAAGAAAACTCTTCGGGAACGGGCTCGGCTCCCGGTTTTTCCGCCGCCGTTTCGCCGGAAAACAGCGGCAAATCCGCATTCTCCCCGCCTGCGGGAGCAAGATTCCATTTCGCGATAAGCTTGGAGAATTCCAGTTTCTTGAAAAGCGCGTAAAGCGCGGGAACGTCCGGTTCGACGCGCAAATTTTTCTCCGGAGAAAACGCGATCGGCACATCCGTCCGAATCGTTGCCAAATCATATGATTCAAAGGCACCGGTTCTGCCCGCTTCGAGCTTCTTTTTAACGGAAGCGGAAACATCAAGCGCATTCAGATCCTTGTAAACGGAGGTAAGCGTACCGTACTTGCGGACAAGTTCCGTCGCGGTTTTCTCGCCGATTCCGGGAACACCCTTAATATTGTCCGACGCATCGCCCATCAGTGCCTTTAAGTCCACAATCCGTGCGGGAACAAATCCGTAGTGATCAAAAAAACTCTCCGGAGAGAACTCCCTGGTCTCGGTTTTTCCCATGCGGGAAACAACGAGTTTTACGTGAACGCGCTCGGTAACAAGCTGAAGACTGTCGCGGTCTCCAGTGACAATTTCACAATCCCAACCCGCCTCCGAACAACGCACGCCGACAGTTCCCAACAAATCGTCCGCCTCCCAACCCGCGAGCTCGTAAACGGGAACGCGCATCGCGGCGAGCACCTCTTTCAAGAGCGGGATTTGCGGGCGAAGTTCATCCGGCATCGGACGCCGGCCGGCCTTATAATCGGGATATTTTTCGTGGCGAAACGTCGGGGCATGAACGTCGAAACAAACGCAAAGCGCATCCGGTTTACTGTCGTCGAGTAACTTGGAAAGAATGGTCAAAAAGCCGTAAACGGCATTGGTCGGCACTCCGTCTCGCGTAGTCAAAATCCGCACTCCGTAAAACGCGCGGTTTACAATGCTGTTTCCGTCCAAAACCATCAATTTCATAGGCGGAGATTCTCCCGCAGAGCGCACGGAAACGCGACAAGATTTTATTCCTTCTTTCCGAAACCTCCTTTCTGTGAAATAGTGCCGGCTCCGTTTTTAGTTTCCTAATGAAATCCTCGGAATATTTTCACGTCGGCACAAAAAGAAGAACGTTCCCGCAGGGTCGTCGTTCCCGCGACGGAAACTTTCTTTTCAAAACGTCGCCCTTGCGAATCGTAAACACAATCGACAATTGTTTGCGTTGCCGCGTTTTCAAAGCGGAGCGGACGGTTTTCGCCGTTGTAGGTGATAATCCACGTTCCCGTGGAGGTTTGAATCTGCGTCATGTTCCCGTCGGCATCGTAGGTCGGATTAAACGCAAAGGACGCAGAGTTTTCTGAAGACGCAATTTCCGAATATTGATTGAGCGCGTTTGCGGTGTAGGCGAGTGTCGTTGCCGTTTCGGTGGCGGAAGTTCTGTTGCCGATGTGGTCAAACGCGTAAGCGTAGTTGTCACTCCCGAGTGCTGCGGCTGTCAGTTCGCTCCGCGCGTTGTAGCCGAACGTGTCGTTCTGCGTCGTGCCGTTGCGCGAAGTTAAGCGCGTGAGCAGCCGCCCGAGCATATCGCAAACGTAGCTGTAAAAAATCATATATTCACCTC
>CAZPYE010000018.1:0-17261 GCA_964590115.1 uncultured Enterobacteriaceae bacterium
GATGTGCTGTCCGTGCTGTGCGCGGTGGCCGCTCCCGAGATTTTGGGCGGGCTTGGCCGTTGCGGCCCCCTTGATTTTTAGCGACTTAAAAATATTGCTCAACGCACCGGAAGCGGCACTCGCCCATGCTTCCTCTTCCGTGTAATCGTAAACGAGCTCTTCTACGACGAGTTTTTCGAGAACGAGGCTTCCTGCCTTTTCCGAAAAAACCGAAACGGAAACGTGTGTCGTCCCGCAATTCACCGTAATTTTTTTTGCATTACTGCTCATCGGCTATTTTTATTTTTTTTAAAGATTGAAAAAAGAAATCCCGCTACGGGAACGTATCCCGCGCGGGAACGAACATCAAAACTTATTGCTGAATTTCTTCGCGAAGAATCGTCGGGGAATCCTTCGGCCAAACATTGTAGGGAAGATACGTCTGCGGCATCAGAAGCCCCTTCGTGTCCGAAACGGAGGAATCCGCATCCGAGCTGAATTTTTCAAAATTCGCCTTCGTCATATTACGTGCCCACGGAGCGGCACCGCCGACGGACATCGGGAACATCAGTTTTCCGTCCGGCTTATAAAGCGGCACTTCGGTTCCGTCGTAGGAGAAGGAGACCCAGTAAGCCATCGGCTTTGCCGAGCCGGACCAGTAGCGTGCCGCTTCCCCGCCGCCGCGAATTTCGCGCTCCACGACTTCTCCGGGAATAAAGAAGCGCACATAGCGGGATGCCCCGCCGATCTTCAACCCGGCGAACGCAACCGTCGCGCGGTAGTAAGAAAACTTTGCGTTGCTGCCGACCTCTTCGGACGCTGCTTCGAGCGCCGCTTCGCGGTCTTCCGCCGAGCCTGTAACGCGCCCGCCGGTTACGGCCCCGAGGGACTTCGGATAAACCAAGGTCAGCGTCATTTTTACGTTATTCAAATACGCATCCTGAATATAAGTCGGAGCATACGGCTTCACGCGAAAACGCACTTCCGTCATCGCCCATTTTTGAGACTGATCGTAATAAGGCATTTTCTCCGTTTTAAAATCGACCTTTTCAACCTCAATCAGCGGGGGCTTCTTTGCATCTTGCGCAAAAACTGCGGGGACGAACGAAACGACAACGGCGAGAGCCGCCAACAGGTATTTTTTCAGAGGAATATTCATGAGGGGGGGGAATTGGGGGTTATTGGCAGGAATTAGAGCCGCACGGCGGTCTTTTTTCAATCTTTTTTTACGCTAATCCGAGAAAAATCGGAAGCGTCGCCGACGGGAACGCAAACCGCCCGCGCCGCGTATTTTCACTCCGCCCGAAGCAGAGCGCTGTTGCGTTCCCGCAGAAATTCGCTGTTTTCTTTGCTATCCGAAAGGTGTGTAATGACGGTTCTCCGTTATGATTACATTCATTGTTGCGCTTCTTTGCCTGATTCTCGGATACGTTTTTTACGGGAAATTCATCGCGTCGCTTTTCGGAATTGACCCCGCGAGGAAAACGCCGGTTTGCCGTCTCTGCGACGGCGTGGACTACATCGAAATCAAACCGTGGCGAACGTTTATGATTCAGTTGCTGAACATCGCCGGGCTCGGTCCGATATTCGGCGCAATACTCGGAGCCGCCTACGGGCCCGTTGCCTATATATGGATCGTCCTCGGGTGCATATTCATGGGTGCCGCGCACGATTTCTTCTCCGGCGCGATTTCCATGCGCCACGACGGATGCAGCCTGCCCGACCTCGTCGGAAAATTTCTCGGCAAAGGCATGCAACGGTTTCTGATTCTGTTTTCCGGGCTCATGCTGCTCGCCGTCGGTGTTGCCTTTGTTAACGGTCCCGCCGGCTTACTCGCCACGCAATCGGCATCGCTTCTCGGCAGTGTTCCCGCGGAAAGCCCGATTTCCGCCACCGGAATAACTCTCCCCTTTACGGGAACGCTCGGCTGGCTTCCCTTCTGGACGGGTGTCATCATCATTTACTACGTTCTCGCCGTTCTCCTCCCGATCGACAAGATTATCGGCAGTATTTATCCCGTCTTCAGCATCGCCCTCATCTTCATGGCGGTCGGAGTCGGCGGGACGATGCTTTGGCAAGATTTCACGGGAACGCTCTCCATGCCGGAACTGACGCTTTCTTCGCTGAAAAACTTTCATGCAGACCCGAATCTCAATCCTCTCTTCCCGACTCTTTTCGTCGTAATTTCCTGCGGTGCGATTTCGGGCTTCCACGCGACGCAATCCCCCATGATGGCACGGTGCCTGAAAAGTGAAAAACACGCACGCCCCGTCTTCTACGGTGCCATGATTGCGGAAGGTGTTATCGCCCTGATTTGGGCAAGCGCGGCGATTGCTTACTGCGGCGGTGCCGACGCGCTGAACGCCTCCGGGAAACCGCCCGCCGTTCTCGTAAACGAAATTTGCACGGCGTGGCTCGGAACCGTCGGCGCCGTTGCCGCCGTTCTCGGTGTCATCGTTTGCCCGATTACCTCCGGAGACACGGCACTGCGCAGTGTGAGGCTCATCGCGGCGGACGCCTTAAAAATTTCTCAAAAACCGATGCGCAACCGAATTTGGGTTTCGCTCCCGATTTTCGCCGTCGCACTTTTACTGAGTCAAATCCGATTTGAAATCATTTGGCGCTATGTCGGGCTTGCAAACCAGCTTCTTGCCGCCATTACGCTCTGGGGTTGCGCCGTATGGCTCGTCCGGGAAGGCAAACCGCACGGCTTTCTGAGCGTTCCCGCGGCATTCCTGTCGAGCGTCTGCGCGACCTATTTTCTAAATGCGCCGAACAGCGTCGGCGGGCTCGCTCTCCCCTATACGCCGTCACTGATTGCGGGAACGCTGACCGGCATTCTCCTTCTCGCGCTCTTCGCTAAACGCGCCTCCGCTGCAAAAACCTGATGCCTGCCGGCATTTCCGTGGCACCTCAATAAAAAGCGGGGTCGAAGATTTTTCGGAGGCGGAGCACGGATAATACCGCACCCGGGATTGTGCATCCGCATATTTTTGAGTTGAGAATCACGGAAAAATTCCTATTGTAAAGGCTTTCAACCGGAAAATTTTATCCTATATCTGTTATGAAATTAGTCCCCAACCTCACACTTGCTATGCTCTGCGCCGCCTTCGCGGGTTGCACGGCCACAACGCAAACCATTCATTTCGCAGACCAGGACGGCGTTACCGTGACGATTGACGGCACGGAAATCGGACAAACTCCGACGACGTATCAGGTTGACCGGACGGCGACTCCGACCGCGCTCACCGTTGTTTTCTCCAAAGACGGATATTGCTCCGAGGAAGTGACCGTCGAGTCCTGGGAAGATGCAGACGGTCTTTGCTCCTTCGATGACGATTACCCGGTTCCGGAGCTCCTGCCGGCGGAAGAACCCGCACCTGCAGAAGTCGTTGCCGAAGTTGAAGAACCCGTTCCCGCGCCGGAACCCGCAGTCGAACCCGTTCCCGCAGACGAACCGGTCGTAGTTGCCGTCGCCGAGGTTGAAGAACCCGTAGAAACGGTTGACGAAGTTGCGGCGGAAGAAGTCGATGAAGAACCGGTTGACGAAGTTTTCGAAGAAGAAATTGACGAAGAGCCCGTCGCCGACGTTCCCGCAGAAGAACCCGCACCCGAACCGGAAGAAGAACCGGAGGTTGCGGAACCTGCGCCCGAGCCCGTTCCCGAAGTTGCGGAAGAACCGGAAACCGTTCCCGAAGCCGAAGAACCTGTTGTTGAGCCGGCTCCGGAACCTGCAGTCGAACCCGTTCCCGCAGACGAACCGGTCGTAGTTGCCGTCGCCGATACGGACGAAGAACCGACAGAGGATGTCGACGAGATTTTTGCGGAAGAAATCGACGAGGAACCCGTTGCCGACGTTCCCGCAGAAGAGCCCGCCCCGGAACCTGCACCGGAACCCGCAGAAGAACCGGAAGTCGTCGAGCCTGCTCCGGAACCCGCAGAAGAGCCCGCCCCCGAGCCGGCACCGGAACCCGAAGTCGCTGCACCGGAAGAACCGGAAGCTGTTGCGCCTGTTCTCGAACCGACCCGAACGCTCAAGGATATTGAAAACGAAATCAAGAGCCTTATCCGGCAGCGTCAGAACGGTCAGATTTCCGAGAAGGACTTCCAGAAAGCCTGTGCGAACCTTGAAGCCGAAGTTCGCGCTCGTTACGGAAAATAAAAGAAAGTATTTTTTCCGAAAAGCACGCACTGTCGTTTATCGGCAGTGCGTGTTTTTTTTACGGAGGGAAGAAAAGGTGTTCCCGTGATTAAAGTCCCGGTCGCGACGGGTGATTTTTACTCTCGCGGAATGCAGGGATTCAAAGTCATACTCTGCCCCGATATGCATACTTGCGAAAAGAATTACACGGATATTCCGATCGGGCATTTGCAGCATCTGCATCCGGGGCACTGTCGCTTCGTGCACGGACACAACTGGTCGCTGACGCTCACGTTCGCGTGTGAAGAGCTGGACTTTCAGGGCTTTGTCATTGATTTCGGAGGCATCAAATTCATAAGCCGTTGGATTTCGGAAAATCTTGATCACGCGTGTATGTTTGCGGAGACGGATACGGAGGGCTTGAAAATGCTTGCGGCGTTTCCGCACCTGTTCAAACCGTATGTTTTGGCGAACTGTTCGGCGGAGGGTTTGGCGACGCATTTATTCGGGGTCTTCGATACGCTGATTCGGGAAGAGTCTCTCGGGCGGGTTTGGCTAAAGTCCATCCGTGTCGGGGAAGACAGCAAGAACTTTGCCTATTTCGAAAAATAAGCGAAGTTTTCGGTGACGGAATAAACTTCGGGAGAGCATTATCGGAGGGCGCGGAATTCGACATGGCGGATATGCACAAGTATGACGTATTCGAGTATTTCCACTCTTTTCAGGGCGAAGGCGCGTATACCGGAAGGTCTGCCTTTTTTATCCGTCTGTTCGGTTGCCCGATCCGTTGCCCCTGGTGCGATTCTGCGGGAACGTGGGGCGGACCGGACGGGAACGAACAGGTGAAAAAAATTGCGGCTGAAGAACTTGCCGCATCCGCGGTTTCCGCGAATCCGGACTTCGTCGTCATAACGGGAGGGGAACCTGCAATCCATGATTTGACGGCACTTTGCGATGCGCTCCATGCCGGAAATCTTCGGGTTCATCTTGAGACAAGCGGAGCCTTTCCCGTTCGCGGGAACGTCGATTGGATTACACTCAGTCCGAAAGTGAATCGGCTCCCGACTCCCGAAAATTGGATGCGGGCGGCGGAATTAAAGCTCATCGTGACGGAGCCGAAGGACCTTGATTTTTGGGCGGAAAAAATTTCGCGGGAGCGCGTTTCCTCCGACGCTCCGATTTGGTTGCATCCGGAGTGGTCTCGGCACGACGAACCCGAGGTGCTCGGAGCTATTTCCGATTGGATTTGCCGATACGGATTCCCGTTCCGCGCAGGATGGCAATTGCACAAGCTTTTTAACGTGCGGTAAGCCGCGGGAACGTCGGTGTGCTGTTACAACGCGGCTCTTCGGAGCACGTTATGCCGAGGCGATGCTCTCCGGCGTGCGACAAAACTAACGAATTCCGGCTCTCGCTTTTTTTGAAACACCGAACTCCCGGTTAAGTGCTTTTAGAAAATTCTCGATATTGGATTTTACAGCCCTTTCTTTTGCCGAACGAAGGCGCTGAGACAAAAGGAACCCGTCGCTCTCTCCGGCTTTCCCGTGTCCGACAATTTCTTTTTTGTAAACGAGAACGCCCTTTTGCCGTGTTCGCACCTCATAGCGCAATCGCACTTCTACGGAAACGCTTTTGTCCGATTGCCCGGCTTCCGATTTCACATCTGCCGTAGAGACGGATAGCAGATAGCGCCCCGCCTCTCCGGAATATATCCGCCCCGCAATCAGAGAAGAGACAAGTGCTTTTTTCAGATTCGCGTCCGCGATATTTGCTCTCTCGGACGGATCCGTTATCCGTTCTCCGGAAATTTCATCTAATTGAATTTTTCCCTCCGCCAATCGTGTATTGGAAATTTTTATGTTTTTCACAGCCATACGAGAAGCATCGCACGGGGACACGCATCCGCTTAAACCGAAAGCAAGCGCGACAAAACAGAGAATCACGGTTTTTCTCATAAAACGAGTCTGTGTGTGTTAATTTTAAAAGAGGCCGGAGCCAACCCCGACCTCTTTCATTGACGTTTTTAATTCTTCTTCCTCGCCGTTTCGAAAACCTTTAACAGCTTCGGATTCGGGACATTCCAGAAGCGCTGGAACGGTTTGCGATCGTCTTTGTCCTTCGCGTTAACGTTTGCGCCGAGCGCGAGGAGGGAGACGACGCAAGCTTCATCTTCCTTTTCCGCCGCAAGGTGAAGCGGCGTATCGTCGTGCTTGTTTTGCACATTCACGGGAACGCCGCGCTTTACGATTTCGGGAATCATGTCTGCTCTTCCCGCTAAGACCGCGCGATGCAGAATCGTGTTCCCGAGAGCATCTGCGGGAACGTCGGCAAGGCTTTTGATTACGGGAAGAATCTTTTTGAGCAAATCGAAATCGTTGCGCTCGCAGATGTGAAACAGAGCCAACTTTTTGTCCGCGCCGTAGCTCAAAAGCAGTTTTTCAAATTCGGGCTTATCCCACAAATACGCACAAACAAGCGCCGGATGATCCGTGCCGTTTGCGCGCGCGTTCACGTCCGTTCCGTAATCGAGAATTGCTTTTGCGGCATCAATGAAAATCTGCGTATTTTTGATTTTCCCCAAGCAGTTTTGAGCATACCACTCCGGATCGGCATCGCGCGGATGCGGCGGATTTGCAATAAGTTCTTCCAAGGGCGTTTCCCTGAAAAAGTCCGAAGACAAGAAAGCCCGGATTTTTTCAAGTGCCTGTTTCCGCTCCTGATAAAGGGCTTCTGCCTGACGTTCGGATTCTTCGTATCCGATACCGTTCGCAGGTTCCGGCGTTACCGGATTTCCCAGCCATTTCTCCAAAATTTTCGCCTCTGTTTGCAATACCGGAGTTATTCGGTCAACAAGCGATTTTTTGTAGGCATATAGGCGTTTTGTGCGGCGTTCCCAAATTCCCCGCCACTTTTCGCTGAGCTCTCCGTCCATAGGAAGCTCTTCGTAAAGTGCGTAAATCTGAGCATTGCGTTCCCGTGCCGAAGCGTTCACGCGTTCGGCATCCGCACGGATTTCTTCAAACAGCGCATCTCCGTTTTGCGCAAGTTCGATTGCGCCGAGGACGCGTCCGAGTTCCGCTCCGCGATTAACGCCGTGCGCGAAGGCTTCTTCTTTTTCAGCCTCCGTTGCTCCCGTATAAGACGTAATCGCCCCGCCGGACAGAGAGCCGCCCAATCCCCATCCGAAACCGTCCGCATAGTAATCATTTACTCCGACGCCGCCGAATTTGAGTTTCATAGACGCTTGCGCTGAATGCCAGTAGGTTGTGCGAGCCTGTTTCATCTTGGAGAGCACCAGTTCTTCAACCGCTTTCCGTCCCTGTTTCTGCGCTTCTTCAAACTCCGCAGAATTGAGGCACCACATAAACAGCACTTCTTTCGGCGTCGGCAAGGTATACGGTAAAACCTGCTTCGTGTAAATTTCGCTACCTCTTCCGATGAGTTGAATCAGTGCGAGCTCGCCGTCCCACAACCCGTCAACGACAAGCGGGAACGCGCTGTAAATGCCCCGGCGTGCGGCGGCATCCATCGTCCATTTATCCTGCTGACCTTTCCATTTATCCTGCTTTCCGGAATTATCCTGTTTTCCGGCGAGCAATTTCCGCAGATCCGCTCCGCGATTCTTCAGCAACTCGATAAACCTCACGTAGCGCAGATTTTTTTCGCAAACACGCAGCTTGTTTGCCGCGTCATCAAGCAATTCCCCGTAAACCTGAGCGGCGGAAGCATAATTGGCGGGAACGCTGTCTTCAGGTTTCAGCCCCTTATCTTTCTTGTAAAATTCTAACGCTGTTTCTAATTCCGTTTTCGCAAATTTTAACTGAGCGTTAGCGGATTCCTGCGGAGATTTCGCGAACGCTTCCGCACGCGCCTTGTAGGCATCAACGACTTTTTGAATTTCTTCGAGATGTTTTTTTGCCGCGGCTTCATTCTCTACATTCAGCTTCACCGCAGCGTTCACCTCCTCGAGATCTCCGTAACGCGGAAGCGCAGCCGAGTTTTCGTCGATTCCGTATTGCCCTCTGAAATACCGTAGCGCAAGCGTCGCGCAGTTTTCTCCGAATGCGTTTGTGTAGTTCGGGTTGGCTCCGAGTTCAATAAACACTTTCGCCCGACCGATATCGCCGACTCGAGCCGCGTGCTCAAGCAACGCATCTTTTTGCTTTTGCCCGAATTCTCCGTTGCTGTGCATGACATAGGCGCAAAGCGGCTTGTCCTCAAACCAATTCCAAACAGACCACATTGCCGCAGACCAGCCCGAAGGTTCTGCCCAACGCCCGGCATAGCTTTCCGTCGCATTTACGCTTATGTTTTGCTTTACCCAGCTTTTGGCGGAATCCGAATCCTTGTCGTGAACGGCACGCGCCAGTTTTAATTCTGCAGAATCCGGAGGCGGCATTTGATTTCCTGCCGGTTTGGTAACACACCCTACGGGGAAAATTAACGTGCCAAGTGCAATCGCCGTAAAAACAACCGATTTAAAGTTTTTCATAAAAAAAAATTCCTTTCAAAAAATGTATATTTTTATTAACGACAGGTTCTATTTTTTTAGACGACGGAGTGTTTCCTGCACGAAGGGATTCTTTTTCCCTTCCGGTGTTTTTGCATAATCCGCAAGTTGAGCTTTCATTTCCGCATCCGTTTGAAACCGCTGAAGTGCGAGCTTATTTCCCTGCGATGCCGCACGAAGAATTCTTTGAAAATCATCAACCTGAACAGTTGAAGTTTCGCCGGCATCCTGCGTTCCCGAAGCCGCTGCACGCGAAGGTTCCGCCTGCGTTTTAACCCCGTTTCCACTCTCCGCCGCCCGCCATTTTTTGGCAGGAACGCCGGACTCGGATTTCTTCTTCGGCGCGTATTTCTGTCGGGAAACGGATTCGCTCCCGGCGTTTTTTTCTGCTTCTTCCGCTCGCTTTTCACGGAGTGCCGCAAGTGCGTTCCCGCCGGAGGTCGCGCGCAAATTTTCATCAGCGCGCAGTGCCCATTGCTCGGAAAGCACCTCGTCTTTCACGAGTTTATTTCCCGTTGCGTAACGCCTTGCGATATCGCGTTGGGCAGACTTGTCTCCGGCGTTCGCCTTCTTTACGATTTCGTCCATCGTGTTTTCTTGAGACCGTTTGGACACACGCGGAGCCGTATTACAGCCGCACAACGCCGGCACCAACGAGCCGAGCACGATTAAAAACAGTATTTTTCGGGGTAATCTTGTTCTCATAAGCATTTTTTACATAGGATTAAGTTTTTTGTTGGCAAAATCATAGATATATTTTCCAATAAATTCGTCATGAAAACCATCGTTGATAAAATTGTTCCCGTTTCGGATTTTAACAAAGGTAAAGCCGGTCGCATTTTCAGACGCCTTGAAAAAGACGAAGAAATTTTTGTCGTAAAAAACAACCGGCCCGCCGCCGTCGTCCTTTCCGTGCGCCGCTGGAAAACGCTCGCCGCCGCGCTCGAAGAAATCGAAGACATCGAGCTCGAAAAGCTCGCGCTGGAGCGCCTCGCTCGGGCGACTCCCGACAGCTTCATTTCCGACGAGGAAGTAATGCGCCAACTCGGCATCACGCAAGCCGACATCGACAACGCCGAAGACCCCGAAATCGGATGACCACGCCGTTTGCCATTGTTTGGACTAAAGACTCGTTGGCGGATTTTACCGCACTTGCGCCGGACGTTCGGTTGCAGGTGCGAAAAGGAATCCGCCGCGCTTCCCAAAATCCGCTTCCGCAAAGGCGCGGAGGCTACGGAAAGCCGCTCGGGCATCACGCGGGAACGAATCTCACCGGATTGTTTAAGATAAAGTTTCGCAAACTCGGGATTCGCGTCGTTTACGCGTTGCGGGAATACAAGGGCGAGATGGTAATCGTCGTTATTTCCGCACGTGAGGACGGATACGTTTACAGCGTTGCCGCGAAGCGTCGGGGAAATTTTTGAACGTTCGGTCCTCATCGTTTTCAAGCCTTTTGCGTTTTCGTTCGCATTTTTCTTTTTAACCGGCAAGGAACAGAAGAAAAAGAAGGTTTTTAAAGGTGGATAACTACAAAAGCTCTCCCTCTTTTTAAGAGGGAGGGGACCGCAAGCGGAGCGCCGCGGTGAGGGCGTTCCCGCGTGCGCACGGAAAGCGGCAAGAGCTCTGTTATTCAGAAGAAACATTGGTCAAAGCGACGTTCCCGTCGTAAAAAGACATTCCGTTTTCTTCGGGCAAAAGAAGCGGCACGCAAATTTTATCTTCATTAAACGATTTTCCTGCGCCCGCCCATGCGTCAATAATCAATCCCGGGACGGCTCCGGTAAAAACATCAAGAACCAACCAACCGTTCATGCCTTTCTTTAACTTTACACGAGTGTCGGCATAGCCCGATTTTTTCAAAACGATATACGGATCCGTATCTTGGTCCAAATCAACGGAGACAGGCGCAAATCCGACAGAATCTCCATTCACGAAAACCTCCGCACCGGATGGCACGGTATCAATTTCCGCCTCTTGAAACGTTCCCGTAACAATCGTTGCACATCCGCTCATCAAACAGCTGACGGCAACAGCAGACACCAAACCCAAAAGAATTCCTAAAAATTTCATCTTTTAACGCCTTCCTTACTTCTCATTTGAATAAACGACGGGAATAATTACCGATGCGGGTAAAATCATCGTCGACTCATCCGGAGCCACAAATGATTTCGAGATTTGTTGAAGTGTCTTAGTCGCGCCACCTTCAAGCAGAAAATGACCCTCTACCCGGAGGCACGAGAACGATGAAATCTTCCCGTCCTCTCCAACCTCAACCTGCATCCAAACCGTTCCTTCAGGACGATAACTTAGACGACTCCGTTTTACGTCATTGTAAAAGGAATCTTTCTGCACACGAACATCCTCAAGATTATCCCGTATAAACTCACTAAGAGAAGACATCAGAACATCCCTTGCCATGAGCACGCTTTCCGACGGATTAAAATTCGTTACCTTCACGTTCCCTCCATAGAAAACGCCCTGATATGCATCCTCCGCAAGAAGCGGAATTACGACGTGTTCTTCCGCATATTCTCTTGTCGCGCCACTGCGTGTATCAATAATCCAACCGGTAATCGGGAATCCGAACGGGATTCCGGGAAAAAACAGAGCGTTAAGCATTGTCATGCCGTTCCACTCGTCTTCAATCTGGACGCGCGTGTCGGCGTAACCGTCTTTCTTCAAAATAAGCAACGGATGGGAATCGCGATTCATCGAAACATCAACAGGTGTCTTTCCGACAAATTCTCCGTTTACAAAAACCGAGGCGCCCGACGGGAACGACTCGATTTTCACATCTTCCGATGTTCCGCAAAACATTGTCGCACACCCGCTCAGCGTTCCCGCAAGCGATAACACGGGAGCAAGTTGAAACAATTTCGTCAGTAAGTTTTTCATATATACAAATCAGAAATTTGCGTTATAGCTTAGGGAAAAGATAACCCATTCCGGTTTGGAAACGGAAAGACCGTTAAATCCGGCGTCCGCATCTGTCGTCGATGCCAAATAATCCACGCCGAGGCGGACAATTCCTCCGCGACGTCCTAAACGAAAATCTATCCCTGCACCGATACCGTAATTCAGCCCGTAGTCAGTCGCATACGAGTCGCTATCATCGTAATAATCGTAATACCCTATCCCGGACTCATCATCCAAAAGCAAATACCCGAGCCCGAGGCGGACACCTCCGAAAACAGAGACAAACTCCGACAATGAAAAGTGAAGATTTCCCCCAACCGCACATTGAAACATCCAAAAATTCTCTCCTTCGGATTTTCCCGTCATAAATCCTCCGAGGACAAAAACCTCGGGAAGAAATACCGTTTCAGAGAGAGGTTTTTCTCTTTTCCAATTTAAACGGAAATTAAGACCGCCTGTGTCCAATTTAATTTTTTGACGCGTTGTATAGCTGGTATCAACCCACTCACGATTTCTGTAATCCCAGTACCCGTCTCGGACATACCTCGAAACAATTCCATCCGTTTGCGATTTTCCATACACACCTTCGATTCCGACGGAAAATTCCCACAAAGACTCCTCTTCCTGTTCTTCAGGAAGGTCGTTTATTTCAAATTCGTTGTAAGTATATTCACTTTCGAACGCGCTCGCAGGAACGAGCGCAAACAACGACAACGCAATGAGACTTCCGAGGATGTTATTCATAAATCGGCTAGAACGGGTTATCACGTAATTCCTCATTGTTTAGGAGCGAGGGAAAGAATCATTCTTCGATGGATGCGTATATGCAGAGGAAAAGGCGTCCGGGAAAGATTTGGTGAATTATTTCGGACGCAACAAACGATTTAATCTTTCTGCGTATTTCCTCGGGAAGCGAATCTTCCGGCAGTTTTACGAAGCCCTTCCAGGCCTTGAGTTCCTTACTCCACTCGACAGAAACATTTTTCACCGAACCGTCGGAAAGGAACTCAACATTCAGCAAGTGCATGCCAGATCCCACACCGATGAAAGTCGGTTTGCCGTCTGAAAGCCACCGGTCGAGCTCGTTGATAAGAGCCATTAGTTGGACCCTGGTCGCCGGATCGTCGTTAAGGACAAGAAGCTCTCCGTCGTAGAGTGCGAGTGTTAATTCTCCTTTTTTCAACATAGGCACTACGATTTCATCGAATTTAAGATTAGGCTCTAATATACCGGTATTCAGCCTTCCTCCTTCTATACACGTATTCGCATAGTTTCTGGCAGATAGAACAATACGAGGAGAAAGTAGCTTGCCTTTTTTCATCGTAATCGTGCAAGGCGTCTTGCCGACGGGAACCCCGTCTACGGAAACATTCACACCTCTCGGAATTGAATCTATTTTCAATGTTTCCGTTCCGTCAAATGCGCTCCTACAGCCGAAAAGGAAAAAGGAAAAACAAATTAGAATAACACAACGAAACGAGGTTTTCATAAGTTGAGGTTTGGGTGGAATGGTTAAAACGAGATTTTACGAATTGCGAACATCGCCCGCTTTTGCAATACAAAGAGTTACACTAACCTCAAAAAGTTTCAAGCGTTTTGTTTCGCTTTGTCCGCGTTTGCATGACAATAGCTTGCATGAAGCCGAAGAAAAATGCACAGATGAGCATTCGCATTGATGATGAATTTCAGACTCGAATCAAAAAATTCGAAGACGAAACGGGAGTGCCGATGGCGACGCTTGTGCGTGCGGCGACTGAAGCTGCGCTAAATTATTACGATGAGGCGGAATCCATTACGTTCCCGTTGAAATGCGAACCGCTTCGCAAATCTGAACCGAAATAAAAAAGCCCCGCGTAAGAGCGGGGCTTTTTTATTTCGGGTATTTTTTACTTCTCGAAATTTCTGTTTATCGGCGGTTGCGAACTCTTTAATCTTGCGGAGCATGAAAGACTTTTTGTCGACGACATTTCTTCTGCTGATTGTTTTGGACCCGCTTGCGCTTTCGGTTATGTTGCCGTCGCTGTTGCGCATGGTGCCCCCGGAGCGGCGTCCCCGCGTCATCGTTCGGGAAATGCTCTTCGGTCTTGCCCTGCTCCTCCTTTTCCTTTTTGCGGGAGACAAAGTTCTCTCCTTTTTCGGGCTGGCTCCGTCCACGCTGAACATCAGCGGCGGAATGGTTTTGTTTTTAATTGCACTCGGAATGATTTTTCCCGGAATTGCCGCGATGACCAACGCCATGCCCGATGTCGCCGCCCGCGAAGCCGAACCTTTCATTGTCCCGATTGCGATTCCTCTGTTTGCCGGTCCGAGTTCGCTCGCCATCGTTATGCTCAACGGTTCTAAATTTTTAGACACTCCGAGCTTTGCCATTTTTACGGCGAGCCTGATTACGGCGTGGGCGGCGAGCCTTGTCATTTTACTTCTTGCGCCCCGAATCGTGAAGTGCCTCGGACGCCGTGGCAGCATCGCGCTCGAACGTTTTGTCGGTGTCCTTCTGATTCTCATCTCCGTCCAAATGATTCTCGGAGGCATTTCCGACTACGTTCGGGACCTCCGCACGGAAAGCGGCGTTCCCGCAGAGGAATACGCCCGTTAAGCCGTCAGACTTTCTTTTTTTTCATGAAAACCATTGTCATTGCCACCGGAAACGCGCACAAAGTTGAAGAATTCAATCGTCTCGCAGGTGTTTTCTCCCTTCCGGAAATCCGCTTCGTTTCCGCGAAAGACGTTCTTGAAAACGGGATGCCGCACGTCGTTGAGGATTCCGGAACATTTCTCGGAAATGCGCGACTGAAAGCGCATGCTCTCAGAAAATGCGTTCCCGCGGCTTGCTTCGTCCTCGCCGACGACAGCGGGCTCTGCGTCGATGCGCTCGGAGGTGCCCCGGGTGTAGAAACCGCCTACTACGCCGGCCCCGAAGCGACCGCCGAAGAGAACCGCCGCAAGCTGCTCGACGCGCTCGCCGGCGTTCCCGCAGAGCAACGCGGAGCGCACTTCGTTTGCCTGCTTCTGCTGATTGCGCCCGACGGCTCGGAATCCGTTTTTGAAGCGAAATGCAAAGGCGCTATTGCCTCGTGCGAATCCGGGAACGGAGGCTTCGGATACGACCCGGTTTTCGTCCCCTGCGGATTTTCGAAAACCTTTGCGGAACTCGACGGCACAACCAAGGACAGCCTCAGCCACAGAGGCAACGCTTTTGCCGCGCTCGCAAATTTTTTCGCCGAAAACTGAGCATTGCGTTTCCGCATAAACTCGCATTTATTTAAGGCTTTAGGCAACCCGCCCGGGTGGTGAAATTGGCAGACACGAAGGATTTAGGTTCCTTTGCCGAGAGGCGTGCAGGTTCAAGTCCTGTCCCGGGCACCAACTTATCCGGTTATTTTTTTTCAAAAGATGAAAAAAGCGATTCTTCTGGGCGTGAATATCGACCACGCCGCAACCCTGCGCCAAGCGCGTTACCGCGACTACCCGCGAACCTGCGGGCAAATGGTTGAACCCGACCCCGTTGCCGTCGCACTCGCCGCAGAACAGGCGGGGGCAGACGGGATTACCGTTCACCTTCGCGAAGACCGCCGACACATTCAGGACCGCGACGTTCTGCGCCTGCGCGAAGCGATTCAAACGCGCCTGAACCTCGAAATGGCGGCAACGCCGGAAATGGTTGAATTTGCCTTAAAGCTCAAACCGGACTCCGTTTGCCTCGTTCCCGAGCGCCGCGAAGAAGTTTCCACCGAAGGCGGACTTGATGCCGCCGCGCGGATTGAGGAACTCCGCGAAATTACCGCAAAATTCACGAATGCCGGAATCGTCACGAGCCTCTTTCTCGATCCGGAGCAAAGACAAATCGATGCCGCGCAGGCAATTGCCGCGCCCGTTATCGAATTTCACACTGGAGCCTACGCCAACGCCTATTACGATAAGGCGGCGCGTTCCCGCGAATTCCGTCGCCTTTGCCGGGCAACGGAAGCTGCGTCCAATGTCGGAATCATCTCCAATGCGGGGCACGGCATCAATTATGTGAATATTGCGGAAGTCGTTGATATTCCGCATTTGCACGAGCTCAATATCGGGCACTCCATTCTCTGCCGCTCCGTTTTATTCGGAATCGGAGAAGCGGTCCGGGAAATGAAACGGCGGATCCGTGCCGGGCTCACGACGCCGCCGCGTCCGTAATCACGGATTTTTCACGCAATTCATAAGATGCAAGGCGGCAGAAATCCGATCCCCGAAACTCCGTCGTTCCCGCCGATTCCCGCAGGCACGAACGTGCTCGGTGTCGGGTTGGATTTGGAATCCGCGGATCGCGTGCGCAAAGCGATTGAGCGACACGGCGACGCGTTTCTGAAAAAAGTTTTTACGCCGGACGAGATTTCGTTTTGTCGGGCGCGCGGGAACGCTCAATGGGCTTCTTTCGCGGCTCGCTGGGCGGCGAAGGAAGCTTTTTCCAAAGCTCTCGGAACGGGAATCGGAGCCGCGTTTGCGATGACGGATGCCGGAGTCGTCAACGATGACCTCGGCGCACCTGCATTTACGCTTTCGCCGCGAGCGGAAAGCGCAATACGCGAGCGCGGAGCGTCCCGCGCACTGGTCTCGCTCTCGCATACCGGCGACACTGCCGCCGCCGTCGTGATATTCGTCGCTTAAAGCTTTTCGGGAAGCGAAAAAAAAAGCGTTCCCGCCTTTCTTTCCGGGAACGCTCGCAAAACCGGTCAACTTTGCGGTCCGACTCCCGGGTGCTCCGCCGAACGAAGCTACCCGATAATTCGGAACTTAAGTTGCCTGTCGCTTATTTTTTTCCGCAGCCGCAACCGCCTTTTTTCCCGTCCGCATTCATCGGACAGGGTGCAAGTGCCTTTTGGTAAACTTCTTCTGCCCGATTCCAATCGACAAGTTTCCAAAACGACTTGATATAGTCCGCTTTCCGGTTCTGATACTGCAAATAGAACGAATGCTCCCAAAGGTCGAGGGCGAGAATCGGTCGCCCGCGCTCAATCCCCGGGACGACGCTTTCCGGCATCAGCGGGCAATCCTGATTCGGAGTCGTGCAAACGGCGAGCTTTCCGTCTTTGTTCAAAATCAGCCACGCCCAACCTGAGCCGAAGTGCGACATCGCCGCCGCTTCAAACTTTTGGCAGAACGCGTCAAACGAACCGAATTCCTTTTCAATTGCCTTGGCGAGTTCTCCCACGGGAGCACCCTGAGAATTCGGCGTAAGGCATTTCCAGAAGAACGAGTGGTTGAAGTGCCCGCCGCCGTTGTTGCGAACCGCCGTGCGAATCGCTTCGGGAACGTATTGGAGATGGAGAAGCAGGAGCGCGGGGCATTCGGGCACCTCAAACTCCGGCGCTTTTTCGAGAGCCGCATTCAGGTTTGCGACATATGCGGCATGGTGTTTTCCGTAGTGGAACTCGAGCGTGCTCTTCTGCATATACGGTTCGAGTGCGCTCATGTCGTAGCCCAACGGTTTTTGTTCGTATTTTTTCATTGTCTGTTTTCCTTTGTTACTGATTTAAGCGTTGTTTAATCGAAAATTGTCTGAATACCGAAAAGGCGAAGTTTCCGAAACGGAATCATTTTTCTTCGATGCACGGGAATGTTTACCTTTTTTAAAGACTTCGCAAGGAGAAAATTTGTAATGATTACATTTTTTATTCGGACTTTCTTTCCGACAAAGAATTTTTGTTTATCGGTATTTCAATTTGGCGAAGCGAACGC
>CAZPYE010000018.1:17271-26105 GCA_964590115.1 uncultured Enterobacteriaceae bacterium
CGAACGCTTCGCTAAATTTCAATTTGCGGGAACGCAGAGCGGACTTTATCTTGGGGAAAAATTTTAACGCATTTTCCCTTATGAAATTCCACCGCGTTTCACCCGCCTTCTTTTGCGCCGCCGCTCTCGGGCTTTCCGCAATGCCGTTTATCGCCGCCGGAGAAACCGTAAGCAACGAAACAATCTACAATCTCAGCGGAAATGCCGAGGCAACGCGAACCGTGGAAAGCGGCATTCTGACCGTGAACCAACAGGTGAACACGACGTTTTCCGGAAAGCTCGACGGAGGCGGGGTGCTCGTTAAAACCGGCCCCGCAGACCTGACGCTTGACGGCGATATTGGACTCAGCACCTTTACGGTTTCGGAGGGAACGCTCGTCTTCGGCGAAAGCGTCGCGCTTCCCGACAACCTCAGCATCGACAACAGCGGCTCCGTCGTCCTCGCCTTTTCCGGTGCCGATTCTCAACTGAACATCACCGACAACGAAAAAACCGGAAAGATTGTCAGCACGGGAACGCTCACGGCAAACCGTCTTGCGGGGAATATTTTAAACGTCAATGCGGGAACGCTGACCGTGATCATGGATGCGCAATTTAATCAGGTCAACGTCCTCGAAGGCGCGACGCTTCAAATCGGGACGGGGGAAAACGCCTCCCTCGCCCAGTTCGGAGGGAACGTTTCGCTCGAAAAGAATGCAACGCTCATTTTTAACCGCAAAGGCAATTCGGCCTCGGACGACATTTATTATTCCGGACAAATCTCCGGAGAAGGAGACCTCGTATTCAGCGGCTCAAACACCGTGTATTTCTCCGACGGCATCGATCAAACTTACACGGGAACGACAACGCTCGACTCCGGCACGATGTTCTTCCTCCGTGCGACGCAAACGGGAAGCGACGGCGGAGAATACTACGATCCGGACGCGCGAGCGGCAAACCTCGCCTCGCCGGAAATCAAAGTCAATCCCGGCGCGAGCTTCGGAGGACACGTAACGGTCGCCGGAAATGTCGCAGTCAACGGAACTGAATTTTCCTCCTATTCCGATTGGGAAAACAAGGTGGGCGCGAACACATTCGGCGCGTGGTATGCCGGGGCGGGAACGCTCCGCGTTGCCGGCGGGAACGCCCTCACGCTCAACGGCGATTTAAAAATCGCAAAAACGGCTTACACCTACTATTTCCCGACCGAAACATCCTACGATATCGCCGGAAACTCAGGCGGTGCTCTGCGGGTGGACGTAAATACGCTCGGGTCGGGAAAAATTGTTGCCAACGGGAACGTCGAACTCGGAGGCACACTCATTATTGTCGGTGCCGACGGCCTCGAGGCGGGGAACCGCTATATCTTTTTCGAATCGGATCTTTCAAAAACGACGGGAACCTTTGACCAAGTGGTTTACGGCTCGGATAACGTAACCCTGCTCCTGCCCGGAGTCGGAGGCGTCGCCGAAAACCAATACGGCGTTGCCGCGGTCGAGAACAGAAACGTCCGCAAACGCGAGGCATTTGTCGAGCACGAGGGTTTGTCGAACTTTGTCGATTACCTCGTCTCGCAGTCGGGCGGCATGAACAAAATTGCACAAGCCGTAGCAATTGCGGATTCGGGAAGCCTCACGAACGCCGTAAACAACTTCTCCGCACTGTCCTACTGCGCCCTGCCGGAAATGGCGATTCGCCAATCCGATCTCGAGCTGGATATGATTCTGCTCAATATCGCCCGCTCCCGCCTGAACCCGCCGCAATCACAGGACGGCGTCCGCGTTCCCGCCAACTTCACGTTTTTCTCGGGTCTGATTACGGATTTCGTTGACCACGAAGAAAAAGACCGAACGCCGGTTTACGATTTCGATTCCCTCGGAGCATATTTCGGAGGACACACATGGCTTGATGACGAGCGCATCGCCGGATTTTCGGTCGGACTTCACCACGGCTCGGCAAAGCCCCACGGAAGCGGCGGCACGCTTGAAGACATTGCCGCCCGGGCAAAAGTTTTCGCCGTGTTTACGCCGAAATTTTCAAACTGGTTTTTGACTGTCGGGGGAACTTTCGGCGCGCATCATTACGACATAAACAGGGAAACCGCGCTCGGGGAGAACTTCGGAACGACGGACGGACTCGATGCCGGGCTTTTCGTCTCCTATAACTACCGCGCCGAAATCGAGAAAGACCTGTTCTTCACCCCGTATATGCGCCTTGAATACAACTTCTCCTACGTCGGAGGACACGAAGAAGACGGCTCGGAAAGCCGCCTGAACCTGAGACACCTCATCTACAACAGCTACCGCCTTCGCGTCGGCTCCGGATTCGAGTATCTGGCGGGAGAAGGGAAAACCTTCGGAATTGATTTCGGATTCATCGGATCTTTCGGCGAAAGTCCGAAAATCACATCGGAGTTTGCGGAATACGCGGGCTCCCGAACAAGCATCAAAGGCACGGTAGGAGAACCGATGACCTTCGAAATCGCGCCGCGCATCGGCATCCGACTCGGCGACGATTGGAAAGCCGACGCGGTTTACCGCGTGCAAAGCACCTTTTCCGGAAGCCTCGGGCACAGCTTCGGCATCGGACTCAGCAAGGAGTTTTAAACCATGCGCAACACGGAGTCTGCCGAGGAAAGATTGCGGGAGCTTGAAATCAAAATCACCTTTATCGACGATTACGTTTCCCAACAAAACCGAACGATTCTCGAGCTCTCCAAAGAGGTGGAAAAGCTCACGCGAGCCCTGCGCCTGCTCTCGGAAAAAACGGACGCCCTCGGCGACGGGAACATTCCTCCGGCCAACGAAAAGCCGCCGCACTGGTAAATGCGGCGTTTTTTTTGCAAAAACAGCGAACAAACGCGACGCTCGCGGAAATTTCAATTTGCGGGAACTCCGCCCGGAAAATACATTTTCACGGGTCTATGAGTTTGGAAAATCCGAAAAGCAGCGTCGTTCTTTTGTCCGGGGGCTTGGACTCCACCGTGCTTTTAGCAAAGCTCGTCGCGGAAAAGCGACGCGTTCTCGCGATGGGCGTCGACTACGGACAGCGCCATTCCCGCGAAACGGATGCCGCACGCGCCGTTTGCGCCTTCTACGGAATCGAATACCGCCTTGCCGACCTGCGCGCCGTTTCCGCCTTTTTCGGGAAAAACAGTCTGACCGACACCGGCGTTCCCGTTTACGAAGGAGCCTATACCGAAGAAGGGATGAAAACAACGGTTGTTCCCGCGAGAAATCTTTTGCTCGTCTCACTTGCTACGGCGTGGGCTATTTCGGAAAAATGCGATACCGTTGCCTACGCGGCGCACGGCGGAGACCACGCGATTTACCCGGATTGCCGTGAAGAATTTGCGGAAAAACTTGATGCCGTCGTTCGCATTTCGGACTGGCATCCCGTCCGCTTAGAGCGCCCCTTTGTCGGAATGAGCAAGGCGGAAATCGTTGCGCTCGGAGCAAAACTCAAGGCTCCGCTTCACCTGACCTGGTCCTGCTACAACGGCGGGAACGCCCACTGCGGGAAATGTTCCACCTGCATCGAACGCGCCGCGGCATTTCGCGAAGCCTCGCTTCCGGACCCGACCGTTTACGCCTGAAACGCGAAAGCGTTCCCGCCACGGAAAGAAAAAAAATATGGAAAACTTTTGGCTAAAAAAAGCAGCGGAGGCATGGAACGTTCCCGCCGAAACTCCGGCCGGAGAATTGCTCGAAAAAGTGCGTAACGCCGTCGAAGAGCTCAGCAATCTCTTTACTGCGGAACGCCCGCGCGACGGACGTTTTCGAGACTACATGAGCGAGCCGAAACTCCTCGCCGCCTACGGGCTTTTTTTCTTCCCTCAAAGTTTTGCGAGGGCAAGCTTCGCCGTGCGCCGCCTCGCGGAAACCTACGATTGGGCACCCGCTACGGCAATAGGCGAACCCCTGCGCGTTCTCGACCTCGGAAGCGGAGCCGCTCCCTGCGGACTTGCCGCCGTGAAAATACTTCGCGAAAAATTCCCGGAGCGGGAAATCGTTCTCACGGTGCTTGACCGTTCCCGCGACGCGGTTTCCCTTGCGCGCGAAGTCGTTACAGTGTCTTTTCCGGAAGGGGAAAAAACAACCGTTATTCCGCTTGTTTCGGACCTCAAAAAACTTGTTCCCGCAAAACTTTCGCTTCCGCCCCAGGATTTAATCCTGCTCGGTTGGAGTTTGAACGAAGCCGTTCCCGCCACGGAAGATGCGGTGCCGTTTTTAAAAAACCTCTCGCCGTTGCTTTCCGGAAGCGGAGCCGTCGTCGTTCTCGAACCGGCGCTGAAAATCACGGCGGAACGTTTGCGCAGGGCGAGCGACACCTTCGCGGCAGCGCCCGGAAATCCCTACTTCCGCCTTGCGCCGGAGCTCGGAAGCCACGCCTGCCCGCTTCTTCGCGAAGGCATTTTCTGGGAACATGAAGTCCGAAAATGGACGCCGCCGGAGACGATGGAATTTCTCAACCGCACACTTTTCCGGGAAATCGGATCACTCAAATTTTCATGGTGCGCTTTGGGAAAATCCCCCGGAAAAAAGTTTTCCGTTCCCGAAGGAGCTCTCGATATCGTGCGCCTCGTCTCTCCCGTAGAAAAGACGAAAACCTGCCTGCGCTTTGTCTGTATCAATCCGCAGGGAGAAAAACGCGCCGTGGAAATTCCCGTGCGCGGTCTTTCAAAAAGCGAAGTCAAAAAAATTGCCGCAGAATGGGAACGCGGAGACATCGCCCTCCTCGCGGGAACGCTCACACCGATCGGAGCCGACGGGAACTTCCGACTGCTCGGAACGATTTCACCCTTTTAACGAAGAGAAAAAGCGCCGCGCGGTCGTAAACGCCGCAAAATCCTTACCCGTTTTTCGCCCGCGCTTTTTTGCGGGCGAGGAAGCCGGCGCCGGGACGTTTGTTTTTGGACGAAAGCCACGGCAGTATTTGAGCCGCAAGATCCGCCGGAGTGAGCCGCAGACGCAAAGCTTCAGGCTCCGCGATGTGAAACAGATGCCCGCAGCGCGAAATCATGTCCGCGGGAACGCCGTTTTCGGCACCGCTCAAAAACAGAGCAACGGATTTCCCCGGGAACGTCGGCACGACGGAATAATCAATTCGACGCCCGCCCTCGCGCACGAGTCCGACAATAAAAAACTTTTCTCCCATCATCCTCATCATGCCCGCCATAGATTCCGTGCGGTAAAGTTTCACAAGCTCCAATGCGCCGCCTCCCAAGCTCCATGTTTCGGAACTTTCGAGCGCGGGAACGGTTATTTTTTCATCCGCAACAATTCGGGAAACTCCGCAAATTGCGGCAACACGTATGATCGAGGCAAGTTGCGCCGCGTCCGACAAACCTTCGAGGAAGAGAACTTTTTCTCCCGCCGCGTGCCACTCGTCACGCATCGCCGGCTTGACCTGTGCAAGCGCAGGACGCTCCGTTCGAGCCACGATTCCTCCGCGACCCGACGTTCCCGCGAGCCGGACCAAATCCGAAGCCGGAACCGATTTCCAAACGCAATGTTCGGGGGCAACCCTATCGCGTAAATCCGAGAATAATTTTTCCCGTTTTTCGTCGATAAAGATTTCGCGCAATGCCGCCGGACGCCTTTCGATACAGGCTTCGACCGCCGCACGACCGCAAAGAAAAACTTCCGCCATAATCAGTGTTTTTATTCGTAAATTTCGCGTTGTTTATTCGGTCCCATATCCGGGCCCACCTTCCCCTGTTCTTCGAGGATATCAATAATCTTCGCGGCACGGTTGTATCCGATTCCGAGTTTTCGCTGAAGATTGGAGATGGAGGCGCGCTTCGTCGTGCGAATTACGTCCCATGCCTTTCCTACCAAATCGTCACGGGAATCGGAAATGCTTGTTCCGCCGGATTCGCCGTCTTCGTCCTCGGAAGCGTAGCTGTCGATGGCGGACGTAACGTCGTCCGCATATTTCGGCTTTCCGTTTTGCTCGGCAAGGAATTTGACGATGTTTTCGATTTCATCTTCCGAAACCCAAACGCCCTGCGCCCGTTGCGGGAACGGAGAGCCCGGACCGAGCACCAGCATGTCGCCCTTTCCGATGAGTGTTTCCGCGCCGATTTCGTCGAGAATAATGCGAGAATTCGTTCCCGAGGTTACGCGCAATGCGATACGCGTCCCCAAATTGGCCTTAATCAGTCCGGTAACGGTTTTCGCATCCGGGCGTTGCGTTGCGAGAATCAGGTGAATTCCCGCCGCGCGTGCTTTTGCCGTGAGGCGTGCGACCCCGGTTTCGATTTCCGCTGCGTTTTGAGCCATGATATCGGCGAACTCGTCGATAACGCAAACGATGTAGGACATCTTTTTCTTTCCCCGAAGCTCGTCGAGCACGCCTTCGTCGCGCGGCACGGAAATGCTCGCGGGAACGGCGGCGTTCCCGTCATTGCCGTTTTCGGAAGAGAGGTTCTGAACGCCTTCAAACGCGTTTTCGTTTTCGGATGCGGCGGCGAGTTCGGCGAGTCGGGCCGCCTCCGCCTTGTCCTTTTCGATTTTTGCGTTGTAGCCGACGATGTTGCGCACGCCCGCTTCCTGCAAAAGCAGGTAACGCCGCTCCATTTCGTCAATCAGCCATTTGAGCGCGCCGGGAGCGCGTTTCATGTCCGTAATGACGGGAATAAGCATATGCGGCGCATCGTTATAAACCTGAAGTTCGACGACTTTCGGGTCAATCATCACGAGGCGCACATCTTCCGGCGCGGAGTGATAGAGAATCGAGGTAATAATCCCGTTGAGGCAAACCGATTTCCCCGATCCGGACGATCCTGCGATGAGCCCGTGCGGCATTTTTGCGAGGTCGATCAGCACGGGCTTTCCCGTAACGTCCTTTCCGAGAACGGCGGGAATTTCCATTCTGTTTTCGTGCCATGCCTTAGATTCAAGCACTTCGCGAATGAGCACCGGCGTTGCTTTTTTATTCGGAACTTCAATTCCGATTGTGCCGTTTTCGGGCACGGGCGCGAGACGCGCCGACTGCACGTGCAACGCCATTGCGACGTTGGTTTGGAAATTGAGAATGCGCTCCGCCTTCACGCCTGCGCCGGGAACGATTTCGTAGCGGGTAATCGTCGGTCCGACTTTTGCGGACTGCATGCTTGCGGAGCAGTTAAACTCCGAAAGGACGCGAATAATCTCCTGCCCGCGCGCTTCGTAATCCTCGTTTTGTGCGGAGGCATCCGCTCTGGGGGCGGCGAGCAAATCAAGCGGCGGGAACACATAATTTCCGCGCTCGGGGAAAACGCTCGCATCTTCCGCCCGCTCGAGCGTTTCGGCGGCGACGACGTCAATCGTTCCCGCAGCGTGCGTCAGATTTGAAGGCGGCTCTGCGATGCCGGAGGCTTCGGGCTCATTTTCGGAATCGTTCTCTTCTTCACCGATACGCTCCGCCTCGGCGTCAAAGTCGATCGGGGTCAGCGTCGCGTCGGAAGGCAACTCTTCGAGCACGAGAGCGGTTTCCTCGGGAATTGCATCTTCGTCCACGGGAACGGAAGAGAAATCTTCGTCCTCGGTTTCGGCACCGTCGAATTCGGCGGGAACGCCGGCAGCATTTTCGTCAATCTCCTCGTCTTCGGTATCGTTCGCAGGCATTTCCCCGCGCTCGGCGTTTTCCGTCGCTTTCCGGTTTCTAATCAATTTTTCCTGCGCATCGATATACGCGCGCCGCTGAGCGTCGGTTTGTTTTTTTTGATGTTCCTTCCACTGCCGTCGTTTTTCGAAATATCTCTTTACGCTTTCGATGAAACGGTTCACGAGGTTCGCTATCGTTTTTTGCGGAGCCGAAACAATCAGCCCGAGGACGCAAAAAACATACACGCAGATGACAAGCACCACAGAGCCGACCACCCCGATAAACGGATAGAAGACATCGTTAAACAGAACTTTCCCGAACCATCCCCCGGGTCCGCAAACACTCGGCATATACGGATGAGGCACGTCCGCCGACGGATCGAAGCCGATTAAATCCTTCGGAAAAACTTCGAGTAGCGTCGCTCCGGAGCAAAGCGCCAAAAACATCAGAAACGTTTTCCACGAAAACGAAATATCCGCACGGAAACGCGCCATGTAATAAGCGAACAGGAACAGGAAAACCGGGAACATGAACGACGCCAGCCCGAACATATAAAAGGCGATGACGGCAACGGTCGCCCCGAGCTTTCCCAGAGGATTAGAAAGATCCGCCTCCGTCGTTATCGCCAAATCCTGAAGCCAGCCCCGTTCTCCCCAGAGAGGAGGATTCCCGTCTCCGAAAAAGGGCTGTCCGTTTTCAAAAAGCATCAGCGAGGCGAGCAGCAACAGCCCGATTATCAGCGTCAACAAAAAGAGAATGGGATGCGTCGTGCTGTTAAAATTGCCGGAAGGCGTCGGGGGCGGAGTTTTTCCCCGGGACGGCGAGGTTCCGGCGTTCCCGCGCTTTGCGGAACGTGTATTCTTGGGATTCGCCATTATTTTTTAAAGCAAAGAGGGTTGTTCGGGGGACGCATTCGAATCCTCCAACGGATTCACGGACGGCGCGGAGGCGCGGGCGTTCCCGCCGAAAGACGGACGCTCGTGCAAATGGCGCGGAGGCTGAGCGACGTTGGACTCAACGGCAAAATTGCGCGCCTTGTCGATGCGTGCAATCATATCCTCGATACGCATGCAGAGCCAATCGAACGTAAATTGTGTATCGCGATAATCGTTCGGTCCGTAGCCGTTCACGCGTTTGCTTTCCTGCAAAGTGTCGTTCTGCCGGCGCTCGGCGCGTTTGTTTTCCGAATAAACCGCGTAAGCGAACCCGCCGCCCTTGCGCACGACGGAAAACACGGGAACGTCGCTCGGGCCGTCCGCAATATA
>CAZPYE010000019.1:0-25137 GCA_964590115.1 uncultured Enterobacteriaceae bacterium
GTTTATGCGGCTTACAGGCGATTTTGGCATAAAATTGGTGGAGACGATGAGACTCGAACTCACTACCTCGACAATGCGAATGTCGCGCTCTACCAGATGAGCTACGCCCCCAAAAAAAAATGTTGAAGAAATCAAATCATCGGAGGGCTGTTTCGTCAAGAGCCTTTTTTTTTGTATGCCGTATTGCCGTGAATCCTCGATAAAAAATTACGCCGAGCGGGGATGTTTTTTTATGTGATGCCCTCATTGCAGGGCGAGGCGAATCGATTCCTGCTTTTCCTCCGGGGGCTTTTGTCATGCGGCGAATCTCCCGGGTGAATTTCAATTTTGCGTTTGAGAGGCGGTTTTTTTAGGATTCCCCCAATTTTTATGAAAACGAAATCGGCTTTAGTCTTTAGCTTGTTTGCCGCGGTTTTTGCGGGAACGCCCGCGTGGGCGCAGGATACCGTTGCCGCGGAAAAACCGGAATTGGTCGCCGCGGGAACGGTGCGGGAAGCGGAAAACATCGTCTCGCGGCGTTATCCCGGGCGCGTCGTTTCGCCTTCGAGCATTGCCGTTACTTCGCGTGTTTCCGGCGATTTGCTTGAAGTCGCATTCAAGGAAGGGGATTTTGTCCGGAGAGGGCAGATGCTTTACCGGTTGGACGACATTCGCTACATCGCGGCACGCAAGAGCGCGGAGGCGAAAATTGCGGAATACCGCGCTCGCGTGGCATATTCCAAGGCAAACTTCGAGCGCACGCAGCAACTTTTTGAAAAAGAGGTTTCGACGCAGGACGAACTCGAAAGCGCACGCAGCGAATATGAGGCGAACAAGGCGTTGTATTCGGCGGCGGAAGCGGACTTAATCGTCGCGCTGGACGATTTGAAAAACACGCGCATTTACGCGCCGGCAGACGGGCGTATCGGCGTCAACGCCGTTCCCGCGGGGAGTTATGTTACTCCGTCTTCGGGAACGCTGACGACAGTCGTTCAGTTCGACCCCGTGCGGGTTCGTTTCGCACTGAGTAATCGCGATTTTCTTTCGATTTTCGGAGACGAAAAAACATTGCGCGAGCAAAGCAGGATTTCTCTTCTTCTCGCCGACGGGAAAAAATACGAAAGCGACGGCGAGCTTGATTTTATCGATAATACGGCGAACGAAAACACGGACGCTGTGCAAATCTATGCAAAATTTCCGAATCCCGCCTCTAAGCTTGTCCCCGGAAGCACGGTTGCAGTTGTGCTTGAGCGTTGTGCGGGAACGAAGATGCCCGCCGTTATTCCCTCCGCCGTGATGTATGACGCGAAGAGCGCTTATGTTTACGTGCTTGATGCGGAAAACAGAGTTTCCCGCCGGGATGTCGAGCTCGCGCAGACGACGGAAAATCTTCAATTTGTCAGAAGCGGATTGAAGCCGGGAGAACGTATCGTTACCGACGGCACGCACAAGGCGCTTCCCGGAAGAAAAGTCAAAGTTAGCGAATAGTGAACAGCGAGTAATGAATAACGCAGTGCTAAGATTTTTGCCGGAGGCAAAAATTTTGAACAATGAATTATTCACTATTCATTATTCGTTATTCACTTACTACTTGTTCATTTAATTTTTCTAAAAAAATTCGATGTTTTCCAAAATTTTTATTGAACGCCCGCGGCTTGCGGCGGTGGTCAGCTTGGTGATTTTTCTCGCCGGGCTGATTTGTCTGATGCGTCTTCCCGTCGAGGAGTATCCGGAAATCGCTCCGCCGAGTATTCGCGTTTCCGCGAGCTATACGGGGGCAAGCGCGGAAACCGTTCGAGACGTTATTGCCACGCCGCTCGATGCCGTCATCAACGGCGTTGAAGATATGCTTTACTTCTCGTCCGCCTGCAGCAACGACGGACAATATTCGTGCTCGATTTCGTTCAAAACCGGCGTGAACGACGACATTGCGATGGTCAACGTTCAAAACGCCATCAAGCAGGCGGAACGAAAATTGCCGTCAGAGGTGCAACGCACCGGTGTTCAGGTGCGCAAGCGGAGCAACGATATTCTTGCCATGTTCGCGTTCACGACGGACGGAACGTCGATGGACACGATGCAACTCAGTAATTATATTTCGACTACGGTTGCGGATGCCGTTTCCCGCGTGGACGGCGTTTCCTCTGCGGACGCGATGGGCGGAGATGTCTATTCCATGCGCATTTGGCTCGATCCCGTCCGCCTTGCCGGGCTCGGGCTTTCTACCGGAGATATTGCCTCTGCCGTAGAATCTCAGAATATTCAGGCTGCCGCGGGAACGCTCGGATCGGAGCAGGGGAATGATTTTCTCCAATTCAAAATCAACGTTCACGGGCGATTGAAGGATGCCGACGAATTCGGAGACATTATTGTGCGCACGGCATCCGACGGGAGCGTCCTTCGGCTCAAAGACGTGGCGCGCATCGAACTCGGAGCCAAAACGTATGCCGGTCGCGGGAATTTTAACGGGAGAGAATCCGTCGGGATGGCGATTTTCCGCAACAGCGATTCCAACGCTCTTGCGACGGTGAAAAAAGTAAGAGCCGTGCTCGACGAAATGTCGGAACGTTTTCCGCCGGGCGTAAGTTATGATGTTTCGTATGATCCGACGCAGTTCATCGTCGTTTCCCTCAAGGAAATTGTCGAAACCATCATTGTCGCTCTTCTGCTTGTCGTGTTCGTTACGTATGTGTTTTTGCAGGATTGGCGGGCGACGCTTGTTCCCGCGATCGCAATACCCGTTGCACTCGTAGGGACGTTTACGTTCATGTATTTGTTGGATTACAGCGTGAATGTGCTGACGATGTTCGGTTTGATTCTCGTTATCGGTTCGCTTGTGGACGATGCGATTGTCGTGGTCGAAAACTGCCAGTCGCTGATGTCGCGGGAACGCCTTTCCGCGAAGGATGCGGCAGTAAAAAGTATGTCGCAAATCACGGGCGCGATTATCGCGACAACGCTTGTTACAATCGCCTGCTACGTTCCGCTTGCGTTTTACGGCGGAATGGTCGGGCGTATCTATATGCAGTTTTCGGTAACGATGTGCATCGCGCTGACGCTTTCTACGGTCGTCGCACTTACGCTCAGTCCGGCTCTTTGTGCGCTGATTATGCGTCCGCCGAAGCCGCGTGTCTCGCCCGTTTTTCGTCCGATTAACGCCTTTTTGGACGGGACGAAAAAAATCTACTTGGGCTTCGTGCTTCGCTTGGTGCGTCGCGCCTCTCTGACAATCGGTTTCATGGCACTGTTTTTCGTCGGAATTTGGTATTTTTCGGGGAAAATCCCCGGCTCCTTCCTGCCGGAAGAGGACAAGGGCTCAATTACGATGAATATCGAGCTTGCACCGGGCGCAACGATTGCGCGAACTGAAGCGACGCTTCAAAAAGTGCGCGAACGCATTTCCGACATTCCCGGCGTGAAAGCCGTGATGACAATTCCGGGGCGTTCCCGTATCGGGAGCGACGGCGAGCACGTTGCCATGGGCTACATCCGCCTCCACGATTGGTCCGAGCGCACGACTCCGGAAACGCAACTCTCTGCCGTCGTCGCAAATTTACAGGAAGCAACGGCGGACATTCCCGAAGCGCGCATCATGTTTTTCACACCGCCGGCGATAATGGGATTGGGTGCGGTCGGCGGTGTTTCCGCCGTGCTTTGCGGAGATGGCGACGTCTCGCCGGAGGCGCTTTCCGGTGTCGTAAAAAACCTTGTTGCCGACTTGAATGCACTCCCGCAGGTGCGCCGTGCAAGTTCTTCCTACAACGCCGACACCGCACAACTTTTTCTCGACATCGATCGCGAAAAAGCGGAATCGCTCGGCGTTCCCGTGGACAGGATTTTCTCCACTTTACAAAGCCAACTCGCCTCATTTTACATTAACGACTTTAACTACGCTGGAGATGCATTTTACGTCAAAATGCAGGCGGATAAAGCCTATCGCGTGACGCAGGACGATATTCGCGGCCTTCTTGTTGCGAGTAATTCCGGCGATATGGTGCCGTTGAGCACGTTCGCCAAGTTGCGTTTTACGGTCGGTCCGACCGAGATTCAACGCTTCAACAAACTGATTTCTGCGGATGTTTCCGTGCAGGTCGCCGAAGGTTACACAAGCGGCGAAGTCATGGAGATTTTGGAAAAAATAAAGTTGCCCGACGGCTACCATATCGAGTGGAAGGGGCAGAGTTATCAGGAACGGCAAAACCGGGGGCAAATCGTGCTGATTATGACGCTTGCGATGCTCTTTGCCTATCTCTTCCTCGTCGCACAATACGAGAGCTGGACGATTCCCGTTCCCGTGATGCTTACGGTGGCGATTCCTACGCTCGGCGCGCTGATCGGGCTTCTCGTTTGCGGGCTCCCGCTCGGAATTTACGCACAACTCGGATTGGTTATGCTTATCGGGCTCTCCGCGAAAAACGCGATTCTCATGATAGAGTTTTCCAAGCAATCCCGGGAAGCCGGCTACTCAATTAAATCTGCGGCGTTGTTGGGCGCATCCTTACGCTATCGCGCCGTGCTGATGACCGCGTGGTCGTTCCTTTTCGGCGTGTTCCCGCTCGTCATCGCTTCGGGCGCAGGGGCCGGGTCGCGGCGCGCAATCGGCGTAACGACATTTTCCGGAATGCTCGTGGCAACGCTCATCGGTATTATTTTTGCTCCCGCGCTTTATTCGCTCTTTCAGCGCATGCGCGAGCATTGCCGCCGCACCGTCAATCTCCCCGACGGCACCCCGGAAGAAGAAAAGAAAGAAAAATAGAATGAAAAATTTTTTGATGAGAAAAAATCTTTGGACAGTGTTGGCGGCGGGAACGCTGATGGCGGGAACGGCATGCACGACGGTGGACGAGGCACGCGAGGCGCAGAAGCCGGAAAACCGTTTGCGGGGCGAGCGAACGGTCGCTTTTGACGAGTACGGATTCCCGGCGGGAGTTGCTCTTTCTCTCGCCGACTTGGAAAAGATTGCCCTCGACGCCAACCCGAAGATTTTTCAGGCGCGGCAAGCCGTGATTTCCGCTCGACTTGCCGTAAAAGACATTCGTGCGGATTACCTGCCGACGCTTGATGCGTCTGCCGCGTATTCCCGCAAAACCGACAACGCGACGAAACGCGGACAAAGTTTTCACGGCGCCGGCGGGAACGAGCTCGGGTTGTCTTTGGATCTGTTGCTTTGGGATTTCGGAAAAACCGATGCGAAGCTTGAGCAGGCCGTTGCGCACCTGCTTTCGGCGGAAAAAGATTTGCTCTCGGCGGAAAATCTTGTCCGCTACAACGTGCGCAAAGCCTATTTCGAATTGCGTCGCAATATTGAACTGAACGTTGTCGCCGAACAGTCGGTAACGCAATACAAGGAGCATCTTGAGCAGATGCGCGCTTATCGCGACGCAGGGAAGGGGACGAAATACGATTGCACGAAAGCGGAGGTGGACTACAACAACGCGGTTCTCCAAAGTATCAGTATCGCCAATAACGTAAAGACCGCTCGCGCAGACCTGAATCTTGCCTTGGGGTTTGCCGAGTCTCCGGACTACGAGCTCGGCGGAAACATTATGGGCTGGTTCGCTCCGGATACGGACGCTCTCATGCTTATCGCGCGGGAACGCGAACCGGGGCTCGCCTCGCTTGTCGCCTTGGAAAAAGCCGCGTCCGCGCATGTTGACAAAACCGTTGCGGATTTGTACCCGGATGTCGGATTGAATTTTTCCGCCACGCTTGAAGGCGAGGATTTGGATATGCCGAAAATTTGGAATCTGCTCGGCGTGGGAAAGATTTCGCAAAACGTGTTCAACGGAGGACGCAATTTGCGCGCCATCGAGGATGCCGTGGCAAAACTCCGCGTCGCCCGAAGCAAGGTCGCAGCCTACGAGCAGGAACTTTACGCTCGCCTGACGACGGCGGTGCTTACGCTTACGCGTGCCCGAAAACAATACGAAGTTGCGCTCCTTTCCGAAAGCGCCGCGAAAGAAAATTTCGACATCGTGACGGCGCAGTTTAACGTCGGGAAAGCCTCCGCGCTTGACCGCACGGACGCGCAAGTCTCGCTCACGGAAGCCCGAGCTGCGACGGTTTCCTCGGAATACGACTTTCGGGAAGCGGTTTCGGCAATCGCATATCTTATTGCGATGGATCCCGTTGAAGAGCAGGTCGGAGATTGAGCGTTTTCTCGCCGAAAAAAAAAACAAAAAAAGCCGCTGACGGAATGTTGCGGCTTTCGAAAAATGGTGGTCGCGGCAGGACTCGAACCTGTGACCCCAGCAATGTGAATGCTGTGCTCTAACCAACTGAGCTACGCGACCGAAAAAAAAACTGAGGCGAAATCTTGGTTTTTCTCCGCGTTTTTTGCAAGATTCTTTTTTTGCTCCGCATTGCGTATCGGCGTTGCCTCATCATAAAGTGCACCGGATGTTTTTAAGCGGATTGCCTTTTCGTAAAGTGCGACAAAGAAGATTTTCCCCCATTCGGGGGCGGGAACGTTGACAGCGGTGCGAAGCTTTCCCATAATGCGCGGCATGAATAAACTCCCCTGCCTCCCGCTTTGTGCGGCACTTGCCGTGTCTGTTTTCGGTGTCAATGCTGCGGCCCAGCCTGAAGCTCCCTCCGGAAAAAAACCGCTCAACGTGATTTATATTATGAGCGATGACCATGCCGTTCAGGCAATTTCCGCCTACGGACATCCCATCGGGAAGTTGGCGCCTACGCCTAACATCGATCGCATTGCCGAGAACGGTGCGTTGCTTATGCGCAATTATTGTGCGAATTCCATTTCCGGTCCTTCTCGCGCCTGCGTGCTGACGGGAAAGCACTCTCATGCCAACGGCTACATGAGTAACGAGTGGGGCACGTTTGACAACCGCCAGAACAATGTCGCCAAGGTGTTTCATGCCAACGGCTACCAGACCGGGATTATCGGGAAGCTTCATTTGCCGAGCGATCCGACGGGCTTCGATTGGTGGCAGGTGTTCATCGGGCAGGGACACTACATCAATCCCGATCTGATTTGCGGAGACATCAACGGGCGTTTCAAGGGACCGGAAGGGCATATTATCGCCAACGGTTATTCGACGGAAATCGTTACCGACCGCGCCATTAACTGGCTTGAGAACCTGCGCGATAAGTCCAAGCCGTTCTTCTTCATGGTGCATTATAAGGCACCGCACAGAAACTGGATTCCCAAGGAAAAGTATTACAACCTTTACGACAACGTAACGTTCCCGGAACCGTCCAATTTCTTTGATGATTACCGGGGACGCCCTGCCGCCAAGGAGCAGGATATGTCCCTGTTGTGGACGATGCGGTGGGCGGCGGATCTCAAGTTGTTCCCGTCGCGCGACCGCCGGTCGTTCCCGCGCTGGATGTTCCCGCCCCGAATGTCCGACGCTCAGTATCAGGCGTTTGTCGATGCCTACAAAGGCAAAAATACGGAGTTTTTCAACCGGAAAATCTGCACCGAAGCAGAGTTTAACGAATGGCGAAATCACAGGAACGATGCAGCTTGGCTCGAAGCAAACAGGGAAAAGCTTCAAAAGTTTCAAAGCTGGGCCTATCAGCGCTACATGCAGGACTACCTCGCCACGATTCGCGGCGTGGACGACGGTGTCGGAGAGTTGCTCGATTACCTGAAAAAAAGCGGACTCGACGAGAATACTGTTGTCTGCTACGCCTCAGACCAGGGGTTTTATCTCGGTGAGCACGGTTGGTTTGACAAACGCTTCATGTATGAGGAGTCTTTCCGCATGCCGATGATGATGTCCGGCCCCGGAATTTTAAAAGGCAACAAAGTCAGGCAGCTTACGCAAAACATCGACTTTGCGCCCACTTTTCTCGATATGTGCGGAATAGACGTTCCCGAGGAAATGCAGGGAGAGTCTTTCAAGGCGCTTCTGGAAACGGACAAGCCTGTTGAGACCTGGCGCGATTCGCTTTACTACTGCTACTACGAATATCCCGCAGAGCACAGCGTGCGGCGGCATTGCGGCGTGAATTTCCGCACGCCCGACGGTTCGCAGGACTGGAAACTCATTCACTTTTACAAGGAAGACCGTTGGGAGCTTTTTGATCTGAATGCCGACCCGACCGAAGTGAACAATATTTACGGCACACCGGGCACGGAGGAAATCACGGTGAAACTCAAGGCAAAGCTCAAGGAGTTGCAGAAAAAATACAGGGTTCCCGAAGAGTATATGAAGCCGGGAACGCCGCGCCGCAACGACGATAAGGTGCAACTTCAACCGCCGCTTGCCTGATCTTTCTCTCGTTTTCCCCCGTTGCGCGACGCGCGCTAAAAACGCGTTGCCATCGATGAGGGAGTTGCTAATTTTTGTGAGTGCCATGTCCGACAGCTTTTTTTCGAAAAATGATCCGCTGGATGATTTCGCTTCCGATTTTACCGGCGGCGACGAAGTTAAGGCGGAGCGCGTCGAAACCGTCCATCGCCAGCGAAAGGTTACCGTTCGTGATTTTTACGAAAGTGCGCGGGAACGCCTGGGGATAGAGCTGGTCGCCGGGGAAAAGGGCTTGGACAACGTTATCGGAGAAAAATCCCTGAACCGCCCCGCGCTTGCCCTGACGGGGTATTTCAAGCATTTCGGTAATCGCCGGCTTCAGCTTTTCGGGGCAGGGGAGATTTCCTACCTGAGCGACTTGCGTCCGGAAACGCAGATGGTTTTGCTTGAAGAAATTTTTGCGAAGGGCATTCCCGGCATTATCGTTTCGCGGGGACTGCGTCCGACGCCCTCGATGATCGACCTCGCAGATTCCTTCGGCGTTCCCGTCCTGCGTTCCCGCCTGAAATCGAAGGATTTTACGGCAGAGGCGACGATGTTGCTCGACCAGGTTTTTGCGCCGGAGACCAACATTCACGGGACGCTCATGGAGGTGCGCGGGAAGGGGGTTCTGATTCGCGGCGAGAGCGGAGTCGGAAAAAGCGAATGCGCATTGGCACTGATTGAACGCGGCTATCTGCTGGTTGCGGACGATTACGTGACGGTGAAACTTGTCGGAGATAACACCCTTATCGGGTCTTCGAAAGAACTCAACTACGGCTTTATGGAATGCCGAGGAATCGGAATCATCAACGTCGCAAGCATGTTCGGCGTGCGTTCCGTTCGTCGCTCGAAACGCATCGACTTCGTCGTTTCGTTTGTTCATTGGAAGGACGGCATGGAGGAGGAACGCACCGGGCTGGAAACACAGGCATTTGAAGTTTTGGGAAAGCGTATTCCGAAAATTCAGCTCGCCGTGCGCCCCGGGCGCGATATGGCTCGCCTCGTCGAAGTCGCCGTCATGGTGCACACGTTGCGCGAAATGGGGCACGATCCCGCGCAGGAGCTCAACGAGAGGCTGATTTCCGCGATGGACAAAGGAGCATCCGAAAAACCGTATTTCGGCGGCGATTCCGTCGTCGCTTAGGAAATTTGGAGATTCCTGCGTCTCGTTTGAAAAAAGTATTTGTCAGCACGTTCCCGTGAGAATTTAATTCCCTCGTATTATGGCTAACATCGGAGAACGCCTCACGGAGGCTCGGAAAAATTTCGGCATCGATATTCGCAGTGCGGCGGAAGCGACGAAAATTCGCAGTGATTTTTTAGCGGCACTTGAAGAAAACAAACCGGAAAAAATCAAACTGGCGGACGTTTATAAGGTCGGATTTTTGCGCATTTACGCGAAGTACCTCAAACTGGATGCCGATCGCATCGTTGCGGAATTTCGCACAAATCTCAGTTTTAACGGCGGATTGCCGCATCGCGGAGGACATCGCACCGAAAGTTCCTCGGCAAGCTCAAGCGGGATGGATTCCTCGAGTGTATTTTCGGAGCGCTCCGGCGGGTTCTCCCTTGAAAAACTTTTGCGCACCGGAGGCACCCGTCTGATCGCGTGGGGCGCGGTTATTGCCGTCGTCGTTATAGGCGGCATTTTTGCCGTGTTGAATATGGGCGGCAAGGACGAGGCGGAGACGGCTTCGGCGGTCGTCGCTCCGTCTCCGGCGAATCCTCAAAGCTACGAATTTCAGCTGATTTCGAGAATTCCGCAACGCGTCACGATTACGGATTGTTACGGCTCGGATGCCGCGAAGCGGGCGAAAGTTCTCGACAACGTTCAGGTTTCCGAAAACCGGCCGATGCTTCTCCGGGCTCGCGGGGTTTTGGAAATTCGCGATTCCGGAAACAACAACCTTGAGATTTGGTTCCCCTCTCTTGAAGCCCTTTCCGCATCCGCAAACGCTAACGTTCCCGTAAAATTTACGGAAGCGGACAAAGAGGGAGCCCCGTTTAAGAACACCGCCGACTGGTGGACTGCCGATCCTTATTCGGCACAGCGCTAAACCGCTGTGTTTCAAACAAAACGCGTTCCCGCAGAGCAAAAAGCTCTTTACGGAGGCGCGTTTTTTTTGTCGGCATCGTCGAAAGTCTGCCGATCCTCTTCTTCGGGGAATCTCAAAAGAACACGTTAGTTTTTAATCGCATTTGCGGGAACGCGAGGCGTAAAATCGGGTCATGGATAAGAACGAAGCCTTAAAGGTGATTCTGACGCGTTGCACCGTGCGTCATTTTTCGGATAAGCCGGTTGCGGAACGCGATTTGGAAACAATTTGCCGGGCGGCAATGAGTGCACCGTCCGCCTGTAATCGCCAGATGTGGCAATTCGTTATCGTCTCGGAACGAGCAGACCTCGACGCAATGGTCGAATTTTTGCCGAATGCCCGAATGTTGGCTCAGGCACAGGCGGCGATTGTTGTATGCGGAGATCCCGCAGAGGATTACGGCTTTTACTGGCAACAGGACTGCTCGGCGGCGACGCAAAACGCCTTGCTTGCGGCTCACGCCTTGGGGCTTGGCGCTTGCTGGTGCGGACTCTACCCGCGGGAGGAACGCGCGGCTGCCGCGGCTACGTTTCTCGGGATTCCCGACGGGATTATTCCGATGGCGGTTCTGGCGATCGGATATCCGGATCCCGCCGGCGGCGAGAAGCCCAAAGATAAGTGGAAGCCGGAGAAAATTCATCGCGGCAAGTGGGGCGGAAACTGATTCTTCCGCCCGAAAAAAAAAGAGAATAAATCTTCGGCGTTCTTGATTTTTTTTTCCTATGTCCGACCGCGTAAAGGGGCATTTACTGATTTTCACGGCGAATCTGATTTTCGGAATCAATTACGCGGTTTCGAAGTGGTTGCTTGCGGAGCGGCTTACGCCGGAGTTTCACACCTTGGCGAGAATGCTCGCCGCCTGCATCCTCTTTTGGGGAATATCTCTTTTTCTGCCCCGAGAGAAGCTTTCGTTAAAAGAAATCGGCGTGCTTTTCCTCTGTTCGCTGTGCGGTGTGGCGGGAAATCAGACGCTGTTTATCTGGGGGCTAAGCATGACGTCTCCGATAGATGCCTCCGTCATCACCACGGGAACGCCGATTATTGTCATGTTGCTTGCCGCTTTCATTTTGCGGGAACCGATTACGTGGCTGAAAGCGGTCGGCGTATTTACGGGCGCGGCGGGCGCAGTCTGGCTTGTGCTTTTGTCAAATACGGTCGGCGGGAACGCGTCTTCGAGTCTTGCGGGCAATCTTTGCATCTTCGGGAGCAGCTTTATTTATGCCGTTTACTTCGTGTTTTCCAAGCCGTTATCCGTCAAATATCAGGCGGTAACAATGATGAAGTGGATGTTCCTCTTTGCGGTATTGGAGGTATTGCCGTTTACCGTTCCCGCGATGTTGCGCCCCGGCGGGATGTTTTTGGTTCCGCCGGACGGCGAAACTTTCGCGGCGATGGCGTATGTTCTCGTCGGTGCGACGTTTCTTGCCTATATGCTGATTCCTATGGCGGTGCGCCATATCCGACCGACAACGGCAAGCATGTATAATTACGTCCAGCCGATTGTCGCTTGTGCGCTTGCCATTATTCTGGCGCAGGACCGGTTTTCATGGGAAAAGTTGCTTGCGGCACTCATCGTTTTTTCAGGGGTTTATATGGTTACGAAAAGCAGGAGAAAACCGGAATCCCCGAATATGTCCCGATAGAATAATAATGTTCGCGTATGATGCGGAGTTTGCCGCAGGCGAGATTTCAGGGAGCCTTAGAGAACAATCCCGGCTTTCGGCAACGCGACGACGGTTCTCCGTTCCCGCTTGACCTCACGCGGGAGCGGACGCGAATTCGGAGAAATTATCAGTTTTTTTCGTCCAATGTTTTCCTCCCGGAAGATTTTTTCTTGCGCAGATTCTTTTTATACACAAAAATTTTTCGCGTTTTCATTTCTTAGCGACGCCTCCCCGTCTTTCCGTGAGAGAATTTAACCCGTTTCGTTTTCGGCAATAAATTCTTAAAATCAGTTTTCGGTGATTAATAACGACTTGCAAGAGGTGGCGTTTATCGTTTACGCGGTATTGAGCGCGGTTATTTTCGTTCTTATGTTTTTACGCCTTCGCAGAATGCGCGGCTATGAACAGGAAGCCCGCCATCGCGAGCAGCAACTTGAGATGGCAAAGCGCGAAGCGGAGCTCTCCGCCCGAGACATTCGCTCTCAGTCGGAGGAAAGCGCCCGGAAACACATCGCCGAAGCGGAGAAAGTGATAGAAGAACGCAAGATTGCCGCACAAAAAATCGAGCAGGCAGCGACCGAGCTTCAAGCGCGAACAACCGAACTTTCCGTAAAACTCGACGAGCGTCTTGTTGCCCTGCGCCGCGAAGAAGATGCTATTGCTGCCGAGAAAAAAGCGCTTGAGGCGTTGCGGGAACGTTACGAAAACAAGCTTCTCGAAACGGCGAATCTTTCCCGGCGGGAGGCGCGCGAGGCGGCGATTGCGCTCGAAGTTGAAAACGCCCGCGAAGATACGCGAAAGATCCGAAAGGATATTCTCGAAAAGGCAGAGGAGGAATTTTCGGCAGAAGCCCGCCGTATTCTTATCGATACGATGCAACGCATTGCTCCGCGCATCAACGAAGAGGAAATGTCGGAACTGGTGCCGATTCCGTCGGAAGAAACAAAGGGACGCCTCATCGGCAGGGAAGGGCGCAATATTAAGTGCTTCGAGCAGGTAACGGGCGCAACGCTGATTATCGACGATACGCCGGGCTCCGTTCTCGTTTCCTGCTTTGACCCGTTCCGCCGCCGCGTCGCCGCGCTTGCGTTGCGCCGACTGATCGGAGACGGGCGTATTCACCCGCAGAGCATCGAACATTTCGTCAAATCGGTCCACGACGAACTCCTCGGGAACGCAATCGAAACCGGGGCAAAAACCTGTGAAGACTTGGGAATATTTCACGTGGACGAACGCATCCTCGAGTTGCTCGGGAAGTTGCGTTTTCGCCTTTCGATTAATCAGAATACGCTGATGCACTCCATCGAGACGGCTCAGCTTTGCGGGATTTTCGCCTCGGAACTCGGGCTTAGCGTCTCCCTTGCCACGCGTGCCGGGCTTTTTCACGATATCGGAAAAGCCCTTGATGCCGAAAACGAAGCGGCTCATGCCCTCGTCGGCGCCCGTATTTTAAAGCAGGCTGGAGAGTCGGCAGAAGTCATAAACGCCGTCGAAAGCCACCACCGCGAAGTCGGGCACACCAGTATTTACGGTCCGCTCGTCATGCTTGCAGACTCCATTTCCGCAACGCGTCCGGGGGCGAGGTCCAGCACGCGGGAAGGTTATGCGGAGCGCATTCGCAGCCTTGAGGAAATTGCCCGTCGTTTCGGCGGCGTCATTGACGCGTTCGCAATTCAGGCGGGGCACGAGGTGCGCGTGATTGTTTCAAGCGAAGAGGTTGACGATAACGAAACACGGATTCTTGCCCAAAGAATTCGCATGACGATTGAAGACGAGCTGATGTATCCCGGAAAAATTCGGGTCGTCGTCATCCGCGAACTTCGCGTAACGGAAGAGGCTCTTTAAGGGCGACGAGGTATCTTTTTTTGCGGGAACGCGAAAAATAAAGCTTTCCGTTCCCGCGCGGAAATTTTACGCTGAACGGAGTTTTTTTTTACCTGTCCCGGTAGTTCAACGGATAGAACCGCGGTTTCCTAAACCGTTAATCCGAGTTCGATTCTCGGTCGGGGCGCCAGATTATTAGATTCGTTATCCGCATAGCAAATACATTTCGTCGCTTGGAAAATCTCCATGCATGAATTAAATATGACATTTTTACCCCCCCCCCCCTCGTTACTGCGTAACAGTTTCGCGGGAACGCGATTTCATGCAAAATACTATGCATACGCGCTGACGCGGAAGTGCGATGATGATTTTGAACATCTCCGAAGTTCACTTCTTAGCTCAAAGGTCGATTTAAATCCGCATCAGGTTCGGGCGGCACTGTTCGCGCTGAACACTTCCCGCAAAAAAGGCGTCCTTCTTGCCGATGAGGTGGGCTTGGGAAAGACGATTGAGGCGGGACTCGTCTTATGCCAGCTTTGGTCTGAACGCCAGCGCAGTCTTCTTGTGATTTGCCCTGCGGCTCTCCGCAAGCAGTGGCAACTTGAGCTTCAGGAAAAATTTAATCTTCCTGCAGAAATATTGGACGCAAAGCGTCTGCGGGATTTGGCGCGGGAAGGGAAAACGCCGCAATCCGTGCCCGGCGTGAAAATTCTGTCTTATCATTTTGCTGCGAAACAAGAGGATTGGCTTCGCGAGACCGCCTGGGATGCGGTCTGTATAGACGAATGTCATAAACTGAAAAACAGCCATCGCGAAAGCAACAAAGTCGGGCAAACTTTGCGGCGGGCGTTAGCGGGAAGAAAGAAGCTTTTGCTCTCAGCGACACCGCTCCAGAATTCGCTTTCCGAGCTTTACGGTGTTGCGACGTTAATAGACGAGGATTTGTTCGGCGGCGATTTCGCTACGTTTCGCACGCGTTTTATGAATGCCGGCGGCAACCTCGACGCATTGCGGGAACGCCTTGCCGATTTTTGCACGCGCACATTGCGCAAAGATGTTCTCGCATTCGTGCGCTATACGGATCGCTTTCCGCTTACCGTTTCCTTTGAGTCCACCGATACCGAATTTCGTCTTTACGAGGATTTGTCCCGTTACCTGCAAGATGAGTCGAGCTATGCTTTCCCCGCAAAGCAACGTCGCCTTCTGGTCATGGTCGTTCGCAAGTTGCTTGCTTCATCCGGCGCGGCTCTTCTCGGAACCTTGGAGAAAATCCTTATCCGTTTGGAATCGCTGAAAACGGAGAATAAACCGAATGACGACGACTCACTCCGGCAGATTCTCGAAGACGAGGTCGAGCTTCTCGATTTGCTCGAAGAAGACGAAGACGACGACGCGCAGAGCGACCAAGCTCCGTCTGCCGTTCCCGCCGCGCCGAAAATTGATCTCGAACGCCTGAATGCGGAAATCGCGTCGGTTCGCGGGTTCATCTCAAAACTTCAGGCAATCGGAACGGAAAGCAAGGCGCAGAATTTACTTCTCGCATTGAAACAGGGCTGGGGAAAACTCGCAGAACTCGGAGCCGAGCAAAAAGCCGTTATATTTACGGAGTCGCGCCGTTCGATGTTTGCACTTCAAAGTTTTCTCGAAGCAAACGGATACGCGGGCGAAACCGTTTGTTTTTCCGGAAATAACACCGGCGCGCGGGAACGTGAAATCTACGAAAATTTTTGCCGAGAACATCCGGAAGATGCAAAAACGGCAGGAAAAGCCGTCGCATTTCGGCACGCGCTTATCGAGCATTTTCGTTCCCGCGCAAAAATCCTCATCGCGACGGAGGCGGGCGCGGAAGGCTTGAATCTTCAATTCTGCTCAATGATTGTCAATTACGACTTGCCTTGGAATCCGCAACGCGTTGAACAGCGCATCGGTCGTTGTCATCGCTACGGACAAAAATTCGATGTCATCGTCGTCAATTTTCTCAACACGCGCAATGCCGCCGACGTTCGCGTTTTCGATTTGCTCAACGAAAAGCTGAAGCTCTTCAACGGCGTTTTCGGAGCCTCCAACGATGTGCTCGGCATGCTCGACGAAGGCGGAATTTCTCTCGAACGCCGCATTTACGAAATCCTCCAAAAATGTCGAAGCGCCGACGAAATCAATGCGGCGTTTGAGCAACTTCAAAACGAAATGTCCGAGAAAATTGCCGAGCAAATGGCGCAAACGCAAACGGCGATTCTCGAAAATCTCGATGCTTCCGTGCTCGCCCGTCTCAACGGTGATTTCGATAGCATTAAACTTTTCGTAGAAAACGCCGCGTTTCAATTTTGGAATCTGACGAAATTTATTTTGCGGGAACACGCCGTTTTTAACGACGAAAAGCTCTGCTTCGAACTCAAATCGTCTCCGTTTCCGGACATCCCTGCCGGCGGAATCTATTCTTTCAACAAAACAGAAGAATCTCTCGGGATTCCGTATCGCCCGAATTCGCTCTTGGGAGAAAAAATCCTCGAAGTCGGAAAAAATCTCGCAACAGATTACGCCGAAATCCGATTCAATATCTCCGATTCTCCGGTTCGCATCGTCGATGTCGAGAAACTCAAAGGAAAATCCGGCTATCTGCTCTTAAACCGCCTGTGCATAGAAGGTTTGAACCGGCAGGAATTTTTACTTTTTTCCTGCGTCGACGACAACGGAACGTCGATAGAGCACGAAGTTGCCGAAAAACTTTTCCGCGTCTTGGGAATCAGCGTTCCCGCCGAAAACGTTCCCGAAAATTTAAACGAAAAACTCATCTCAAATTCGGCTCAATTCGCAAAGGCGACAACCGAAAAAAATGCGATAAAGAATAACGAACTGTTCAAAGCCGCATCCGAAAAAATCGAGCGCCGAAGCGAGGACATAATAGCCGTCGCGCAGGAAAGAATTCAACGGATCGTCGATAAGAAAAAAGAACTTTCCCGCCGTTGTGCTCTTGCGGAAACAATCGACGAACAAGAACGAATTTTAACCGAGAAAAACAAAGTCGATCGGGAGCTCAACCGTGCCCGCCGCGAAATTTTTGATGTTCAGGATGAGGCGATTGAAGAGTCCGAAAAACTGCTTGCTGCGCTTAGACGCAAGCTTTCCCAAAAAACAAGATCCGAAATCCTTTTCACACTTCGCTGGCGCGTTGTCTGACGCTCCCGCCCGTAGAATCAACCGCTCCAACCAAACTTTTCCCTATGTCCTCCAAGTTTAACGACCTGAAAACCAAGCTCCGCGAGATTTTCCAAATCGACAAGCAAGACCTCGATTTCGGGATTTACCGCATTCTCAATGCCCGCGCCAAGCAAATCGACGATTTCCTGAACAACAGCCTCGCCTCCAAAGTCCGCAACGCGCTTGCAGGAAATGCCTTTGCGGAAAAATCCGAACTCGAATCACGGCTAAACGAAGCTCTCGCGGGAGCGCGTGCCGCCGGAATTTCCGAATGCGACTCTCCGAAGGTTAAGGAAATTCGCGAAAAACTCGCCGCGCTCGCAAACGCTTCCGCCGATTCCGAATCCGTCGTTTACTCGCATTTGCTCACGTTCTTTTCCCGCTACTACGACAACGGCGACTTTATTTCTAAACGCCGCTACAAAGGCGACGTTTACGCCGTTCCCTACGCCGGAGAAGAAGTCAAACTCCACTGGGCAAACGCCGACCAGTATTACACCAAGTCCGGCGAAAATTTTACGAATTACGATTTCAAACTCCCCGGCGGCTCCCGCGTCCGCTTCAAACTCGTTAAAGCCGATACCGCGAAGGACAACATTAAGGACAATGACGCCGTCCGCTGTTTCGTCCTTTGGAATCCGGAAAACGTTCCCGCCGCACCGGAAACGAGCGACGATGCCGACGAAAGCGAAACGGACAACGCCGCCCCCGTTCCCGCAGACGAGTTTCCCGCCGATTTCCTCGAAGAAAAGGACGGCGAGCTTTTCATCTATTTCCAATATTTGAAATTCCCGAAAGGCACGAAACAGAAAGATTTTTTAAATGAAGCGTCCGAAAAAATCGCCGCCAAGCTCGACGAAAAACAGCTCCGGCAAAAATTCGGTCAACAGCTTGAAATAACGAAAGGAGCCGACAAAAAACGCCTCGAAAAAGAACTCACGCGCTACATGGCGAAAAATTCGTCCGATTATTTCATCCACAAGGATTTGAAAACCTTTCTTACGCGGGAACTTGATTTTTACATCAAAAACGAAATGCTTCACCTCGACGACATTCAGCACGCCGAAGCATTTCGCCAAATCGAATCCGGCTTACGCCAAATTCAAACCGTCCGCATCGTCGCGCTCGAGCTGATCGACTTCATGGCTCAACTCGAAAACTTTCAGAAAAAGCTTTGGCTGAAAAAGAAGTTTGTCGTGCGCGCCGATTATTGCATCACGCTCGACCGCGTTCCCGCGGAGCTTCACGACGAAATTTTCGCCAACGGAGCCCAGCTCGCCGAATGGGAAAAGCTGGGCTTTCCGGAGCTCGGAAATGGCGTTCTCGCAGAAAACGCAGAGGCGCGCGGAGAAAGTGAATTATTCCCCGAAAACGAATCTGCGGAAATCGGCGCGAAATTCGATTCCCGCATGGTTGATACCAAATTCTTCCCGCAGGAATTTAAGGAAAAACTCCTCGCCGGAATTTCAGACCTCGACGACGCTTGCGACGGTCTTCTCATCCGCTCCGAAAACTTCCAAGCCCTCAATTTCCTGCGGGAACGCTACCACGAAAAAATCAAATGCATCTACATCGATCCGCCGTATAATACGGACAGTTCTCCGATTTTGTATAAGAACGGATACAGACATAGCACATGGTGTTCTCTGTTGGAGGGGCGACTCTCGACCTCTAAAAATTTATTAAGTAATGACGGTATTGTTGCTCAAGCAATTGATGAAGTTGAATTTAGAAATTTAATTCACATCGGAAATATTGTTTTTGGAGAAGAGAACTACATTTCTTCAATTTCAATTATTTGCAACCCGCAAGGGCGAACGGATGACTTTTCAAATCCGATTTCTGATTATCACATCATCCATGCAAAGAATATAAGTGCAATCGATACTCTTCGCGTCAAAAAATTAAAAAAGAAGAAATCGGAAAAGCAAAAAGGAGTTCCTTTGAAGCGAACAGGAACAAATTCCCGCAGAGAGGAACGACCGTTGCGATTCTTTCCGATGTTAATTAAGGACGATGTGGTTTCAACGATTACAACATCCGAATACAGCAAGATTTACAATTCCAAGGAAAAGAAATTTGACGATGAGTTTGTTCAATCGCTTTGTGAAAAATATAAGAACGAAGGCTATTCGGTTGTTCTGCCTCGAAAAGAAGATGGGACACTTCTTGTTTGGCAAAGAGAATTTCCACGAGTCTCGCTTGAATGTTCGTCTTATTTTGTAAGAGGAGAAACGATTTATACTCCGGATTTCGAAGATGAAATTCCTAAGACTTGCTGGACTGATGCAGTTTATGCAAATCCCGAGTATGGAACGGAACTCTTGAAAGGAATGTTTTCAGGAGAAACGCTTAGGATAATTTCAAAGGCGACACCTAAAAGTATTTACACGGTTGCTCAGTTCTTACGTATGAATTGTGCAAACACCATACTCGACTACTTTGCTGGTTCGGGAACGACGGGGCACGCGGTGATTAATTTGAATCGCGAGGACGGCGGGAAGCGCAAATACATTTTGGTGGAAATGGGCGAGCATTTTGAAACGGTGCTCAAGCCGCGCATCGAAAAGGTGGTTTACTCGCCGAATTGGAAAGACGGCAAGCCGCTCGACTCGGACAAGGGCGTTTCGCATTGTTTCAAATATCTGACGCTCGAAAGCTACGAAGACACGCTGAACAATCTGCAACTGTCGGAGGCGGGCGCCGTTCCCGCGCTTTTGCGCGATGAGTATTTGCTCAACTACATGCTCGACACGGAATCGCGCGGCTCGTTGCTTTCGACGGACGATTTCCGAAAACCGTTTGACTACGCGCTGGACATCGCGGCGGACTCGTCGGGCGCAACCGTGAAAACGCCGATTGATTTGGTAGAAACGTTTAATTACCTCATCGGCTTGCAGGTGAAAAACATTGATTCTCAGCGGGAACGCGGTTTCGTGAAAATCGTAGGCGTTTTGCCGAACGGCGAGGAAGCGCTCATCTTCTGGCGCGACTGCGAAAAAATCGACAATGCCGAGTTAAATAAAAAGCTGAAAACCATAGGTGCGAACACAAACGATTCGGAATATGCGGTTTATTACGTGAACGGTGACCATGCGGTGGAAAACATTTCCGTCGGCACGGACGGAAATGAAAAGCGGAAGAAAGTCCTTCAAATCGAAGACGAATTCCTGAAAAAAATGTTCGAAGAATAATGGGAGAAGCGACATTCCTGTCGCTTCAAATCCTGTGACGCTCGCGGGAACGCGAAAATCCGAACCGAACAAGAAATCATAAAAATCCCCAAAAACACCTTTAAGCGACAGGAATGTCGCTTCTCCTCTAAAAATCCATGGCAACAAAACTTTCGGTAGCAAATTTTCACGAAACGCTGATTTTGGCAAAATGGGCGATGCGCTTTTTTGCGGACGGAAGTTTCGCGCGTATCCGTGCGGCTATCTCGAGGGAACGCTTGGAGGGCATCGATCCGGAAAACGGACAGACGTATTTTTTCAACGAACTGACCGCGGGAACGCTTTTCAATTTGGGGCGTGTTCCCGTAGAAAAATTTGCGGAATACGACCGCAACATCGTCGGACACTGGAATGCGATTACCGAAAAACGCAATGCTGCGAGCGGGAGCGTTTTGCGAATGAAGTATTTTCAGTGGCTTTCGCTTCTGATGACGGAGCTTTATTTGGATTGTTTCTTCAATCGGAAATTGGAATTGCTCGCGGAGCTGAACGCCGAAGTCGCGAAGTTTAACGCAACTCGCGACAAGTTGCCGAAGATTTCTCCGGTGGAGGAAAGCGGCTTGAACAAAGTTTCCTACTGGATGGCGACGGGCGCGGGAAAGACGCTTCTGATGCACGTGAATATTCGCCAGTATTTACATTACGCGAAGCAAAAACCGTCGAAAATTATCGTGCTCACGCCGAACGAGGGGTTGACACGTCAACACTTGTCTGAGCTGGAGGCTTCGGGATTCTTCGCCGCGGAATTGCGCGAAGGCGAGCTGACAAGCTATGCGGCGGGCGTCCACGTTGTTGATGCGGGAAAACTTATCAGTGATGTGAGCTCGAAAAACAAGGGCGATAAATCGCTGATGGCGGAAAGTTTTGAAGGCGATAATTTGGTGCTTGTGGACGAAGGGCACAACGGATCAAGCAAAAGCAACGGCGAGCGGCGGCGTGTGCGCGAGCAGATTTGCCGTGACGGGTTTTCCTTCGAATACTCGGCAACCTTCGGGCAAGCGGTTGTCAAAGGCGGGAAAGCGGACGACGAATTGCGGGAACTTTATTCCAAGAATATTCTTTTCGATTATTCCTACAAATTCTTCTACGAAGACAACTACGGGAAGGAATGGAATATTTTGAATATGCCCGCCGACGGGAACGCGACCCAACTCGACGCGTATTTGGGTGCAAGCCTGCTGTCGTTTTACCAACAGCGAAAATTTTTTGACGAAAATCCCGGAGAGACAGAGCGCTTCGGCATCGAGAATCCGCTATGCGTTTTTGTCGGAAATAAAGTGAATGCGGAAAATTCCGACGTGGCGGCGGTTTTAACGTTTCTTGCAAAAGTCCTGACTCAAAAGAATTGGTGTGAGAGCCTTTTTTCCCGTTTGATAAACAATGAAAATGTGTTGACCGACAGGAACGGGCGCAATGTTTTCGGTCAGGCGTTTTTGGCGTTAAAAACTGCCGGGGAAACGGGCGAAAGCGCCTATGCCGCGATGCTGAAAAAGCTTTTTAATGCGGAAGTGTCTGCGCGCTTAAAAGTGAGACCGACGAAAGAGGAAATTTTGCTTTTTGCGGGAACGTCGCAAAACCCGTTCGGCGTGATTAACGTCGGAGACGGGGATTTGTTGAAGAATTTAAAAGACGTGAACGGCTTGGATGTCGAGCCGTCGGACGCGTTTGCGGAATCCCAATTTGATAGAATTAACGAAAAGGATTCTCCGATTTCGTTTTTGATAGGTTCTAAAAAATTTACGGAAGGTTGGAGCTCGTGGCGCGTTTCGACAATGGGCTTGCTGAATGTCGGCGTGAGCGAAGGGACGCAGATTATTCAGCTTTTCGGACGCGGCGTGCGCCTGAAGGGCGAAAATTTTTCGTTGAAGCGCAGCACGCCGGATCAGCGCGGGAACGCGGATTTTCTGTTAAAGTTGGAAACGCTGAACATTTTCGGCGTGAATTCAAAATACATGGATGCGTTTAAGAATTATTTGAAAGAAGAAGGCGTGAATCCGGAGAAGGACATTCTCGAACTTCGTTTTTCGCCGCGCCGAAATTTCCCGAAAAACGTAGTGCTGAAAACACTTTGTGTGCGGGACGGCTATCACCTGAACCAGAAAAACGGCTTCCGTGCGAAAGAAACGATTTCACTTTTTAAAATTTCCGAACAGGATAAAAAAAGAATAAAGATTCCGGTTGCGGAATACTGCGATTTCTCATTCGTGCAAAGCATTCTCTCACTGCAGGCAGACGGAGGTGCGGCAAATGCAATTTCGATTCCTGAAGCCAAGTTGGATTTTGCGGCGTTCCCGTTTTTTGACTGGGATAAAATTTATCGTCGTCTGATGAATTACAAGGCGCAACAAGGCTATCGGAATTTGGAGCTGAGCAAAGAACAGATTGTGGAATTTTGTTCGAAAAATAACGATTGGTATCGACTCGAAACACGAGAAGACGATGTGAAATTTGACTCGTTTAAAAAGTTAGCCCGGATCGAAGCGATCTTTGAAAAATTGCTTTTCAACTATACGGACAAATTTTACAAGGCATCTCAATCCTGCTACGAAAGCAAGCACATGACGACAAGGATTCTGTCGGAAGATGCGGCGGGAATTCCCAAGGAATATGTTTTTGAAATTTCGACGGATTCTTTGAACGGAAACACGTGGCAAACACGTTTGAGCGAGCTGAAAAAACTCGTTGAGGAAAATGCCGTTCCCGCAGAGTTCAACCGCTGGTCAGACAACGATTTTGTCGCGATTGCTTTTGATCGGCATCTGTATTTCCCCTTGCTTTATAAAGCAACGACGGGAACGCAACTCCCGTTTAAGATGAAGCCTCTTTCGCTTGATGCGCCGAGCGAATATCAATTTATCGCGGACCTAACACGTTTTTACGAGGATCCCGCGAACGCGCATTATTTCGAAAATATCGACTTCTATTTGTTGAGAAACGCGGCGAGCAAATCGCAAGGCATCGGTTTTGCGCAGGCAGGGAATTTTTATCCGGACTTTCTGTTGTGGATAACGGACAAAGTGTCCGGAAAGCAGCTTTTGGCTTTCGTTGATCCTAAAGGTTTGAGAAATCTGAAAATTGACAGCCCGAAATTGAATTTCTTCGCCGAAATTAAAAACCTCCAAAACACAATCAAAGCCGAGAGCGGAGACGATTTGATTCTCGAAAGCGTTATCTTGAGTGAAACGCCTTTCAATAACTTGCTTTGGTCGGGGAAAAGCAAAGACGAGCTCGAACGTCGGAACATCTTCTTCCTGTCCGACGGCGGGAATGCGTATCTGACAAAACTGTTTTTGAAACTTTTTTCGTCAATGGGGAAATACGTTTAAAGAGGCGCGTAAAACGTGCGTTTTTGGGGGGCTCGGGGGGGGGCATTTTCCGCGTCGGATTTCGTGCCGGCAAAGAATTCAGGAGGTCCTTCCGCAGGGCATCAGAATCGCGTCGCTCATGCCGTGGATGATTTTTTTGTCGGGCGGACAAAATGTGCACAGTGCGCCGCCGAGCTCCGCGCGTTCCCGCGTTTTTTCGTCGGGAACGACGAAGTAATAGGGACAAATGCGCACTCGCCCGCTTGCGGGAACGGCAAGCCCGGCATCGTCAAAAATCCGGTGCGCTTTTTTTGTCGGCTTATAATAGCGCTGAAGCACGTAAAACAGCTTTTCTTTGCCCGATTTTGACAATGCGCGTTCCAGTGCCCGAGCCCACTCGGCTTGAGAGACATCCGGCCCGACGGTTACGCTGCGCGCGCCCCATGCACTTGCGTCGAAGCCGCTGGCTTTCAGGACAAGGTCGCGTTCCCGCTTCGATGCCGCGAAAAGCTCGGACCAGTCGCGAATGGCGTTTCCTCCGACTTCCGGGGCGTGAAGAACGGCGCAGGCGGGAAGCCCCCCGGGCGGCAACGGCTCGAGCAACCATGTTTCGGGAACAATTTTTTGCATCAATGCAAAATTTTCTTTTCCGAGCGTTTCGCTCCAGAAAGGGCGAAGTGTCGGATGATGCAGGAGGGCAAGGGCGGATTTTTCTTCCTGAAAAGGGCGCATGGGAGGCGTAACCGAGACGTTCCCGCGTTCGACTGCGGTGAAAAGCGCTTCGGCGGAATTGACGTTTCCCAAATCAAAAAGTTCGAAAAAACGATAAAGGACATCGATTTTAGTGCGGGCGAGAAAGACTCCGTTTTCGGTAATTTCCGCTTCGTTCGGGTGGCAGACAAAAACCTCCGCCCCGCGGGAACGCAACTCTGCCGCGAGCCATTCGAATTCCGCCCGGTAGTCTGCCGACTCGTCCGAAACGGCAATCGCAACTCGTGCGTTCGGCACGCCGCGTGTTACGGCATCAAAAAAGAGTTGCGGCATCGTTTCGGCGTTTTCGCACGCATAGAGGCGGGACAGAAACGACGTAAGCCCGATTCCGCCGGGAACGCTGTCGAGTTCGGTCAGCACGAAGCTGTTCCCGCAAACGAGCAGGTCCGGTCGAATTACGGGCGGCATCGTTCCGGCGAGAGCGCGGGAACGCTGATGCGCGATAAGACGCGGCGGCTTCCCCCGGTCGAGCACTTCTGCGACCCACGGTGCGTAAAATTCGGCATTGCGCAGAATCGGGCGTTTTTGCGCCGATGCGAGATAAAGTTTTTCCAGCGCCCGATAAAACGCGAGCGAGGCCCTGCCGATTGCGTTCAGCTCCGCGTGTTCTTCCGGCGAAAAAGTCCAGACATCCGGAGAAATTTTCCACGTTTTTTTCTCAAAAAAACCGTGGGATTCGAGGGCGTTTTTTACCCGAAAAAAATCTGTCACGAGCGGTCAGACCCGGGGAACGGGCGTTTTTTTTTATTCGGAGAGAAGAGCCCGGCGATTCAGAATCGCGAGCGCTTCGTCGTGAAGTCGGGGAT
>CAZPYE010000020.1:0-23960 GCA_964590115.1 uncultured Enterobacteriaceae bacterium
GGGAATCGGAAGCAAAATCATCGGCAAAAGCACCGTCAGAGCCTCCATGCCGAAGCCGAATCTCAAAACCAGCGGAGAGAGAAACATTACGGCAAAATTGAATTTAAAAAGTCCTTTCCCCCGGTTTTCCCCGAAGCGCACGACGGTCGTCCGCTTTCCCGCACGGGCATCGGTCTCCCTGTCCCGAATATTATTAACGAGCAAGATGTTGTCCGCGCCCAATCCGCAGGCAAGCGCCACCACCCAAACAAACGGCGGGAACGTTCCCGTCTGCACAAAACAGCTAAACGCAACGGCAACGAAACCGAAAAAGATAACGACAAAAACATCCCCCAAGCCGTGATACGCCAACGGGAACGGCCCCGCCGTATAAGCGAGGCAGGCGATTGCGCTCAGTCCGCCGACGAGAATCATCCACGGACCGCCGTAAAAAATAAGTCCGCTCCCGCAAAGAGCGGCAAAGAGAAGTGCGACCGCCGTTCCCGCCGCCATTTCCCGTGGAGAAAGCCAACCGCTCGCCGTCGCCCGCGCAAATCCGGCGCGATCATTTCGGTCGGCACCGCGAATAAAATCCCCCCTGTCGTTCGCAAAGTTGCACGCGATTTGTGCAAACAAGGCAAACAACGCGGCAAGCAGCGCGGGAACGAGACGCATTCCGCCGACCGCACAGGCGCATGCCGTTCCGAGCAAAACCGGAGCAATCGCCGCGGGAAGCGTCTTCGGACGCGACGCGAGGAAAAACGCATAACCCTTGGAAAAATGCGTCGAGGCGGGAACGCCGGAGGATGTATTTTTCTCCATCTCTTATTCGCCCTTATCGGGAAGTTCGACGAGTGTAATTTCGGAGCTGACGCAGGAGCCTAACGATACGCTTCCCCGGCTCGCCATCGCGAATACGGGCGGCTCCGGCAAAATCGGTTCAAAACCGCGACGGGAACGGAACTCGTTCATGCGCAACCAAAGCAGATAATCAAGAATCACGGGATTCGCGCTGAGCCAAAGATGTTTTTCGCTCGCCGTATATTCCGCATAAAACTTCGGTGCGCCGATAAATTGAAATTTTTCCAAAGAAAGCAACGTAAATTCAAATTTCGCCTTAAACTCGGGAATTGTCGCCACGCCGACGGCAAGTGCCGCCGCATTCGCCGGGTTTTCGAGAAAGCGTCGCTGATTGCTTACGTTCCAAAGCGTAGCGTTGGCAAGCGCGCCGGAAACGCCGAGCACGGAACTGTCTGTAGCCACGGGAAGATTAATCCAAAAATCGACTTCAAAAAGCAGGGGAACAGGCAAAAAACTCTTGCGGTCATTTTGCGAATCGTCCCATTCGGTCGTATTTGAAACGGACTCCCGCGAAGGAAGCGGATTTTCGATAAACCATTTCGCATCGTAGAAATCCCCCGTATCGAGCGCGACGACGGGAGAACCTTCCCACTCGTTTTTTCCGCGACGCAACGGAGGCAAAAAGCCCGCCCTGCGGAGTGCCTTTTCGTTCAAATCCGCCAGTAAAATATTTTCCCGGGCAAAACCCCGCCGCTCCAATTCGTCGCGCACGGCACGCACCAGAGCGATCGGCGTGGAAAGCCCCTTCCCGGAAGCCGTGTAAATTTTCAGGGCTGCTTTTTTCTTTTCCCCGGGAACGAGCTTGCGCCCCGTATTTTTTTCGTAAGCGGAAAAAAGCTCTGCAACGGCAACCGCATAATCATTACGGGAAAATCCGGAAAGCGAGTAATCAAAGAGGAACGTGCGATGCCGCTCCGACGTTGCGGGAACGGGTTTTTCGGCAGGAACGGGTTCGGATTCGCCGGCGGGAACGGGCGCGTCCGCGTTTCCCGTTGCAACTTCTCCGATATCGGCAAGCGGGTCAAATCCGGAGTTCGCTCGGGACACCGCGCCTTCCGTTACCGTGATTTCACCGGCAACCGACGAAAGCACCGTCGCCGAGAATAACACCGAACACGCGCAGAGTGCCCAAGTTTTCGAAAATGAAAAATTCATGCGCTCATTCTGCGCCGCCGCCTGCCTTCCCGCAAATTGAAATTTAGAAAAGCGCGCAAACATCACTAAATTTCAATTTGCGCGGGAACGCGGGAACACGGTTTAATATCGGCTTTTATTATGTCCGATTACGAACTTGCCATGAAACAGCGTGCGGAACGCATTGCCGAGCTCCGCGCAAAACTTTTGGAAACGCTTCCCACCGACGTCGTTGCGGGAACACGCGGACTCACGCTCGAAATCGGCTGCGGGCACGGGCATTTCCTCGCCGCCTACGCGCAAGCGTTCCCGCAGGAATTTTGCCTCGGACTCGACCTCATCTCAAAACGTATCGAACGCGCCAACCGCAAGCGCGAACTCGCCGGGCTGACCAATCTCGCATTTTTCAAAGCCGAAGCGACGGAACTTCTTTTCGCCCTGCCCGAAACCTGTCGTCTTGCGAAAATCTTTTTCCTCTTCCCGGATCCGTGGCCGAAAAAACGCCACCACAAAAACCGCCTCATTCAAACGGAAATGCTCGACCGCCTCGCCGTCCGCGCCGGCGCGGGAACGCGTCTGCACTTCCGCACCGACCACGCGGAGTATTTCGATTGGAGCCGTGAGCTCGTCGACGCGCATCCGCAATGGACCCGCCTGCCCGACGCGCCCTGGCCTTTCGAGCGCGAAACCTATTTCCAAAGCATCCTTCCCGACGCCTATCAATCCCTCATCGCAGAACTGAGTCTCTAAAAAAAGCTTTCTTTAAGCTTTAAGCCCTAAGCTCTCATCTTTCAAAAAATGGCTTTGCTTGCTGTCAGAAATCTTTCCTTAAAATTCGGCGGTCCGTCGCTGTTTGACGACGTAACGTTTCAGGTCGAAGCCGGCGAGCGCGTTTGCCTCATCGGGCGCAACGGCGCGGGAAAAAGTTCCCTGCTCAAAATCATCGCGGGAACGCTCGAACCGGACGCAGGCGAAGTTGCCGTCGCTCGCGGTTCGCACGCCGCCTACCTCGCACAGGAAGTGCCGGAGGAAATCGCGGGAACGGTCCGCGACGTCGTATTGAGCGGACTCGGCGACGCCGGAGAAAAAATCCGCGCCTACGAAACGCACGACACGGAAAAATACTCCGAAACGCAACTCGACGAAATTTTTCACTGGCTCGAAAACAATTCCGCGTGGAGCCTTTCCAGCGAAGTCGATGCCATGATTTCCAAAATCGGTGCCGTTCCCGAGCTTCCGTTTTCCTCGCTTTCCGCCGGCATGAAACGCCGCGTTCTGCTCGCGCGGGAACTCGTTTCCAAGCCCGATATTCTCGTGCTCGACGAACCGACGAATCACCTCGACATCGACGCGATTGAGTGGCTCGAAGATTTTCTGCTCGCGTGGCACGGGGCAATTTTATTCGTCACGCACGACCGCCGTTTTCTCAAAAAAATCTCCACGCGCATTCTCGATCTCGAAGGCGGCATCGTTACTTCGTGGGACTGCGATTACGAAACCTATCTCTCCCGCCGCGAAGAGCTCAACGCAAGTATCGCCGCCAACAACGCGGAGTTTGACAAATTGCTCGCCCGCGAAGAAGCGTGGTTGCGCCAAGGCGTAAAAGCGCGCCGTTGCCGCAACGAAGGACGCGTGCGCGAGCTGAAAAAGCTGCGGGAAATCCGCGCCGCGCGGCGTGCGTCCGTCGGGAACGTGCGCGCCACGATTTCCGAAGGCGAAAAATCCGGCGCAAAAGTTCTCGTCGCCGAAAATATTTCGCATACTTGGAACGGCGTTCCCGCGATCCACAATTTTTCCACGACGATTATGCGCGGCGACCGCGTCGGCATCATCGGACCGAACGGAATCGGGAAAACGACTTTGCTCAAAATTCTGCTCGGGCAACTCGCGCCCGATGCGGGAACGGTAACGCACGGCACGAATCTGCAAATCGCGTATTTCGACCAACTCCGTTCCCAGCTTCGCGAGGATAAAACGCTCGCGGAAAATCTTGCCGGAGAAGGCGCGGACACGGTTGTCGTCGGACACCAAACGCGCCACGTCATCAGCTACCTCGGCGATTTTCTCTTCACGCCGGACCGCGCGCGTTCGACCGTTTCCATGCTCAGCGGCGGCGAACGCAACCGCCTTCTGCTCGCAAAAATTTTTCTCAAAACCGCAAACGTGCTCGTGCTCGACGAGCCGACAAACGACCTCGATCTGGAAACGCTCGATTTGCTCGAAGAACTCCTCGGAAACTTCGACGGCACGGTCATTCTCGTTACGCACGACCGCCAATTTTTGGACAACGTAACGACGAGCTACATCGTCTTTGAAGGCGACGGAAACCTACGCGAATTCGTCGGCGACTACGACACGTGGCGCAAGGAACATCTCGCGGAAATCGCCGCGAAGAGCGTTCCCGCCAAGCCGGAAAAGCCGAAAACCGACGTTCCCGCCGGGCCGCAAACGCCGAAGAATCCGCCTTCGAAGAAAAAACTTTCCTACAAGGAAACGCGGGAACTCGAAGCGCTTCCGCAACAAATCGAAGATTTGGAAAACGAGCAAAAAGCACTTGCGGAAAAACTCAACGACCCGGATTTTTACCGCGATCCCGCCGCCGTCCAAGCGACGAACGCGCGCCTCGCCGAAATCGACGAAGCCCTCCTGCTCGCCCTCGAACGCTGGGAGGAACTCGAATCCCGGAAAACGCCTTGACCGAAAACGTCCCGCACAGGGCAAACGTTCCCGCTAATAATTTTTTCCCCCGAAAACGCACATGAAAAAAGTTCTCATCATCGGAGGCGGCATCGCCGGACTGACGGCGGCAAACGCACTCAAACTGAAAGGCGCAAAAACGCTTCTCGTCGAAAAATCGACACGCACGGGCGGCGCAATCCGCACAATCTCCAGAGACGGATTTCTTGCGGAAGGCGGTCCTCAAACCTTTGTCGCAGAGGAAAAAAAACTCTTTGATTTTCTCCGCCGAACGGGGATTCTTGAAAAAGCGATTGAGGCCCGCCCTGCGGCAAAAAAGCGCTTCATCGTGCGCGGAGGAAAACCTTGCGTCGTACCGATGTCTCCCGTTTCCGCCGTAACGACGCCGCTGTTCTCCCTCGCGGGAAAAATGCGCCTGCTTGCCGAACCGTTTATTCCGGCGAAACGCGACGGGAACGCGGAGAGCGTTGCAAATTTTGTCCGCCGCCGCATCGGGAAAGAGCTCTACGAGTATGCGCTCAATCCGCTGGTCGCCGGCGTTTTCGCGGGAAATCCGGAGGCGTTGGACATCCGGTTCGCGTTCCCGAAAGTCTGGAATCTGGAACAGCGCTACGGCTCTCTGATATGCGGAACTCTTCCCAATGCGAAAGCAAAGCGCAACTCCGGTCTCTACGAAAAAAAGCGGACCCTTTCCTTTCCGGACGGAATGGAAACTCTTCCGAAAGCCCTAAGAAAAAACCTCGATCCGGGCGAGGTTCGCACCCATTCCGAAATTACCGAACTTGTGAGAGAAAAACACGGCTGGCGGGCACATTGGCGTTCCCGCGCCGCCGTCTGCACATTTTTCGAGGAGGATGAGTTTTTTGACAAACTCATCATTGCTTCGCCCCCGCGCACGTGGAATGAAATTCCCTTTCGAGACCGAACCTTGCGGGAGCTATTCTCCGCCGTTCCCGCGCTGACAACACCTCCGGTAACAATGCTCACGCTGGGTTTTTCTCGGGAACGCGTCGCGCACGCCCTCGACGGGTTCGGAATGCTCGTTCCCGAAAAAGAGAACCGAAAAATCCTCGGAACGCTCTTTACGTCGTCGCTCTTCCCCGGGCGTGCGCCGGAAGGCTTCGTTACGCTTTCCGCCTACATCGGAGGCTCCCGCCAACCGGAAATGACCGCTCTTCCCGCAGAAGAACAGCTGAAAATCGTATGCAAGGAATTGCGGGAACTGCTCGGAATCTCCGGCGAACCGGTCTTTGTCGAACGCGTGGAAAACCCGCAGGCGATTCCGCAATACAACCTCGGTTACGAAAATTTCGCAACCGCGCTCAAAGCGATTGAGTCCGCGTTCCCGCTAAAATTTGCGGGAAATTTCAGAGGAGGAATTTCCGTTGCCCAAACGATGAGCTCCGCCCTTGAAATTGCCGAAAAAATAGAGATTTAACCTCTTTTCGCAGAGCAAAAAAACAGTTCTATCCAAGGAAAATCACTCAAAAAAATCTGCCGAATCCCGGCGCGGCACGCGGCAGAATTTTCGAAAATTTGCTTGCCCCTCCCGATTCATTTAAAAGAAAATTCCCGCGTGAAAAACACCCCCAAATTTATGACGGCGCTCTGTGCGCTTTTCTTAGCAACAAGCCTCTGCGCGCCCTCGGTTTTCTCCGCCGAGGACACACCCGCAAAGACCAAGCAGAGCACCCCGAAAAAACCGACCGACAAAAAAGGCGTTCCCGCGAAAAAAGCGGACGGCAAGGCACCCGTGAAAAAAGCGGGAACCGACAAAAAAGGCGACGACAAGGACGAAAAGAAAGCCGTTCCCACGGGCGGAGAATGGGGCGATCCGGTAAAACTCCAACGGCGCATCGCCCAAAGCGTTGCCAAAGAGTTCAAAACATGGTCTCCGGCAGAACTTGATAAATTTTTCAAAGACGAAGAAAACCTGAAAGACCTCGCGAAATGGGAGTTGATCCGCGCCGTTCAGGAGGACGAGGAGGAATTCAAAGATTTCAAAATGTCCGTAAAAAAGTCGAACACGCGGCGTTTTCTCGGTGAATTCTCGGACGACTTAGAGTGGATCGAAGGCTACCTTTATACGGCCCCGCCGAAAAATGCGAATTTTGCCCTGAAACTTCTGCGCGCCTTCGCAGAGAAAGACGAAGAAGTCAAAACCGTCCCGACGATAAAGAAAATCGCAACGGGCGTTGTCGGAGAATTCTCGCGAAACGGGTGGACGGAGGACGAATTTGAAACCGACCCCGAACTCAAAATCAAAAACGGTCCGACACGCATCTACAAACGTTTCAAGTTTTACGCCGAAAGCTGGCGCGAAAAGCGGCTCAACGTCCTCTTCGACGATTTAGACTTTTGGGATACGCGCATTGTCGTCGGCGTTACGGGGCGCACCAACAACATTTATTTCGGGAGCGAGGAATCCCTTCGCTGGGGACAGGATAACGTCAAGCTTCCCGAAGCCGGATACGCAAGCCCGCGCGATATTTTTCAAATGCCCTACCGCCTTTGGAATAAAGTGGGAGACAGCGTTCACGGCTCTGATTATTACGCGCCGTTTATGACCTGGTTCGGACGTAACCAGCTATGGCGCGCCCGCGAAGTCGGATGCGTATGCGGCGGCGTTTCGCACTACGGAGCCTCCGCAGCCTGCGCGAACGGCATTCCCGCCGTCACGATGGGCGAACCCGGGCACTGCGCCTTCGCAACACGTCAAAAAGGGAAATGGCGCGACAACAATTCCGTGTCTTGGGAACGTAGCCTGCACTGGCGCCTTTGGGGCGAAACCTCCTGGCAGTTTTTACATCTGACACAGGAAATTTACGGCGACAAAAAAAATGCGATGCCGGCTTTTCGTGCCGCGACGCTCGCCCGCATCGTTGCTTCGGAGAAAAAGAAGCCGGAACCGGAGCGCGTCTTTGAAATCTACGAATACGCGCTTGAAAAACAACCCGTTAATTTCCCTGTCTGGCGGGAATATCTGGAATTCGCTCGGGAAAAGAAGAAAGACAAAGCTTTTTGGAAGGCGGCTCATAAAAAAATCATCGAGGCCTATATGCCGGCGTTCCCGGACATCGCCGCAACGCTCCTCGGAAAGCACGTTTACCCGAACCTGCTCCCGATGATTGATAACGACGACGAAAAAATCGCGCTCTACACGGCGTTCTGGGGAAAAACCGACGACTTCGGCGCGGGGCGCTGGGATTGCGAAAGTCAGTGGCAATACGAAGCCCTCACGCTCGGAGACGGTGCCGGCGCGGAATCCTACAAAGCATTCCGCAAAAATTATAACGGGAAAGAGCCGACGGCTCCGCCGAATGATGCCGCGAAGGCTCGCTACAAAGAGAAAATCGGCGCAATCGTCGCCTCGAAAAAAGACTACGCTCCGAATTTTGAAAACTGGAAAAAGGGCACGCCCCGAAAATAAGTGCGCCCGGCTCTTCTCATACTAAAAATCTTTCACGGGAACACCGTTATGCTTAAGAAAATCCTCTTAACCGGAATCTGCCTCGCCTTCGCGGGAACAACCGCCTTTGCGGCGTTTTCCGCCAAAACTTTCGCCGCCGCTCAAAAACGCGATCCCAAGGACGGTATTTTGGTTTACTTTTACGGCCCGGACTGGGATGTCCGAAGCACAAAAATGCTTAAAACGCTTTGGGAAAATCCGGAAATAAAAAAGGCCTGCGGAGACTCTGCGGTTCTTTCTTTCCCCGTTTATCAGGACCCGAACGAAAAGCAGAAAAAGAACGCGAAAATCATTCGCGAAGGCATGAAAATCCCCCACATTTTCTCCTATCCGGCAATTGTCATGTACACCTCCGAAGGGCAGAAATATTACATTATTCAGGGAGACGAGATTTTTGAGGAAACAGGAAAAGTCGCCGAAACCATCAAGGCAAAACTCAAACTCTATCGGGAACAGAAAGCTATTCTGAAAAAAGCCGAACGGGCAAAAGGTCTTGAAAAGGCAAAACTCTACGGCGAAGCGATGCTCGAGGGAATCGACTACCCTCAGGACGCGCTCAAAGTAATCAAGGCAAACGACCCCACGGGCGAACTTCCCTACGCAAAACGGCTGGAATTCGACGTTTTTACGATTATTACGGAAAAAACCTACAAGGATCCGGATAAACCCGACAAGGTTCTGATAACACCGGACGCAGCCGTCGCACTCGTCACCAAACTGGCAATCGAAGACGAGACGACATACCTGCCCTGGCAACGACAGGAACTGCTCGCCGCCGCCGCCGGATACCTGCGCCGCCTCGACAAAACCGACGCACGAATCAAGACGCTTCACAAAAAAATCCTTGAAATCGATTCCGATTCCATGTGGTCCGCATTCGTCAGGGATTCGGACGCGCTCTGGATAAATCCGGATAAAAAAGGCGACAAGAAAGAAAAACGCCGCAAAAAAAAGTAATCTCCCCAAAGGCGCGAACTTTTCCTTCGCGGGAACGCGGCGCATTTCCCGCATTCGTCCGCTATTCTTTGACTCGGGAATCAAGGAGAATCGTAACGGGGCCGTCATTGACGAGCGAAACGTCCATCATTGCCCCGAAACGCCCGGTCGGAACTTCTTTCCCGATAGCCTCGGAGAGTTCGACGACAAATCTTTCGTAAAGCGGTATCGCCTCCGCGGGAACGGCTGCGCGATTAAACGACGGTCTCGAGCCTTTTTTCATCGAACCGAAAAGCGTAAACTGACTGACGACGAGTGCGTTCCCGCCGACATCCCGAACGGACAGATTCATTTTTCCGCTTTCGTCCTCAAAAATTCGCATTCGCGCAAGCCGCGAAACCAACCACGCGACATCCGCTCCGGTATCGCCCGCCTCTACTCCGAGCAGAATCAGAAGCCCGGAACCGATTTCGCCGACAACGGCACCGTCTGCGAAAACCGATGCACAGGAAACTCGCTGAACGACGGCTCTCATCGCGGCTTATTCGCTCCCTTCCCTGCCGCATTTTTCGCGGCGTTCAGACGTTCCAGTTCCGGATACCACGCGGACAGCCTTGCGGAGTCACCTCGCGTCCGCGCCAAGCTGCACGCTTCGTTCAAAATTTTTTCGCGTACGAAGGCGGGAACGATTTTCCGATCGAGCAAATCCGAGTAAATCTTCAACGCATCGTCCGCACGGGAACCTTTTGCCAAAAGCCTCGCCGTTTCCGACAACAAGCCGGGATTTTCAAGAGACGGCACACGAATCGGAATACTCCGCACGCATGCCCCCGTTTCTTTTATATCCTCTTCCGCAAGGCGGAAACTCAGTGCAAGCCCCGGCGCAAACATCGAAGCATTTTTCAAAATCATATTCGCTTTTTCCGCGTTCCCGTCCCGCAAAGCAAGATTTGCCGCCCGTAAAAATGCATACTGGGAAGCCCGTGTCGGCAAGCCGGACATCGCGGCACTCATTTGCTCCTCGGGCGTTTTCAGAAAAGGACGATAAAGCGGGTCTCCTACAAAAACGCACTGCCAGCTCAACACCGGCAGGGAATACGCCGCCGCCTCTCCCGCAGTTTTTCCCTGCGCAAGCGCTTCCAAAAACAGATGCGGATAATGCGTCGCCCCCAAATACGGTTCGTAAACGTTCCCGACCGTCGCCGCAACGCCGCGAGCAACCAGCCCCGGAGTCCACGCCGTTTTTGAACGCATGGAGGTCGCCGAAAAACTGTGGATATGAACGGCAACGGCTCCGGCGGGAAAACGGAAATTTTCATCGCGGAAAAATCCGCCGACATTGTGCGCATACCATCCGAAATACAAGGCGGGAAAATCGTAACGCTCCGTCGCATCCATCAAGGCGCGGGAACGCTCTTCGCTTGTTTCGTAGCCGAGCGCACGCGTTTGCTCCGCACACTTTTTCAGCCAACCGTCGCCTTCCTTGTGCGGACCTCCGAGGTCGATATAAGCGCGACCGAGCAAGCCCGATTTTTCGGCGGCAACGGCACTGTCCGCCAAAGACTTCGCATGCTCCAACGTAATTCCGTCCAGCCGCGCGACTTTTAGAAACAGGTGCTTAAAAATCCCGGATTTTTCAATATTCCCCTTAAAAAACGGATTATTGACGGCTCCGTTTGCCTCCGTGCCGGGAACGCCGAGCAAGGCGATTTCACTGTCAACGGAAGCGCAATTTACGTCGAAGGGACCGCGCTTCGGCTCGGGAGCATCGGGCGAGGCCTTCGGCGGAAGCGGCGGAAGCTTCTCCGGCGAATGGGCAATGCGAAGCGGAACGCCCCGGCAAAGCACGACGTAAGAAATACGCTCTCCCGCCGTCGGAAGGCGCTTGCCGCTCATATCTTCCTTCGAAATTTCAAGCGGCACGCGACCGAAAATATCCGCGGGAACATCGTCGCGCAAATGGCCGTCGATGAGTCCGCGTGCAAGAAATTCCCGCCGCAACGGATTAAAAACCTTTTCGGAAAAAACCTCCCACGAAACGGTTTCTTCCCGCGGGAACGCTAACGCAACAAGGTTTCCAGAGGGAATTTCCCTAAGCGACATATAATACTCGGCGAGAGCGACAGACTCCGGATCCGAAGCGTTGGCGATGACGATGACGCGCTCATTTTCCGCGCCCGCCGCCGCAATCGCGGAAACACAACACACCCATGCGGCAATAACGACCGACAGTTTTTTCTTAAAACTCATTTTCACTCAGATTTTTATCAGTAAACAGACCGCGTGAACGGCAATTCCCTCCCCGGCACCGAGAGCACCGAGTTTTTCGTTCGTCGTCGCCTTTACGCCTACCAAGGCGGGAGAGACGCCGAGTGCCGCGCCGAGTTTTTCGCGCATCGCGGGAACGTATTTTCCGATTTTCGGTCTCTCGGCAATGACTGCAGCATCGACGTTCCCGACGCGATAGCCGGCTTTTTTCGCCTCCGCGACGGCGCGCTCGAGGATTTTCATCGAATCCATTCCCGCGCATTCCGGGTCATTAGGAGGGAAAAAATGCCCGATATCCGGAAGCCCCGCCGCACCGAGAACCGCATCTGCAACGGCATGCGCCAAAACATCTCCGTCGGAATGCGCAACAATGCCGACTTCCGAGGGGATTTCCGTGCCGCCGAGCACGCAACGTAGCCCTCGATCCACGCGATGAATGTCATACCCGATCCCGATACGCATCGGTGCCGCCGTTTCTTCGTTTCTCATAAAAAAAAACTATGCGCGGGAACGCCTTCGCGCAAATTGAATTTTCCGCGCAGAAATCGCTTCTACCCTTTCAGTGTTCCCCGGGTAACGCCGAGCTTGGATTCGAGCCGAAGCCCGCGCCAGAGTGCGTTCCCGTCAATTTTTCCGGCGAGCAAATCGCGGTAGCGTTCGAGAATTTCCGTAACCGCCGCCGGCGATTCGTCAACAAATTCCGCACGGAAAAATTTCACGCCTCGGGAACGGATTTCGTCGAAAAACTCCGCACCCGTCTGCGCCCGCGCATTGTAAACCGTGTTGCGGCAACCCGCATCCGCCTTCACCAAATGTTCCAGCCCCGTGCGGTCGCGCAGGCGCACGACGTGTTTTTCGCAGGGACGCCCGCAATCGCGAAAATCTTTTCCGTCCGACAAAAACGAGCAAAATACGCAGTGCTCCATGTGAAACATCGGCATGTGCTGGTGAAGCGTAACTTCGATTTTTTCCGGCTCGGGAACACGTTCGAGCATGGCGCAAAGTTGCTCTATATTCATGTCGTAAGATGCCGTAATGCGTTCCAAACCGCATTCCCGCAGGTAATAATCCGCCGTCAGATGATTTGCGACGTTCAGCGAAAAATCACCGCGCACGCGCGCTCCCGCAAACGCGTAAAGATGCTCGTGGGCACGCGCCAAAAAGCCGTCCGCGCCGCATTCGCGCACGAGACGCAAAATGCCCGCTTCGTCCGCCGCCTGCTTAAAAATGCGCGGCGGCTGTGCCCAAAATTCCGCACCGGGAACGGCGTGCACGCGCTCGGCGGCGATACGATAATCGCGCGGATTTTCAAATTCCGCATAAATCGTTTTCGCCCCGAACGCCAGCGCCGCATCAAGTTGCGGCAATTCCCGAACCACGGGAATTAATTGGGAGGGAAGACATTCCTGTCTTCCCCGTTGGGCTTCGGAGGCTCCCTGTTCTTCGGACAAATCCACCGACGAAGCCGTTCCCGCGTCACGCGACGAAGACAAGAATGTCTTCGCCCCCATAAAAAGAAAATACTTCTTCGCAGGAAGGTTTTTCGGATTTTTCTGAATGTAATCCAAGACGCGCAAATAATGAGCTTCGTCACGAATCATTCTATCAAAGCTCTCCGATTGCCAAAGCGTTCCCGTCGTCCCCAAGATTTTATTAATCGCGTTGGCGGAAAACCCTTTCCATGTCTTCAAAATCTTCGGCAACAAAAATCCCTCAAACAATTCCAAGAGAACATGAACATGATTCGGCATGATGACAAATGCGTGAATGCGATAACGTTGCTCATTGAAAAAAAGCAACGAGTTTTTCAACACGCGTTGTACTTCCCCGTCTGCCAAAACACACGCGCCATAGCCGGCATCCAAGAACTTGTCCAATTGATGCCCGAATCGCTGATAATACAAATTTTCCGTTTCTTTATCCCACGGTTGCGGAAAATTCCTGAGGAACTCGGATTTTAACTCTTTCAGTCGAAGCAATTCGTCTTGAGGAACGGAATCCGCCAAACGAAAAGTGACAAACTGCAATTTTCCGTCCTGATGCCAATGAGGAAGATTACCGGAATCTTTTTTATCGATCGCCTCGTTCCTATTCAAAAACAAGCGGGAGGGAAGACATTCCTGTCTTCCACGTTGGGCCTCGGACGTTCCCTGTTCTTCGGACAAATCCACCAACGCGACCTTATCTTCCCGCGTCATCCGGGAGGGAAGACATTCCTGTCTTCCCCGTTGGGCTTCGGAGGTTCCCTGTTCTTCGGACAAATCCACCGACGCGACCTTATCTTCCCGCGTCACACGGGAGGGAAGACATTCCTGTCTTCCTCGTTGGGCTTCGGACGCTCCCAATTCTTCGGACAAATCCACCGACGAAGCCGTTCCCGCGTCACGCGACGAAGACAAGAATGTCTTCGCCCCCGACGGATTCAAAGTCCATGAAACGGCGTTTTCGCGAGCGGTGTTGAGTTTTTCGACGAGCGCGCGGCGGAGTTTGTTCGCAACGCTCGCGGGAACGAGCGGCTCACCGGAAATCGCGGATTTCCATTCGTCGAGAAAATATCCCGTGCCGCCGAGCCGCGCAAACTGCTCGCGCAGCCACGCGTCCGTCGCCGGCTTGGAAGTCGCGGGAACGAGCGGATCGCCGATTTCCGCCGCAACGCAATGCCCGCAGGCATCGTCGCATTCCGCCCGAAGCGGTTTCCCGACCTCGGCGAAGACGCGAATATTGACTTCGCGCACCCAACGCGCCTGTTCTCCGGAAAAAGTTTCACGAATTTCCGCAGAAAGCGCCGGATCGGAGGTTTTCCAAAGTTTGTCGCCGCGACGCACGCGTTCCCAGCGGATTCCCGCACGCGCGAAACGCACGAAAACTTCGCCGTTCCCGCGAGCGCGCTCCACGCCGTAAACGTAGCCGCCCTCCTCTTTTTCCTCGGGTTTTCCCGCATCGAAAACGACGCCGTCGCCCGATTTCAGCGGAGCTCTCAGCCGCACGAAAACGCCGTCTTTGCCGAAGCCGGAAACCTCGCCGAGAAACACGCCTCGCTTTTTCCCGAATCGGGCATGAACGAGTTCGCGATTGTTGATGCCGCGCATCCAACCCGTGTAAAGGCCTCGGGAAAACGCCATTTCCATCGTATACGCGTGCTGTTCCCGCAACTGTTTCGCGAACGCGGAAAGCGTTTCGGCGGGAACGCCGTCCGTCATCATTTCGTGGATACGATCGACGCTGTCGCGATAAACGCGCGTAATCGACGCGACGTATTCCGGCGTTTTCAGGCGACCTTCGATTTTGAGCGAACGCACACCGAGCCGCATCAGCTCGGGAAGCATTTCCGCGCCGGACAAATCGCGCGGCGAAAGCAAATAGCGGCGCGAGCCGAGAGGCACTTTTTCGCCGTCGCAAATCAGCTCATACGGCAAGCGACACGCCTGCGCGCACTCGCCGCGATTGGCGGAACGCCCGCCGAGGGATTCGCTCGTCAGGCATTGCCCGGAATACGCCACGCACAGCGCACCGTGAACAAACATTTCCAGCGGGAGCGATTCCGCCGGATCCGCGTTCCCGCGAGCGACAATCGCTTCGAGCTCCCGCACGTTGACTTCACGGGAAAGCACGGCGAGCGACGCGCCGAGCTCCCGCGCGAAACGCACGCCGGCGGCGGAAGAAACCGTCATCTGCGTCGAGGCGTGAACGGGAAAATCCGGAGAAATTTTGCGTATCAGCCGCACGACGCCGACATCCTGCACAATCGCCGCATCGACCCCGGAAGCGATGATTTTGCGCAATTCGCGCTCTGCGTCGGCAAGTTCGTTTGAAAAAATCAGCGTATTGAACGTAGCGTAGCCTCGCACTCCGCGACGATGAAGAAACTTCATCAGCTTCGGCAAGTCGTCTGCGGAAAAGTTGTCGGCACGCACACGCGCATTGAAGCGACCTACGCCGAAATAAATCGCGTCCGCACCGTTTTCGACCGCCGCTTTTGCACATTCCCAACCGCCGGCGGGAGCGAGCACTTCGGGCTTTTTCATCTCAAAACTCATCTTCAAACCTTGCTCTTTGCGCATTTTCGCAGAAATGTCCGGGAAGGACAAATTCCTTTTTCCCGAGAAAACAAGGTTTGAGTGTCGGGCGAACAAAGCGTTAGAATCCGCGCACGACTTATGAAAAACCCGGATTTTATTCTCATCAGAAACGGACTCATTATCGATCCCGCAAACGGACGTGAAGCCGTCGGAGAGCTCGCCGTCGCGCACGGCAAAATTGTTCCCGCACTCACTCCGGAGCAGGAAGCCCAAGCCGAAATTATCGACGCGTCGGGAAAAGTCGTTTCGCCCGGGCTCATCGACCTGAACGCGCATATTTACCAGCCGGGGAAAACAGCGCGCGAAACCTTCGCCTCGGGAACGGCGGCGGCGGCGGCGGGAGGATTTACGACGGTCGTTTGCACTCCCGACGAAAAAATCTGCATCGATAACGCGGGAACGGTGCGACTTGTCAAAGAGCTCATTGACGCGGACGCCTGCGTTACCGTTTTGCCCGCCGGGAACATCACTCTCGGCGGCAAGGGCGAATCTCTTGCTCCGATCGGTGCGCTGAAAAAAGCCGGATGCGTCGCCATCACGGACTCCGTCGGCGGGTTGGTAAATAACGAAATTATGCGTTGTGCCCTCGATTATTCGAAAATGTTCGACATCGCGGTCTTCGACCACTGCCAGGACTCCAGCATGACAATGACCGGCGTCATGCACATGGGCGCGGAATCCCTTCATCTCGGCTTGCGCGGATTACCGCGTGCGGCGGAAGATATTGTCGTTTCCAGCGATATTCTGCTCTGTGAATCCACGCGTTCCCGCCTTCACCTTCAGCATATCAGCTCCGGTCGCTCCGTAGAGCTCATTCGCGACGCGAAAAAACTCGGAACGAAAATCACGGCGGAAGTTTCTCCACAACACCTGCTTCTCACGGATAGAGACATCGGCGACTATGACACCAACAAAAAAATCAACCCGCCGTTGAGAGAAGAATGCGACCGGGAAGCACTTATTGCCGGGCTTCGGGACGGCACCATCGATGCCATTTCCAGCGACCATTCCCCGCGCACGCCGACCGAAAAGGACTGCGAATTCGACTACGCTCCGTTCGGCGTGATTTCCCTCGAAACAGCGCTCGCCGTCTCCCTTGAAGCGCTTTACCACAGCGGTGCCATGACGCTTCCGCAGGTTTTGGAAAAGCTCACGGTCGCGCCCGCGAAAATTCTCGGTATTTCGGCGGGAACGCTCTCCGTCGGATCCGATGCGGACATCGTGATTTTTGATCCGAACGAAACATGGATTCCCGAAGCGGACAAACTTAAATCGAATTCCGAAAACTGCGCCGTGCTCGGGCGAAAACTTCGCGGACGCGTTGTCGCAACCCTCTGTAAGGGTAAAATCGTTTTTCGCACTTAAATTCGCGCCGGCGTCTCGGTTTTTCGCTTATTTCGCCGGCGCCGGAATTCCGGTGCCGGTTTTTAATGCCATGAAAATACATATCAATCCCGGCGTTCGGCGCATGCTCTGCCTTGTTTCGGCAATGGTGCTCGGCGGAAGCGTTCCCGTGCTGTGGAGAGCATCCGGCACGTTTTTTGACAATTATTCCGGAAGCATCGTGCCGCCGATGATTATGGTCATGCTGCTCTTCTCGTTTATCGATGTGAAGTTCGGCAAGAAAAGCACGGGTTGGAGCCACGCAAGAATCCCGGTCTTCATGATCGCGCTCGCCTCCGCTTCCTATTTTCTCGTCAAAAAAATAACCGGAGACGAAAACTTTGCGGTAATGGCGTTTCTTATCGGAATGACGCCGACGGCGAACGCGGCACCGGTCATCACGAATTTGCTCGGAAGACGTGAGGACTACGTAACCGTAAGCGTTGTTTCGACGAATCTTTTTACGGCGTTTGCCCTTGCTCCGCTTGTCGCCCTTGTGATGGGCAGTGCGATACAAATCGATACGATTTCTTTGGCGTGGAAAACGATTTTGCTCATCGGAATCCCCTTTATTCTTTCGGTTATTTTCCGGCATTGCGCGCCTGCGCTTGCGCAGGGCATCCGCCGCATGAAATTTCTCTCCTTTTACCTGTGGATGCTGATGCTGTTTACCGTTTGCGCACAAAGTTCCGCCTACATCGTTCGTCAGGAAAATCTGTCGCTGACGATTCTTGCGGAGATTTTTGCGCTTTCCGCCCTGCTCTGCGCCGTCAATTTCGCGGCGGGCTATTGGCTCGGCGAACCGCATTTCCGGCGGGAATGTTCTCAGTCCGTCGGACAAAAAAACACGATGCTGATGCTTTGGGTCGGACTTGCATTTTTCAATCCGATTGTCGCACTCGGACCGACGTTCTACGTGGTTTGCCACAACCTGTGGAACTCGTGGCAACTGCGCAAAGCCGGCAAAGAAGTTGAGAGTTGAAAGCACGAACCCGAACGGTAATAGTTAGTAAAATTTTATGAACGACGCACATCCCTTTATCTCCGCGGAAAAAGCCAACGCCCTTGCCGAAGAATTCGGAACGCCGATTTACGTTTACGACGAAGCGACTTTGCGCGCCAATGCGGCTGCCTGCCTTGCGTTCCCGAATGCGTTCGGTCTCACGGTGCGTTTTGCGATAAAGGCTTGCCCGACGGCGGCGATCCTCAAACTTTTTCTCTCGCTCGGGCTGCATTTTGACGCATCGAGCATTCACGAGGTGCGCCGCGCTATGCGAGTCGGCGTTCCCGCAGAAAAAATTTCGCTTTCGACGCAGGAATTGCCCCGGGATTTTGAAGACGTGCTTCGTCTCGGCGTAAAGTTTAACGCATGCTCGCTCGACCAGCTCGAACGCTACGGCAAAGCGTTCCCGCGAACAAACGTCGGCGTTCGCTTCAATCCGGGAATGGGCTCCGGCGGCACGGGAAAAACCAATGTCGGCGGTCCGGATTCCTCTTTCGGTATCTGGCATGAATACGCAGACGAAGTCGAAGCCGTTTTACAAAAATACGCCCTTACGCTCGAACGCATTCATACGCACATCGGAAGCGGAAGCGACCCCGCGATCTGGCAAAAAGCCGCCCTGCGGTCGCTCGGGCTCGTGAAGCGTTTCGAGACGGCGAAAACGCTCGATTTCGGCGGAGGCTACAAGGTGGCACGCGTCGAAGGAGAAAAAACGACAGACCTGCAAACCTGCGGAGAACCCGTGCGCGAAGCCATTCTCAAACTCGCCGAAGAAACGGGACGCAAGCTCCATTTCGAGATAGAGCCGGGCACCTACCTTGTTGCCAACGCAGGAGCAATTCTCGCCCGCGTTCAAGACCTTGTCGACACCGGGGAAAACGGACGCAAATTCATCAAGCTCGACACCGGAATGACGGATTTACTCCGCCCGAGCCTCTACGGAGCACAACATCCCGTTTTTCTCGTAAAAAAGACCGGACGAAACGTGACCGAAGCGACGGAGAATTACGTTGTCGTCGGGCATTGTTGCGAATCGGGCGACCTCGTTTCCTGTGCGCCCGGAGAGCCGGAAACGCTCGCGGCGAAAGCCTTCCCGCAAGCGGAAATCGGCGACTTCTGCGTCATCGGCGGCGCAGGTGCTTATTGCTCCGCCATGGCGACCAAGAATTACAATTCTTTCCCCGAATCGGCGGAAGTCATGATTGAGTCCGACGGGAGCGCGAAACTGATTCGCCGCCGACAGACGCTTGAACAAATCGTTCAAAACGAAATCGTATAAAACGACGGTAACGCGAACGCGTGTTCCCGCGCGAACCTCCGGAATCCGCGCCCGAATGCGATGTTTCGAAGAGCCGCCTCTGCGGCGCTCTTTTATTCGCCCCTGCAAAGGCGGACGAATGACGGCTTGTCCGGAGCCTTAAAGAATGCCGTTCCCGCGACGAGCGTATCGGCACCGGCTTCGAGGCAAAGCGGTGCGGTGGAGGCATCCACGCCGCCGTCAACTTCAATACGCCAGGTTCCTCCGCGTTCTTCGCGCCATTCGGCGAGTTGTCTGATTTTCGGCAAAACGTCGGCGATAAACTTCTGTCCGCCGAATCCCGGAAACACCGACATAACGAGGACGAGATCCACCTTATCCAAGTAAGGCAAAAGCGTATCCGCGGGCGTATCCGGATTCAGCGAAATTCCGGCCTGTTTACCGAGAGCGCGAATGCGTCGGAGCGTTTCCGCCTTCGGATAGTCCGGCTCAACGTGAATCGTAATCAGATCCGAGCCTGCCTCGGCAAATTTTTCGATATATTTGTCGGGACGCACAAGCATCAGGTGCGTATCAAAAAAGATTTTTTCATCGCGGGAACGCAGTGCCTTTACAACGCCCGGTCCGAACGAAATATTCGGCACGAAATTCCCGTCCATAATGTCGAGGTGAATCCATTCCAGATTGTTTTCCTGCACGATTCTAAGTCCGTCCGCAAGTGCGGCGTGATCGGCGGCGAGAATGGAAGGAGAAAGAATTTTTTTCAAAGGTTTGTGGTCTTCGGACATGGTTTTAGTTAACTCCCGGAGAATAAAATTTTAAAGATGAATTTTCAAAAAAGATCCCAAATACCGGAAAGCGGAATTGTCGCCGTAATTCCGTAAGGCGCGACAAGGCAATCGCCCGGATTGAGCCGATGCCGTTCCAGGGCGGAGCGAATTTCAGACGGAGCGCGAACGCACTCAATCGCCTCGAACGTCTCCGGTTCAAACAATGTCCACAAAGGGAAGCGGTAATGTTCCGCCCAATCCTCACGCGAGGTGCTACTCTTGGCGCAGGCGACGATGAGCGTCTTTCCCAATCGCAAAAATGCGGGAACGCCTGTCTCCAGCAAGGCGGAGGAAAAGACTTTTTTCCCGTTAAAGAAAATGTCTTTTGCGCGAAAATCCGGATAAATCCGAACTCCGTTTTCGGCAAGACGAAAGGTCGCGCCCGGGCGATTCCCGTCCGCGCACATTTCCGCCGGGAACGCGGCAATGCTTCCCCTTATTCCGTTTAAGCAATGAATCCATTCGACAATCATCGGAGAAATAACAATAAAAGCGGTGCAAAGAAGCGCGCGGTTTCCGGGCGTTTTTTTTTCTAAAACACACCCGTTACGTGTCCCTGCGCCAGCTTAATGAAAAACACCGCAAGATTCTTTGCCAAATGTGCGGCGACCGGAGCCAGCAGGGAGGCGTTCGGATTCCATTTAAAAAACCGGACGAAATAAAACCAAACCGCACCTGCGAAAATGAATCCCGTAGAGAAAAATCCCTTAACGGAAAAGTGAAGCGAAAAACCGTCGCAGATCGCCGCAAGCGTTCCCGCAGAGCGGTCTTCGGGCATTTCAAAACTCCAAAGATGATCGTGAATCAGAGCAAAAAGCAGTGAAAAGAAAATAATACTCACCCACCGTATCGCGTTCCCGTGACGCTCCGCGACGAGGTATCCGCGAAAAATCACTTCCTCGGTAAACGCCGCCGCCGCAAACACGGGAAGAGCCAGCCAGGAAACATCTTTCTGCTCCCCGGAAATACCGAGGACAATTTCCCCCCAGGTTTCCGCCGCGAGCAAAACCAACGCGCCCGCAATCGCAATGACAACCGCAATTCGCGGACAGGATGATGCCCCCGGAAGCCCCGAGCCGCCCTGCGGGTTTTCCCGCGCCTCAAGAATCCACATCCGAGCCAACCAAATCGCAACGGCACAAAAAAGAGCCACACCGACAGGATTCATCGAAGTCATTTCTTTCTGCGCCCCGAAATTTCAGCGAATGTTCGTCGGCCGATACGAGGGGGATTCCCCCGCAATCTGCAACGACGAGAAGCCGGCTTTTCCCGCAAGCTCCGCAATCTTAAAAAGCCCCTGAACACTGACCGCACGATCAAGTTTTACGAGCAGAATTCCGTTTGATTCCCGTTCGACCAAAAGTCTGTTTTTTTCTGAAAAAACATCTTCCAAACGGTCATAGATATGCCCGTCGAAGACGAACATCGAGTCGCTTTTCACCGTCAGAACGGAAGAGGTGGCGACGCCGGGAAGCACGGTCGAGGTTTCCGGCAAAACCAATTCCGGCGTGCCTCCGGAAACGGTTTTTGAAAATTCCCCGGACGCATCCGGCGACAAAGCAATCGGCAATCCCGGAGCAAAAACGAAGCGAGACCCCGTAAGCATGAGCAACACCGCAATCAGCAGAACATTAAAAAGCGGAACGGACTCCAACCGCGCCTCCAACTTCTCGTGAAGCCGCTTGCGAAGCCGGAATAAATTATTATTCGAGAGATTTAGCATATCTTCTTTGCCGCTATTCTGCGCCTTATAAACGTCACTGTCGAGGGCGGAAAACGCGGAAAAGCAAAGGCGTTCCCGCACACCGAAAGCGGTTTTGAGCGGGAACGCCTCTGCTTTTCCGTGAATCACCGTTTATGCCGTGCGTGCGTATTGACCGAATTGAGATAAATACGCGTCTCGGGATTTCCGACAACATCGAGCACGCGATAGTTCGGAGAAAAAAGTCCTTCCGAAATTTCGTAATTCAAATCGGCACCGGAGCGCACAAGAATTTCCGCAATCACCGGGTTTTTAACGTGAAAAATCGGCGTGCATCGCACGGAAACGCGCTTGCCGTTTCTCAAACGCAAATTCGGATCGTCATGCTCAAAATTCGGATTCGCACCCAGACGCAACATTTTTTCGACCAGCTCCGCGTTCCCGTTTTCAACGGCACGCACGAGCGGAGTCGCAGTGCTTTCGCCCACATCCATGTCGGCACCTGCCTCTACAAAGATATTCAGCATACGGTTCGTTTCGTCTTCGCTCTTAAAAACGGGTAAATCCTTATAGGAACTTCCCACCCGGGCATTGACATCGCAGGGAACGTCCGCGTTTGCTCCGTTTGCCAAAAGCGTTCGCACAATGTTGTAGCGTTTGATTTTAATTGCCAAACCGAGAGCGTTCACGTTTCGGGAAAATCTTTCGTCGGAAACGCAAACGGCATCAAGATTCGCGCCGTAGCGTGCGAGCAGGCGAATCATTGCCTCGGAGCCGTTACAGGTTGCGAGGTGAATAGCCGTCCCCCTGTCAAAAGTTCCCGAGTATTGGATACTTCCGAAGCGAACCTCCGCGTCGGGATTGGCACCGTTTTGCAAAAGCACGCGAACGGTGGGAATATCGTTGCGCTGAACGGCGATGGAGAGCGGTGTCAGGCGCGTTTCCTTCCCGATTTCCGTGGCGTTGGGATTTACCCCCTTGCTCATCATGTTCTGCACGGCGGCGGCGTTCCCGGAGCGCACCGCCTGAAAGAGGCTTTTCGTTACGGTATCCTCATCGCTACTCGTCTCCGGAACAATCCGCCTTTTGGCGGGAGCGGCGTAAGCGCTTAATTTCCCTTGCGACTCGGGTGTCAGCGTTCCCGCAACCATCTCGACCGAAAACTCATCCGGGCGGGCTCCCGGCCGGGAAACGCGCAGATTTGCCGAAACGCGGTCGCCGGAAACACGTTGCAAAACCACGGAATGCAACTCGCAATTCGGGGCGGAACGGCGAATTGCCGAAGCAAGCGTTACATTCTTTGAAACAGGGTCGGACGCACATCCGCAAAAGGCAAGCGTCGCCAATGCCGCACTCAAAACAAAGATTCTTCCGGGATAATTTTTAGCCAGGTTCATAGGGATTATAGAAAGGATAACAACTCGGGGGTAATCGCTACCCAAGAAGTCATATCAAAAACACCGGCAGAATCAACTGCTAATTGAGAAAAACAGTGAAAATTTTCGGGCGCGGGCAACCGCCTGAACAAATCATAAGCGCAACACCGCAAAATTTACTTTAAAAACAACGTCTGCGGCGTAAAATCGTCAGACGTTCCCGCGACGGGAACACTACTTTTTTTTTCAACCCTCAAACACACAATTACTATGAGAATCCTCGTTACAGGCGGTGCCGGCTACATCGGAACGCACACGGTTATCGAACTGCTCCAAGCGGGCTACGACATCACGATTGTCGACAATCTTTACAACTCGCAGGAAGAAGCCGTTAAGCGCGGTGCCGAACTCGCCGGGAAAACCCCGGAATTCCACAAGGTGGACCTGCTCGATTACGCCGCACTCGAAGAAGTTTTCAAAACGCACAAATTTGACGCCGTCATCCACTTCGCGGGGCTGAAAGCCGTCGGCGAATCCGTCGCCAAGCCGTTATTCTACTATCACAACAATATGACGGGAACGTTCAACCTGCTCGATTTGATGAAAAAATACGGTTGCCGCAACATCGTTTTCTCCTCGTCGGCAACGGTTTACGGTATGCCGGAAAAAGTCCCGCTGGACGAGAGCTGCTCCACGGGCGCGCTCAATCCTTACGGCGCAACGAAGCTCTTCCTCGAGCGCGTCATCTCCGACGTCAAGGCGGCGGAACCGGACTTGGGCGTCGTTCTCCTGCGCTACTTCAACCCGGTCGGCGCACACCCGTCGGGACGCATCGGAGAAAACCCGAACGGCATTCCGAACAACCTCATGCCCTACATCGCGCAGGTCGCCGTCGGTCGCCTCCCGAAAGTCAACGTCTTCGGCGACGACTACCCGACGAAGGACGGCACGGGCGTTCGCGACTACATCCACGTCGTTGACCTTG
>CAZPYE010000021.1:0-23841 GCA_964590115.1 uncultured Enterobacteriaceae bacterium
GCGGAAAAGTCCGCATTTCTCCTGTATCCGAATTTTTTAATTTTTAATTTATTTATGCAACATAACGAAATCACGAAGTATTCCGCGTTCCCGCGGGTGGACATCAAAAACCGCCGTTGGCCGGATAACCGTATCGAAAAGGCTCCCGTGTGGTGCAGCGTCGATTTGCGCGACGGTAATCAGGCACTTGCCGTGCCGATGAATGTCGAAGAAAAAATCGAAATGTTTAAAATGCTTTGCGACATCGGGTTTAAGGAAATCGAAATCGGGTTTCCCTCGGCATCGGATACGGAATTTGCTTTTGCCCGTGCTCTCATTGAAAAAAATCTGATTCCGGATGATGTTACCGTGCAGGTGCTCGTTCAATGTCGGGAACATCTGATTCGCAGAACTTTTGAGGCTCTGCGCGGAGCGAAGCAGGCGATTATTCATATCTACAATTCCACGTCTCCGTTGCAACGTCGTATTACGTTCGGGAACGCAACGAAAGAGCAGATTAAACAAATTGCCGTGGACGGGGCGCAGCTCGTCAAGGCTCTTTTGCCCGAAGCGGGCGAAACAAAGATTCGCCTCGAGTATTCCCCGGAAAGCTTTTCCGACACGGAGGTCGATTATGCCGTTGAAGTTTGTGAGGCCGTTATGGATGTTTGGCAGCCGACACCGAAGGAACCGATTATTCTCAATCTTCCGGAAACCGTGCAGTGGACGACACCGAACGTTTATGCCGACATGATTGAAAAGTTCTGCAACCAAATCACCCGCCGGGACAGCGTTATCATTTCTTTGCATACCCACAATGACCGCGGAACGGGAACGGCGGCGACCGAGCTCGGTTTGATGGCGGGCGCGGACCGCGTGGAAGGCACGCTTTTCGGTAACGGGGAACGCACGGGAAATCTCGATATCGTCAATGTCGCCCTTAATATGTACACGCACGGCATTGAAACCGGTTTGAAATTTGATGACTTGCCCGCTATTCGGGAAGTTTACGAACGTTGCACGCGCATGACGATTCCCGCCCGTCACCCGTATGCGGGAGACCTTGTTTTTACCGCGTTTAGCGGTTCGCATCAGGATGCCATCAAAAAGGGGATGGATGCGCGCGGCAAGCTTGGCGGCGACGCTCCGTGGCAGGTGCCGTATCTGACGATTGACCCGACGGATGTCGGCGCGACCTATGAAGCCATTATCAGAATCAATTCCCAGAGCGGAAAGGGCGGAATTGCCTACATCCTTGATCGGGACTTCGGAATTGATTTGCCGAAACTGATGCATCCGATTGTCGGACAGATTATAGGCGGCGTCGCGGATAAGCTCGGGCGCGAACTTTCCCCGAAAGAAATTCATGACGAATTCCAGGCCCGTTTCGTCAATGTCGCCGAGCCGCTGAAACTTCGTGTTTTTGAATCCAATTCTGAAAATAAGCCGATAGTTTCCTGTTCCGCAGAGGTTTTGTATCAGGGAAAAGAATATAGAATTTCCGGAAGCGGGAACGGGCCTATTAACGCTTTTGTCAAAGCGATTCACGCGCAGGGATGGAAGAATTTCACTTTGCGGGATTATCGTTCGCATGCAATCGGGACCGGCTCCGCAACCGAATCCGCCGCGTATGTTTCGATTTCACGCGACAGCGACGGCAAGGTTTTCTGGGGTTGCGGTATCGATACGAACATCGAACTCGCCGGATTGCTCGCTCTTGTTTCCGCGTTCAATCTTTCCCGACGTATTTGATTTTTACAAATGCTTCGATGCGGCAAAGGGTGAAAGCTTCCTCTTCGGAGTTTTCACCCTTTCGCGTTTCGGGAATCGGTTAAATTTCAATTTGCGGGAACGCGGGTCGCGTGCTTGTATTTTTCGCATGGAAGCAAGGGCTGTTTTTTTTGCGGATGTATGGTTCGGCGGGCGCGTTCAGGGTGTCGGATTCCGTTGGCATACGCTGAAAACTGCGCGTGAATTTGAGGTCGCGGGAACGGTGCGGAATCTCGCCGACGGGCGAGTGTATCTCCACGCCGAAGGAACGGAACGGGAGGTGCTTGCGTTCGTTTCCGCCGTCGAAGACGAAATGAAATCTTTTATTCGTGAAATCGAGAAAAAAACGGGGACTTGTGTCGCTTCCGCCTTAGGATTTACCATCGCAGGGTGAGCAAAAGGCTTAAATTAGACACGTTGTTACCGTTGATTTTTTGAAAAATGAGCCAAGAAGAGAAATTTCCCGCAATCGAAATCGAGAATCTGACCAAGGATTTTCATGTCGGAATGCGCGGAGTGAAGTTGCGGGCGGCAGACAATGTTTCATTTCGCGTGGAGCAGGGCGAGGTCTTCGGGTTGCTCGGTCCGAACGGCTCGGGGAAAAGCACAACGTTGAAAATCATTCTCGGGCTCTTGCGTCCGACTTCCGGTGTCTGCCGCATTTTCGGAAAAGAGGGCGGAGATGTCGGCGTACGTTCTCGCATCGGATTTTTGCCCGAGGCACCGTATTTTTACGGTTATCTTTCCGGTCGGGAGCTCGTTCGTTACTACGCTCGCATGAGCGGCGTTCCCGCCGAAAAAATCGACGAGCGGACGGAGGATGCGCTTGCGCTCACGGGAATGACGGATGCCGCCTTCCGGCGCGTGAAGACGTATTCCAAGGGGATGCTTCAGCGCATCGGCGTCGCTCAGGCTATCGTTCACGATCCCGATTTGGTGATTTTGGACGAGCCGACGGCGGGAATAGACCCCATCGGCTCGGCGGAAATCGGAGATGCGATTCGGACCATGAAATCGCGAGGAAAGACCGTTGTGCTCTGTTCTCATCTGCTCGGACAAATTGAAGATCTCTGTGATCGCGTGGCAATTATGAATCGCGGGCGGCTTGTCGTTTCGGGAACGCTTGACCGGATTTTGACGCAACGCGGAAAGCAGTTGGCAGTCATCGGCGCGGGAACGCCTCTTACCCCGGAGCTTGTCGAAAAGTTGCGGGAACGCGACGGAATCAACATCGAAAGCGTTTCGTATCCGCGTATTTCGCTTGAACGTTATTTCCTCGACAATTTGAAAAACCGCTGAGCGGCGTCTGCGCGTTGTCGTTAATCATTTCTTCCTTTTTCGCCCATGCTTTTTTTGAAAAAAATATTTTGGATCGCCCGAAATACCTTTACGGAAGCGTCCCGTCAGAAGTTTTTCAGTTTTTTGCTTTTACTTGGGGCGGGGGCGATTGCGGTTTCGCTCGGTTTGACGCATTTCGATTTCGGTGATTCCGAATTAAAATTTATTGCGGATTTCGGCTTCGGCGGAATTTTCCTTTTCGGTTCCGTGCTTGCCGTCGTGACGACGGTGCAACTTTTTTTTACGGAAATTGAAAATCGCACGGCGCTGACGATGCTCGCGAAGCCGGTAAGGCGCGGCGAATTTTTGCTCGGAAAGTTTATCGGGGTTTGGTGTTTGCTCGGAGTCTTCGTCGCGCTGATGTGCGGCGTTCTCGCTGCGGTTTTGGCGGTGCGTGCGGGAACGCTTGCAGAGCTTGCCGAGGCTCGCGGCTTGCCGTCGCCGTTTGTCGATTTTTCCGGAATTATAATTTTTGCGGTTTTACAATGGATTCGCCTCGGCGTCGTTGCTGCGATGACCGTTGCGGTTTCAAGCTTTGCGCAAACCTACCTCTATGCGGTGGTCGTTTCGTTTGTCGCGCTGATTATCGCGCAGCTGCAATACGTTTTTTCCGATCTTGCGTCCGGCGAAAAAACGGCAACCTGGCTGAAAGCGCTCGCGGGAACGGCAACGCGGCTGATACCGAATCTGCAACTGTTTAACGTGGGAGAATTGCTCGTGCTCGAGCCCGGCGGGCTTTCCGCCGCTGTGATTTGGAGCGCTGCGGGTTATGGCGCAATTTGGATTGCCGCACTCGTTTGGGTCGGAATGTGGTTTTTCCGCTTTCGCGAAATTTAAAAAAAAATCGAGGATTTTTTCTCGTGGAAAAGAGCTTGTCCGACGATTCGTTTTTCCAAAACCTCGGTCGCAAAATGAAATATGCGGCGGCGGGGACGTGCCTTTTGGCGGCGGGAACGCTTGCCGCTCCTTTGGACGATTTTTTCCGGACGGAAACACGGGAACGCTTCGGCGGCTTCTCTCCGGAGATACTTGCGCGTTCGGCGGGAACGGGAATCGCTCTCGGAACGCTCGGCGGTTTTCGCACGGTACTGGCGGATATCGCATGGTTGCGCGGTTTTCATTTTTGGAGCAAACGGAATCCTGCGGATTGCCTGAAATATTGCGAGCTCGCGATGACGCTTGCGCCCGATCAATTGTTTTTTCTTGAAAATACGGCAAATTACGTCGCCTTCGATTTCCCCGTTTGGGAAATTCGGAAACGCGGCGGATTTTTGCGTGTTCCCGAAACCGTTCAGCGTGAAATACAAAAAAAGGCACTTGCGGACGCGTTGAGTATTTTGGATACCGCCGCAAAAAATGCACCGAACGAACCGAAAATCTTCGTGCTCGCCGCACAGCTTATTGCTATTAAAACCGACCGTATTTACGGTGCGCCCGATTATGCGGAGTCGGCGGCGTATTATCGGCGCGCGTGCGAGCTTCCCGGCGCTCCGCGGTTCGCCTTTGCGACGTATGCAAAATTCGTTGCCGAACACGTTCCCGCCGAACAAGCCTCCGCAAAGTCATTTCTGAAAACGTGCTTGGATTCCGCAAAAACTTCCGGTCAAAAACATTTTTTTGCCGAGCTTCTCGCCGAATTTGAATAGCTCGCGGAATTTCCCTCTTTTTGGGATTCCGCGGGAGTACGAAGTGCCCGTTTGCAGAAACAAAAGAGCGTTCCCGCGAGTGGTGCACGGGAACGCTCTTTAAGCTCTAATCTCTTCCTTCTATCCGATCGGGACTTCAACTTCGACTTCCGCCGCGTAATCGACGCCGCTAAGTCCGAAACCGAAGAGTTTCAGGAAATCTGCCTGGTAGCCGTTGAAATCGGTGAGTTCGAGAAGGTTTTCCGTGGAAACCTTCGGCCAAATTTCGAATACTTCTTTCTGGACGTCCTCGCGCATTTCCCAATCGTCGATACGAACGAGTCCGTTTTCGTCGTAATTGAGTGCGTTATCGTTGTACATCTGCGTTTCGAAGAGGCGCTGAATCTGCTCAACGCAACCTTCGTGTAGGCCTTTTGCCTTCATCACCTTGAACAGAATCGAGATGTAGAGCGGCACAACCGGAATTGCCGACGATGCCTGCGTGACGAGAGCTTTGTTGACGGAAACGAACGCGCGACCGCGCTTGATTTTCAAAATCGCATCGATTTCCTTGGCTTTCGCGTAGAGGTCTTTTTTCGCCTGTCCGATGGAACCGTCTTTGTAAATCGGCCACGTCAGCGACGGTCCGATGTAGGAATACGCCACGGATTGGCAACCATCCGCGAGCAAGCCCGCTTCGTCGAGTGCGTCGATCCAAAGTTTCCAATCTTCACCGCCCATGACTTTGACGGTTGCTTTAACTTCTTCTTCGTTTGCGGGCTCAATTGTCGCTTCGTTGACGAGTTTTTGGTCCGTGTTCAAATTTTTGGAAACGAATGGTTCGCCGACGGTTTTTAAAACGGATTTGTAAACTTCGCCCGTGACGGGATCCGTGCGGCGCGGAGCCGCGAGAGAGTAAACGACGAGGTCGATTTGCGGCATTTCTTTTTTGAGTTGCTCGATGACCTGCGTTTTGAGTTCGGCGGAAAATGCGTCTCCGTTGGCGGATGCGGCGTAAAGCCCGGCTTTTTTCGCCTCGGCTTCAAAAGCGGCGGTATTATACCAGCCGGCGGAAGCGGGTTTGTTGTTGGAACTCGGACGTTCAAAGTAAACGCCGAAGGTGTTCGCACCGGCACCGAAAGCGGCGGAAATGCGGGAGGCAAGCCCGTATCCCGTGGAGGAGCCGATTACGAGGACGTTTTTCGGTCCGTTTTTCATCGGAGGGCGGCTTTTGACATAGGCGATTTGTTCGCGAACGTGAGCGGCACAACCTTCCGGATGAGCCGTAATGCAAACGAATCCGCGAACGCGGGGAGAAACGACTTGTTTTGCCATAGTGCCCGAAATTCTGCCGCTTTTACTTTTCTTCGGCAATGTTTTTATCGGGCTTTGCGTATGGGCGATACGGGGAAGGCGAATGCTTTTCGGCTTCGAGTTGACTGTCATCCCGTCGTTTTTGCAAAAAGAAGCGTTCCCGCAGGTGTCGCGGGAACGCTTCTTTTTTTTAGTGACTTATAATTAGTAAACGTCCTTCTGGTAGCGTCCGGCTGCTTTGAGCTCTTTGAGCTTTGCGGTAGCTCCGGCGTCGTCAAGTCCGCCCTGCGTTTTGAAGATGTCAATCAGTGCGGCTTCCACGTCTTTTGCCATGCGCTTGGCGTCTCCGCAAATATAGAAGTAGGCACCTTCGTCATTAAGCCATTTCCAAATTTCGGCACCGGCTTCGCGGATTTTGTCCTGGACGTAGATTTTGTAATCCTGGTCGCGGGACCACGCACAGTCGAGGCGTGTCAGCAAGCCGTCGGCGAGTGCCTTTTCCCATTCTTCCCGGTAAAGGAAGTCGGTTTTTACGCGTTGGTCTCCGAAGAAGAGCCAGTTTTTGCCTTTTGCGCCGCGTGCGGCACGGTCTTGGACGAAGCTGCGGAAAGGTGCAATGCCCGTTCCGGGGCCGACCATTATGACGGGCGCGTCGAGGTCTGCCGGCGGACCGAAATGGGAGTTGGAAACGAAGACGGGAAGCGTGGTTTCGCCGACCTGTGCGTATTCTCCGAGGAATGTCGAGCAGACGCCGTCTCGCTTGCGTCCGTTGGTTTCATAGCGGACAACTGCAACCGTGAGGTGGACGCTGTCCTTGCCGACGTATTCCGGGCTGGACGAAATGGAGTAGAGGCGCGGCATCAGCTTTCGGAGTTGTTCGATAAATGCCTGCGCGTCGCATTTTACGGACGCAAACTCTTCACCGAAATCGACAACGTGGCGAGCGTCAATCCAGGCTTTTTGAGCAACGGGGTCGGCGCTCCCGAGAACCTCCGCAAGCTTGGCTTTGTCGCAGTCGCATGCGGCGTTGTCGTGAACGAACTGAACAAATTTCTTGGTGACGGCACCGAGAGCGAACTGAGAGGTAAGGGCTTCCCGCAGGGTGAGTTTCGTTTCCGTTTTGGGAAGGGCAACTTCTTCTTCACCGGAAAATTTATAAGCTTTGAGGACGGCATCGACGAGTTGCGGCGCGTTGCGCGGGAACACGCCGAGCGAGTCTCCGGACTTGTAAACGAGACCGCTGCCGGAGAGGTCGATTTCCAGATGAACCGTTTCTTTTTGAGACTCGGGAGCGTTCGCGCGGGAACGTACTTTCAGCTTTGCCGGAAACGGATTGTTTTTATCGTAAGCACAGGGAGTGGATTCAGACATGACTTTTATATTTCGTGTGAGTAAAACGGTAAATCTTGGGAAATTTATGACAGAAAAGCGCCTTCGAGAAAATGAAAAAACACGGAAAGCGTTCTCCGGAAGCATTCGTCGTTTGTTCCGGAATTTAAAGATAGTTTAAGAAATGTTTTGACGCAGTTTCCGCTTTGGACGATTCTGAAAGGGCCTCGTGAAAATTCTCAATCGCTATTTATTCGTTCAGGTTGCCTCTGCCGTTTTGATGTCGCTGGGGCTGTTTATCTTTGTCCTCGTAACGGGAAATGTGTTGCGGCAGGTCATCGGAGAGCTTGCGAACGGGCGGCTTTCGACTCCCACGCTGTTCGAACTGATCGGGCTGATTTCCGTGAGCGTGATTCCGTATGCGATGCCGCTCGGGATGCTTACGGGGGTGCTGATTGTTCTCGGGCGCATGTCTGCGAACAATGAAATCATTGCGATGAAGTCCGCCGGAATGAATCTCTGGCGAATCGTTTCTCCGATTTTCTTCGTTGCGTTGCTCGGAGTCGGAGTTTGCGCTTACATCAACTGTTTTTGGGCACCGCAGGCGGCGAATCAATACAAGACGATTTTGAAAAGCACGTTTCGCGAATCCCCCACTCGGCTTATTGTCCCGAAAGTTGCGTTTAAGGAATTCGGCGGGTTTACGATTTATGCGGATTCCCGTGAAGGAGATGCATTAAAGAATTTTTGGCTTTGGGAGTTGGCTGCAGACGGCGTTCCCGCACGTTTTACCCATGCCGAAGAGGCGACGATTCGCTTCGTCGAGGCGAAGGACAAAATCAACGAAGAGGACGCTCTTCAGATTACGCTTAAAAATGCGACGACGGAGGAGCGTTCCCGTCGCAATTCGGCGGATGTTACGCGCACGCCGATTCGCTTTTCGAGTATCGGAAATGCTCCGATTTCGGTTTCGCTCGGGGATATTCTCGGCGACGGGGAATTGCCTAAGGAAAAGCGAAAACTGAAATGGTTTACGATTACCGAGCTGATGCAACTTCGAGATGAGGGATGGCGGGCCAATCCGGAAACGGATACTCCGGAAAAAGTGGCGGCGGATCGGAGTCAGGTGCAGGTGCAGATGCAAAGTTATCTGACATCGGCGGTCTCCGTTTTTTCATTGGCTATTTTGGGAATCCCGCTCGGGATTCGTGTTTCCCGATCGGAGACATTCGTCAATATCGGTATCGCTTTGGCTCTTGCGCTCCTTTTTTATCTGCTTTCTACGTTTGTCTCGTGGATTGAGAATCCGGCATTCCGACCGGATATTCTGATGTGGTTGCCGAATATTCTCTATCAGGTTGTCGGCTTTATTTTGTTGTATCGGGCTGCGAAAAACTGACGACGTTTTTTTTCGGGAAAATCCGATAAAAGAGGGCGGGAACGGTAGGGATTCTCCGCTCTTTTTTTTGTGCGTTGCGGGAACGCAATACCCGATAAATTTCAATTTGCGTTTCCTGCGAAAAGAAAATTCTCTTTTACGCTACCATGGCAAAAATAGATTTAGACCTTTTACAGTTTGTTTTGCAGCGCAATTCCGTGGATGCCCGCCTGACGGCTCAAATCCTTTCCGATCTTCAGGAGCAGATGAAGATTGAAAAAATGGAAGAAGAGGCAAAAGAACCTCGCGTTAAGAAAAAATATGTCTTTGTCGCGAGCGACCCCGAGGGCGTTTTGGACGGGCGGGAACTTGTCGGCTGGGTCGTTCAGATTCCGGAAGACCAGAGCGAGTTTTCTGTGGAGGAACGCATCTATGCCGCCACCTATGAATACAATCATTCGAAGAAGGGACGGCGAGCTCCCGCAAAAACCGTCGGAGAGGCTTGCGAGCGTGTTCCCGCGAAAATGTTCCGCAATCAGCAGATTTGGGTGAAAAACAAGGAAGCGGCTTATCTTTTGCCGACGAGGAATGAGCTTCCGGGTGCCGAAGATATGCGCCCTCGCGGAGAATAGTTTTACGCCGTTACGGGAAAAAGTAAGCAGATTTGTATTTTTGTGTTATATACGGATTTCTTCCTGTTAAAATGGTGTTATGGCGTTTCGGACAACCATTTATTCCGCATAACGACAAGACTTTTTTCGCTTGGTGTCAGAGTTTTTTTTCAGTGTTTTTATTAGAAAAGATATTGACGGAATCCCGTTCTAAGCCTGTATTTATCTGTGTTAACAATCGGTTAACGACTTAAGACACTACAACAAATATCCCAAGAAACTCCTATGAACAAAGGTGAACTCATCGAAGCAGTAAAAGCAAACCTCGGCGCCGACGCCTCCAAGGCGCAGGCCGAACGCGCAGTTGAAGCCGTTCTTGAAGGCATCAAAGCCGGCATCAAGAAGGACGCAACTGTCCAGTTGATCGGTTTCGGAACCTTCACGGTCGCTAAGCGTGCGGCTCGTCAGGGTATCAATCCGAAGACCGGTGAAAAGATTAAGATCAAGGCATCCAAGAACGTTAAGTTCAAGGCCGGCTCTGCTCTTAAGGCTCTTGCTGCCAAGACGAAATAAGGTTTTGTTTCGTTTGTCGAAGGTCCGTCCGCAAGGGCGGATCTTTTTTTACGAGGCGGGAACAGCACTGTTCCCGCCTTTCTCGTTTCCGCGCTTGCGGTGCGTGTTATTAGTTCCTACGCTTCTCTCCATGACAACAGTATGGATGATTGGCGGTGCCATTGCCGTGGCGGTTCTGGCGGTTCTTTGGGGGATTTCCGTTTACAACGGATTGGTCGCTTTGCGCAACCGATTCAAAAATGCGTTTGCCCAAATCGACGTCCAGCTTCAGCGACGCTACGATTTGATCCCGAATCTTGTCGAGACGGCAAAAGGGTTTATGGCGCATGAAAAAGAAACGTTACAGGCGGTAACGGAAGCCCGTAACGTCGCTCTTACTGCGGCGAAGGCGGCAAGCGGCAATCCTGCAAATGCCGCGGCAATCGGGAATCTTTCCCGGGCGGAAGGTGCCCTCGGCTCCGCGCTTTCGCGGCTGATGGCGGTTTGCGAGTCCTATCCGAACCTGAAAGCGGATCGCCATATGGCGCAACTCATGGAGGAGCTTTCTTCTACGGAAAATAAAATCTCGTTTGCGCGCCAGGCTTACAACGACGCCGTGATGCTTTACAACAACGGACGAGAAGTTTTCCCTGCCGTTCTCGTTGCCGGAGCATTCGGTTTTTTGCCGGCGGAGTTACTCTCATTGGAAAATGCCGAGGCGCGGCACTCCGTGAAAGTTCAGTTTTGATGGACGCAAAAAAAATCTTAGAGCTTCGGAATATTTCCGTCGTTCGCGGGGATAGGAAGGTTTTTTCCGGATTGTCGCTGAGTGTTCCCGTCGGGTGTAATACTGCGATTCTGGGTCCGAACGGTGCCGGGAAATCGACGTTTTTGAAATTGCTTACGCGCGAAATTTATCCCGTGTCGGAGGAGAATTCTTCGCTGACCATTTTCGGAGAAAAGCTTTGGAACGTCCGAGATTTACGTTCCCGTCTCGGAATTGTCTCAAATGACCTGCAAAAGCATTTTCCGGAGGATACAAAAGGGCGGGATGTCGTACTTTCCGGTTTCTTTTCCTCTTACGGGATATGGAGGGATTTGAGCGTGTCGCGGGAACAGCGCACGCTTGCCCGAAAGGTTATGAGGATGCTCGAAATCGAAAAAATTTCGGGACGGGATTTCGGCACGTTTTCTACCGGGGAACAGCGGCGGTTCCTGCTTGCACGAGCTCTTGTCAACGCACCGGAAGCACTTGTGCTTGACGAGCCTACAAGCGGTCTGGACCTGAAATCGGCATTTCGCTATCTTGAAAAACTTCAATCGCTGATGTGTTCGGGAACAACGGTGGTTTTGGTTACGCATAATCTTGCCGAGATTACACCGCAGTTTTCCCGCGTGCTTTTGCTCAAGAACGGAAGCGTGCTTGCCGACGGTTCGCGGGAACGGGTTCTGACTTCCGAAAACCTTTCGGAACTCTTTGATTTTCCGCTATCCGTTGCTTCCCGAAACGGATTTTTTTCCGTTGTCCCGTCATCGGTGAAATCATTTTCCTTTCAGTCATAATTTCCGTTTGCAAAGCTCGGAAAAAATACGCTAAGTTATTGCCACTTTTTAAACATTCAAGAATTCGCTTTATGAAGAAAACACTCATTGCCGCTTCCGCTTTTGTCGCAGCCATCGTCCTTTCCGGATGCACGTCTCAGCCCGTTGATCAGCCCGGTTCCCGTCGTCCCGAAGGAACGTGGAACAGCGTTACGGGAACGCTCAGCGATGTTCGCTATTACAACAGTAATGTGGATGCTGTTTACAAAGCGGCAGAAAAGTCTTTCCGCGAACTTGGTATTTTTGTAACCGGATACACGCAGTATAAGAGCGGCTACACACTCTACGGTCGTGCGGTCGGCGACTATAAGGTTACCGTCGATGTTACAAGCCGCCAGGTGTCCACGCGCGGAACGGATCGCGCTCCGATTCCCTACACGGATGTTTGTGTTTCTTACGGAGCTTTCGGGGATTTGGCGATGTCCCTTCAAATCATTTCGAAGATTTCCTCGAATCTTCCGAGCGAAAAGTAATTTTTCTCCGAAAAACCGCCTGAAACGAAGGCGGTTTTTTTATCTCTAAAAACAAGAACCATCTTTTTTTACACATGAAAAATCCCGAAAAAACGATTGCGGAAACGCTCTTGCGCATCCGCGAAAAATCTCCGCTCGTGCTTGCATTGACGAATTCCGTCGTTCAACCGATAACGGCAAATCTTCTGTTGGCAACGGGGGGCGCTCCGGTGATGCTCAACGACGCTGAAGAATGTCTCGAACTCATAGAGGCCTGCGCCTCGGCAATGCTTGTCAATCTCGGAACACTCAGTCGTTCACAGGCAGAAACAATGCGGGCGGCTGTTGCGGCGGCGAATGATCGTAATATTCCGTGGGTGCTCGATCCGGTTGCAGTCGGTCTGCTGAGCTTTCGCACGGATTTTGCTCGCGACCTGCTTTCTCAACGCCCTTGCATCATCCGCGGGAACGCGGCGGAAATCCTCGCCCTCGCCGGATACGATGCTAAACCCAGAGGACCCGAAAGCACTTGCGGGAGCGACTCCGCCGTCGTTGCGGGAAAAGAACTTGCCTTGCGAACAGGGGCCGTGGTGCTTGTAACGGGAGAAATTGATTATGTGACGGATGGTGTCCGTGTGGCGGCATTTGCCAACGGACACGAAATGATGACAAGGATTACCGGGGTCGGATGTTCCATGGGGGCACTGACTGCCGCTTGCGCCGCAGTGTCGGACTGCGCCTTTTGTGCCGCCGCCTCGTCGGCGGGAATTATGGGCGTAGCCGGAGAAATAGCATTTGAGAATGCGCCGAATCCGGGAACGTTTGCCGTAGAATTACTCGATGCCTTCTATGACATGACGCCCGAAATCTTGCGTTCCCGTCTTAAGGTGCGTTTTGTCGGGAATGTCTTCGAACACGAAGGATAAACACCGGCTTCGGGTTGCGTTGATGCGCGAAAATCCTTAAAGCTCGACAAGAGCGGTGGGAACGGAGAAAATTCCCCGTAATATTTATTTAAACTGTCATTTGTCAGAATTTATGAAACCTGTAGTATTCAACAGTACACTCCTTCGCGACGCGCACCAGTCGCTCGCGGCAACGCGCATGAGCACGGCGCAAATGCTTCCCATTTTGGACAAGCTTGATGCCGTCGGCTACGGTCGCCTCGAAACGTGGGGCGGTGCTTCCATCGACGCCGGATTGCGCTTCCTTAAAGAATTTCCGTTCAAACGCCTCGACGCTATCCGTGCGAAGACGAAAACTCCGCACATGATGCTTATGCGCGGGCAAAACATCGTCGCCTACAATCAGTCTCCGGACGATGTCGTTACCGCATTCGCAACGCAGGCGGTTAAGCACGGCATGAATACGATTCGTATTTTCGACGCGCTCAATGACCCGCGCAACATGAAAACCGCGATCGAAGCGACGAAGAAAGCCGGCGGTGAAGCGCAGGGGACGATTTGCTACACGAACAGCCCGGTGCATACGGTTGAAGGCTTTATCAAGCTCGGTTGCACGCTTGCCGATATGGGTGTGAACAGCATCTGCCTTAAAGATATGGCGGGACTCGTTTCGCCGCGTGCGGCGTACGACATCATCAAGGGGCTGAAGGACAACGTGAAAGTTCCGATTTGGTTCCACACTCACGAAACGACCGGGCTCGGCGCTTCGTCTTACCTCGCGGCGATTGACGCGGGCGTGGACGCGGTTGACGTTGCGATTCGTCCGTTCTCCGACGGCACGGCGCACCCGGACCACACGCGCATGATGGCGCTTCTCAAAGGGCACCCGCGTTGCCCGAACTACGATGCGAAGCTCATCGAAGAAATTTCCGAATACGAAAAGGGCATCTACGAAGAACTTTCCAAGTTCACGAGCCACAAGAACGAAGTCGTCAACATCGACGCGCTTCGCTACGAAGTCCCGGGCGGGATGCTTTCGAACTTCCGAAACCAGCTCAAGGAGCTCAAAATGGAAGACAAGTTTGAAGAAGTTTGCGCGGAAATTCCGTATATTCGCGAAAAGCTCGGCTGGATTCCGCTCGTTACGCCGACTTCGCAGATCGTCGGTACGCAGGCGGCGATGAACGTCAAGTTCGGTCGTTGGAAACAGTTTATTCCGGGTGCGATGGACATTGCGCTCGGCTACTTCGGGCAAACACCGGCTCCGGTCGATCCCGAAATCCGAAAGCTCGCCGCAGAACGCACGAAGAAAGACCCGATTTCCTGCCGTCCGGCGGACTTGCTCAAGCCTCGCATGGACGATCTCCGCAAGGAATTGAAAGAAAACGATCTCCCGACGGATGACGAACATTGCGTCATTTACGCGATGTTCCCGCAACAGGTGAAAGAACTTTACTTCCCGCCGAAAGAAGAGCCGAAGCCGGCTCCGGCGCCTGCCGCCGCTCCCGCAGTTTCTGCGGGAACGCCCGCGATTTCCGCCCGTGCCAGTGTTTCCGGTAACGTCACAAACCTTTCGATGACGGTCAACGGAACGGCACACGCCGTTACAGTCGAAGAAATCGCCTAATTCTCGAATTTCTTTCTGAACAAAAACGTTCCCGCAACGAAAGTCGCGGGAACGTTTTTTTTTATGAATTCTAATTCGAATAGGTGAATACAATCGAAGATGCGCTCTTTACCCAAGGCGGTTTTGTTTACATTTGCGATTCAGTCGATGAGGAATGTTTCTCCCCTGAAATTTTTTGCGAGAACGGACCCGTCGGGGAAAAACTGCTCGATGTAATCGGGATTTATCGGGATTTTTCCGCCTCCTCCCGGTGCATCGGCAACCAGTTGCGGGACGGCATATCCCGTTGTCCATCCGCGTAGCGCACGGATGATTTCAATGCCGCGCTTGACGGGAACGCGCAGGTGAGAGCTACCGTTTATTTTGTCGCAAAGATAGAGGTAGTAGGGGCGAATCCGCATCATTAAAAGGCTGCGAACGAGTGTGCGCATGACTGCTTCGTCATCGTTCACTCCACGGAGGAGAACCGATTGGTTTCCGAGAACGACTCCTGCAAATGCGAGCCTTTCTGCGGCTCGAAAAAGCTCGCCGGTACATTCTTTCGGATGGTTTATGTGGAGGCTGAGCCATATCGGCCCGTGGCGTTTAAGAATTTCGCAAAGCTCAGGAGTGATGCGTTGCGGCAAAAATACGGGAACGCGCGAGCCGATTCTGAGAAATTCGACGTGGGAAATTCTGCGCAAACGCGCCAGAAGCGCATCGATTTTTTCGTCGCTTAGAAGGAGAAAATCTCCGCCGCTGACGAGCACGTCTCGAATTTCCTTGTGAGACTCGATGTATCTCAGGCAGTCCTCCGTTTGCGGGTGAAAATCGTAGTTGCGGGCGTTTGAAACCATACGGGAACGCGTGCAGTATCGGCAGTAGCAGGCGCACCGATCCGTTGCCAGAAGCAAAACCCGGTCCGGGTAGCGATGCACGAGTCCGGGGACGGGCATACTTTTTTCTTCTCCGATAGGGTCATCGGATTCCCCGGGGGATGTGCCGGATTCTTCTTTTCCGGGAATTACCTGACGGCGAATCGGGCAGTCCGGATTTTCCCGATTGATTAAATTGAAAAAGTGCGGCGTTATCGCGAATGCGAGCCGGTGTTTTGCGGCATGGATTCCGTCGCATTCCCGTTCGCTCGGTGTCATGAATTTCCGGAGTTGTTCGGCACTTGTAATGCGGTTTCGCATTTGCCATGTCCAACTGTTCCAATCTTCGTCGGGGACGTTACTCCAGAGTCCCTTGCCGCTTGTTCGGAATTCGGGTTTTCCCTGCGGAAGCATTGTAATCTCTCTTGGTTCGATTTCGAAACCCGGTAGCGAAGTCTTCGGTGTCGCTTATCCGTTTCGGGGAGAGGGCGTTGACATCGCGTGTATTTCCCGTCGGTAAATGCGCGCAATGTTTTGTGCAAGTTCCGGCATTGTTCGTCCGTCCGTGAGAACGCCGATTCCGGCGAGGCGGTAGTCCTTTTCCCGGGCAGCGAGGAGTTCCCGGATTCTTGCCGTGGGATCTTCTGTTTGGAGAAGCGGGCGACTACCGTTTCGGGTGCGTGCATAGACGGTTTCCGGCGAGGCGAAAAGCGTGACGACAATTCCGCGGGAACGCAGTTTTTCTCTCATTCCCGAGGAGGTAAGGATACCGCCGCCCGTTGCGATAATTGCGCCGGAGTCCGGCAACCATTCGTCAACACAGCGTTTTTCCAAATCCCTAAAAAAGGCTTCGCCGTCTTCGGCGAAAATATCTTTGATTTTTCGTCGTGTGCGGCGTTCGATTTCCTTATCCGTATCCAAAAAAGGACGACGCCAAAGTCGTGCGAGCAAGCGTCCGACCGAGGATTTCCCCGTTCCCATAAAACCCGTCAAAATCAGGTTGGGTTGTTTCGGCACTGTTTTGTTCTCTCGCATCTCGGCAAATTAAATGTGTTCCCGCCTTTTCGTGCAAATTGAAATTTGCCGCGGCTAAACATGAATTTTATTTCAAAAAAAACTCGTGCGAAGGAGCGGACTCCGCACGAGTTCTTTTTTTTGAAGGGAAGCGTGTTCCCGCGATTAGGCTTCTTCCGTCGGTTCGGCGGGAGCACCGGATTTCTCGCAGGCACTTTCGGGGCTTCCGAGGTAGCCCGGGAGTTTGACACCGACATTGCCCGCAAGCTCGTGCAGGGGCGGGAGAGCGCCGACCAGCCCGGAAAGGAAGTTCGCCGTCGAGCCTTTGCCGTTCCCGTCGGATCCTTTACCGGAATCCCAAACCGTAATTTTGTCGATTCTGAGATTTGAAATCGCTTTGACCTGTTCGGAGACAATTGTCGGAAGTTGTTCGACAAGCAGAAGGTTTTGTGCTCCTTCCGGGGTTTGGCATGCCGCAATGATGTCGCCGAAGCCTTTTGCCTTTTTGGTGAGTAAAGCCTCCGTGCCTTCCGCTTCCGCGAGGAGTTGCATACGAAGACCTGCGGCTTCCGCTTCTTTGACGGAACGAATTCCGTCCGCTTCGGCCTGTTTCATGTAGCGAACCGCGTCTGCTTCCCCGAGCTGTGTCCGGCGAACCTTTTCGGCTTCCGCCTCTGCTTCGACGATGATGCGCTGCTTGTCGATTTCCGCGGGAACGATGATGTTTGCCTCCTGAGATGCTTTTTCGCGGGATGCACGTTGTTTTTCCGCTTCCGCTTCCGCGACGTAGGACTCTTCCAGTGCTTTTGCCGCCGCAACTTTTTCCGCCGCCGTTGCGATGCGGTTTGCTTCAGCTTCCTTGGTGCGTCGGTCTGCGTTTGAGTTGGCGACATCAATTGCCGCTAAGTTTTCCCCCCTCGTCGCTTCTGCCATTGCAGCGGCAACTCGAATCGCCTGATCCTTGCGGGCTTCCGCCGCGCCGATTTCTCCGTCTCTCTGAGCCTGAGCGACTTTAACTTTCGCCTCGTTGATTGCTTTAGATGCCGCTTCCTGACCGAGAGCATCGATGTAGCCGGACGCGTCCGTAATGTCCTGAATGTTGACGTTAATCAGGCGCAGACCGACTTTCCGAAGTTCGACTTCGACACCGCCCGAAATGTTGGCGATGAGTTTGTCGCGGTCGGCATTGATTTCTTCGATGTCCATCGTGGCAAGTACAACGCGCATTTGTCCGAAGATGATGTCTTTTGCGAGATCTTTAATTTCGGCGAGACCGAGACCGAGCAGACGTTCCGCCGCGTTTTCCATGACGCCCGGTTCGGTTGAAATCCCCACCGTGAACGTTGAAGGCGTGTTTACGCGAATGTTTTGCTTGGAAAGCGCGCCCTCGAGTCGAATATCGATCGGGAGCGGAGTCAAATCCAAGTATTGAAAATCCTGAACAATCGGCCAGATGAATGTGCCGCCGCCGTGAAGACATTTCGCGGAGCGACCGCCTTCGATTTTTCCGTAAACGACGAGAATCCGGTCAGACGGACAGCGTTTGTAGCGCGCGGAAAACGCGAAAAACGTCGTGAGGATGAGAATGGTGATTCCGATGATGATGTATAGCATAGATTTAACGGGTTAAGTGTTTATATTTTTTCGACAAGAAGAATGTTTGACGGAAGCACTTCGAGGACGCGGACGAGTGTTCCCGCGGGAAGTTTTTCCGAGGAGGCCGTTATCGCGGGAAAGGTCATTATCCTCCCGCTGACGCGCAATTCGACCTGCCCGCCGGCGAGGCGGTTCGGCGGGAGCGCGACATAGACTGTTCCCGTCTCTCCTTTTGAGTTCGCAGGATTAATGTTGCCCGAGGCGCGAAGTCCGAAAAGCATTTTCATAATCCAAAAAATGAGTGCCATGAATCCGCTACCGACAAGAATCGCCCCGACAATTGCCCACGGGAACGCATAACCGTTTTCAAGTAAGATTGCGCCTGTAAGCCCGAAGCCCATGAAAAACGCCGTGAGTGTGCGAACGGAAATCAGACCGAGCCCCGCGTCCTGCGAGAAAGCACCGGCCGGCGTAATTTCTTCGGGGATTTCACCGCCGACATCCCCGATAGCGAACAGTGTCATGAGCGCCTGAAGAATTACGATGAAAAAAGCGATTCCGCCGACACCGTAGAAGATTTGAACATTCAGGCTGAGCGCATTCCACCATGCGGGAATGCTATCCGCCAACGATGCGAAAAAAGAGAAGTAATTCATGGTCTCGTAATCATAGAATACGTCTTCTTGAATGCAAGAAAAGTTTCCTTTGGCTTTTCTGAGCAGATTCTCATTTTCATTATTCACTTTTTTTGCGTTCCCGCGTAGACTCGGAAAAAATTTTTATTCATGCAGGCACAGCTCGAAGCAATTATTTCAGAAACGGAATCCGCCGTTCCCGGTATTCAGACTCGTCCGGAATTTGACGCGTTTAAGGCTCGCGTTTCGGGCCCGAACGGCTCGCTTACGCAAGTGATGAAATCCATCGGCAAACTTCCCAAGGAAGAAAAGCCGGCGGCGGGAAAGCTCATCAATGCGGCAAAGCAGCGTATTGACGCGGCTTTGACGGCGGCGCTCGCGCGCATTGAGGAAAACGAACTCGCGGCAAAACTCGGCGAGCCGATTGATCCGTCGCTTTCTTCACCGGACGATTTTTCCGGCATGGTTCACCCGCTTACCCAGGTGCGCGAGGAAATCTGCCGCGTCTTCCACCGCCTCGGTTTCACGATTGCGGAAGGTCCGGAGCTCGAAAGCGAATGGTTCTGCTTCGACGCGCTGAACACGCCGGAATCGCACCCCGCGCGCGATATGCAGGACACGCTGTTTCTTCCCGCGGGAACGGTCGCGAAAGACGCTCCGAACAAAGGCGACGAGGCGGATGTGATGCGCTCGCTCACGTCTTCCGTGCAGATTCGCACGATGCTTTCGCGCAAACCGCCGATTCGCATCATCGCGCCCGGACGCTGTTTCCGCCGCGACACGGTGGACGCGACGCACTCCGCAAACTTTCACCAAATCGAAGGGCTTTGGGTGGACAAAAACGTCACGCTCAAAGATTTGAAAAGCGTGCTGGATTCCTTTGTGCGTGAAATCTTCGGAAGTTCCGTTGAAACACGATTGCGCCCGAGCTTTTTCCCGTTCACCGAACCGAGTTTTGAAATGGATATCAAATCCCCGAATCTCGGTCGTTTGAGCGATCGCTGGCTCGAAATCATGGGTTGCGGGCTGGTCGATCCGAAAGTTTTTGAAAACGTCGGAATCGACGCCAACGAGTGGAGCGGTCTCGCGTTCGGAGTCGGCTTGGAACGTATCGCGATGCTTGTTCACGGGATCGACGACATTCGCCATTTTTACGCCAACGACTTGCGCTTCCTGCGTCAGTTTGCGTAATTTTTTTCGCGGGAACGCTCCACGCATTACGCATGGATGTAGCGCATCTCAATTTTCGGGAGAAAACCAACCTGGGGAGTTTTTATACTCCGTCCCGATTGGTTGGTCTTGCGTATGACTTGTTTGCGCGAGTTTCCGGAACGGCGGATGTCGTACTCGATTCTTCTTGCGGGTACGGTGCTTTTTTTTCCGTGCCGTTCCCGCAAAAAAATGTGCGGTTCATAGGTGCGGACATTGATGAAATTGCACTTAATGTCGCAACGGAGAATTTTTCCCGGGTGCACTTTCTTCATGAAAATGCGTTAAAAAATATTAATCGTGAAAAGTATGGTATTTTCTCCCATGAGCGCCTGGTAATTGTCGGAAATCCGCCATACAACGATGTGACTTCCCGCGTGAAAAATCATATCAAACGCGAAAATCCGTGCGAAATGGATTCGGATGTTCGCACGCGTGATTTGGGGATTTCCTTTTTGCTTTCGTTTGAAAAACTTTCTCCAGAGTATGTCGTTGTTTTGCATCCGCTTTCGTATTTGATAAAGCAGGCAAATTTCAAGTTGCTGGAACCGTTTATGCGTAAATATGCCTTACGTGAGGCATTGGTTCTCAACAGCCGAGAATTTTCGGATACGTCAAAAAGTAACGGATTCCCGATTGTCATTGCCGTTTACGAGCGAAATACTTTTGGGACGACTTATGCGGATATTGTTCGTCGCCGATTTATGACGCTTGAAGGCGTGTCGTTTTCGATTTCGGATTATGATTACGTTTGTCGTTATATTTCAAAATACCCGTCACGGTTTCAACGAAACACGGGAATGTCCCGATACAAATTTTTTACCATGCGCGATGTGAATGCGCTGAAGCGTTCCCGCACGTTTATTTCCGATGATACGGCAAACACAATCTATATTCCGCCGGAAAAGTTAGAGCTTTATTGCTATGTCGATATTTTTAAGGATTATTCCCAAAAACTTCCTTATTTCTTAGGAAATTTTGATGTAATGATTAATCGGGAAGAATTTGAAAAGATAAAGAACGATTTTTTGGTTTTGAGTATCGAAAAGCACCCGGAAATTTTTAGTGAAGAGTTTCTGCCTGTTCCGAAAGATGTGTCAAACAGAGCCTTTCGGCGCGTGGATTTTTACTTTAAAAATCTTTTTAAAGGAGTCGCATAGTGTGTATATCCGGAAGATAAACGAAGACAGCCTTCGCGTTGCTGTTCCTCTTACGGCAACAAGCGGAAAGATTCGCATCAAAAAACGCACGGTGCTCAACGAATACGGTATTCCCGTGGCAACCTGCCAAGTTCCGTTTTCTCAATCCTGTTATGTTGAGTGGCAAATCGGCTATGATGTTCCCGTAAAAGACACGGAAAAATTGAAACTTTCGACATTGCCGGAGTTGCGTTTCGTCGGTGCGAACGGAAAAGAAAAGTCTCTTTATGAACTCTCGGAATATGTTTTTTACTGCGCTAAATGGGGATTTATTCCGCGGGAACGCTTGTGCAAACTTGCGGAAGAGCTTTCGGGGCTGAAACGGGAGGCGTTGTTTGACGCTCACCCGGATATGGCAATCCGGCGGCGCAATTTCGTCGAAAAGGAAATCAACGGGATTTCGTTTTGGGCAACGACGTTGGAGTATCCTTTGATTGTGCGAAAATTAGGCGCGTTTGAAGTATTTGCAGAAATTATTACACGCGAAAAACAGAGGGCGGTTGGTGTGCAACCGATGCTTTATTTATGTTTCCCGGTGACGGAACTTCATGCGGAAGAGTGTTTGCTCGGGCGCACGGCAAAATCTAAGGAATACGCCGATTTCGTTGTAAATCGGGACAACGCGAGCGTGTTTTCGGAGATTTTAAAATTGTTTGGAATGCTGAGCGAAAATCATCGTCGAGATGTGCTCTCAATAGTCAATATAATCTTAGAACAACTGAAATCATGAGCGGGAAAAAGTTTTTGGTGATTGCGGTGGACGGCGGCGCGGCATCGGGGAAATCTTCGACTTCGCGCGGACTCGCCGCGAAGCATAATTTGATGCACGTGGACACGGGCGCGCATTATCGCACGGTGGCGCTTTCGCTTTTGCGACGCGGAATCACGGACGAAGATGTTTTTTCGGCTACGAAAGCCCCCTTGGAGAACCTCAATCTCGGCACGGAGGTGCGGGAACGCGAAGCGGCGATGAGTATCGGCGGCGTCGTTCCCGCGGATTCGGAAATTCGCAACGACGCGGTAAATGCGGTCGTCTCCCGATTCGCGGCGATTCCCGAAGTGCGAAAATTCCTCTTTGATTATCAGCGCAGACAAAAAGACGTGGCGCGGGAACGCGGTTTCGACGGTCTGATTATGGACGGGCGCGACATCGGGAGCGTGATTTTCCCCGATGCCGACTTGAGAATTTTTCTGACGGCGGATCCTGAAGCGCGCGCACGCCGTCGTGCGGCGGAAGGCATCGCCGACTCCGTTGCGGAGCGGGACAAGTTGGATTCTTCCCGCAAAGCAGCCCCGCTGGCTTGTCCTGAAGGCGCGATCAAAATCGACAGCACGGATTTGACCTTGGAACAGGTCGTCGATAAAATCAGCGCTATGATTTCGGCTTTGTAATTTCCGATTTTTCAGACTTTCTTCTTTCTGAACCGACAACGCAAACGATGGAACTCTATACCGATAAAAAAGTTTATTCTCTGGTCTATCACGGTGCCCGTATGTTTATGAGCGCATTCGGTCGCGTCGAAGTCAGCGGGCTGGAAAACCTTCCCGAGGGCGGATTTCTGATTGCGAGCAACCACGTGAGTTTTATCGATCCGCCTTTGATCGGGTGCGTGATTCCGCGCGAAATGTACTTTTTTGCGCGAAAAACCTTGCTCGACAACGCCATTCTCAAACGCGTTTTGCCGTATTGTAACGTGATTCCGGTGGATCGCGACGGCGGGAGCGACGTGGGGGCGTTTAAAAAGGTTTTTGCCGTGCTGAAACAGGGGCACGCGCTGATTTTGTTTCCGGAGGGAACACGCAGCAAAAACGGAAAGCTCGGGAAAGCGCAGGGCGGCGCGGGGCTGATTTCCTGCATGGCACGCGTTCCCGTCGTTCCGGCTCGAGTCTTCGGGACGGGCGATGTTTTGCCGCGCGGTTCGGCGTTCCCGCAACGTGCGGACTTGGGCGTCGCTTTCGGCAAACCGATTTATCCCGCCGAATTTGACCCGGGGAAAAACCATCCCGACCGTTTCCGCGAAGCCTCCCGTTGCTTCATGGCGCGGATTGCCGAACTTGAACCTCCCGCTTCTCCGAAAATGTAGTTGCGGGCAGGCTTTTTTTGTCTTTTCATAACCCCCCAAAATCCACATCTCATTCATGAATATCACGAAAATTGCATTCCTTGCCGCTGCCGCCCTTATTTTCGCGGGTTGCGGTCCCAATCGTCACCCTGATTCATGGCGTGGCACTCCTCAGACGGGAACAACAGATGTTACGAGCGTTCCGGAAGAAATCGATGACGGCAACGACGGGCTGATTGATGAAGAACCGGAAGCACGCGGCGAATCCGTCTCGGACGAGAAGGTTGCGAATTGGATTTCCTCCAACAGCATTCCGGAGAGTGCAAAGCTCGCCGTCATTTACTTCGGATTTGATAAATTTAATGTTGAAGCGGGCGAACGCGGCAAGCTCGATGCCGTAGCAGATGCCGTCAAAGCCGGAAACGTTTATATCGTCGGCTATTCCGACTATTTCGGAACGGAGGAATACAACCTCGCTCTTTCCGATAAGCGCGCGCAGGCGGTTAAAAACTATCTGATGAATCTCGGTGCGGACGATTCCGCACAGGTTCGGGCAATGGGCGAAGCTTACGCCGTTCAGAACGGGACAAAGTCCGAAGTTGCCGAAGACCGCAAAGTTATCGTGGTTGACGGGAACGCACAGTAATTTTTCCGATGCCCGAAAAAGCTCCGGCAATCCCTTTCGCCGGAGCTTCTTTGCCAATTGATTTTTTTGTAAATTTATTTTTTTTACGCTATGACAAAAACGTCCCCGCAATAGCCCTGGTACAACTTTCACTTCGGCCAAGA
>CAZPYE010000022.1:0-23595 GCA_964590115.1 uncultured Enterobacteriaceae bacterium
GTCACCGTTCACTAAATTTAGCGCACGCGTTCGCGTGCGCTAAATTTCAATTTGCGGGAACGGGCAAAGCGATTCATCATTTCGGGCTGAATGACTAAGATTTTCTCCATTGCCAATCAAAAAGGCGGCGTCGGTAAAACGACGACTGCCGTAAACCTCGCCTGCGGGCTCGCCCGACGCGGCATTTCCGTCCTCCTCGTCGACCTCGACTCGCAGGCAAACGCGACCAGCGCGCTCGGGCTTCCCAAGACGGAAGGCGGTAGCCTCTACGGCGTGCTCACCGGAGACGCTTCCGTAAAAGAAAAAATCATTCCCACGGGAACGCCGAATCTCGACATCATTCCCTCCGAAGTCGATATGGCGGCGGTGGAGTCCGAATTGCTTCAGCGCGAAAACTACCTTTCGCAACTCAAAAACGTGCTCGCGCCGATTCGCAAATCCGGCAAATACGGTGCCGTCATTCTCGACTGCCCGCCCGCGCTCGGCATGCTCTCGATGAACAGCCTCGCCGCAGCCGATCATTTGCTCATCACGCTTCAATGCGAATATCTCGCAATGGAAGGCTTGAGCCAAATCCTGAACGTCGTAGACCAGATCCGCGAAGCCAAAGTCAACCCCGGGCTGACTATCGGCGGGATTGTCATGACGATGTTTGACGTGCGCACCAACCTTTCCCGCCAGGTCGTGGCGGAAATTTCCAAAGCGTTCCCGCAGCTCGTCTTCAAATCAATGATTCCGCGCTCAATCCGCCTCGGCGAAGCGCCCAGCCACGGAAAATCCATCTTCGAGTACGACCCGAACGGCTCCGGCGCCCTTGCCTACGACGCCCTTTCCAAGGAAGTCATTCGCCGCTTTGAATTGAAGAAACAGTAAAAAAAAATTAGGAATTAGAAATCAAGAATTAGAAAAAATACCTTTTCCTTCTTTCGATTTCTTCCTCATTCCTAATTTTCTCATTTCTAATTCCTAATTTTTCACAAAATGCCCGACAAAATTTCCATCGGACTCATTCAGCTTACGGCGGCGGAAACGCCCGCCGAAAATCTCCGCAAGACGATTCCGCAAATCGAAGCCGCCGCTACTCGCGGCGCAAAAATCATCGGCTTGCAGGAAATGTTTACGACAAAATATTTCTGCATCGACCAAAATCCGGATCGCTTCGACCTCGCCGAGCCGATTCCCGCGGGAACGTCCACGCAGGAACTTTGCGCCGTCGCGAAACGTCTCGGCGTCGTCATCGTCGCCCCGATGTTTGAAGCGCGCGGGAACGAGGTTTACCACAACACGGCGGCGATTATCGACGCCGACGGCACTTATCTCGGCAAATACCGCAAAATGCACATCCCGCAGGATCCGTGCTTCGAGGAAAAGTTCTATTTTACTCCGGGCGATCTCGGCTTCCGCGCTTGGGAAACCGCGTTCGGCAAAATCGGCGTTTGCATTTGCTGGGATCAATGGTATCCCGAAGCCGCGCGCCTGACCGCTCTTGCGGGAGCGCAAATTCTTTTTTATCCGACTGCCATCGGCTGGCTTCCCGAAGAAAAAGCCGAGCTCGGAGCCGCGCAACATTGTGCTTGGGAAACCGTTCAGCGTGGGCACGCCGTCGCCAACGGCTGCTACGTTGCCGCAACGAACCGCGTCGGTGTCGAAGGACGCACGGAATTTTGGGGGCAAAGTTTTGTTGCGAATCCCTACGGCGAAATCATTGCGCGCGCGTCCGCCGATAAGGAAGAAATTCTCATTGCGGAATGCGATCTCGCCGTCCAGCGCGAGTTCCGCCGCATTTGGCCGTTCTTCCGCGACCGCCGCATCGACGCCTACGGCGACATCACAAAACGCCTCCGCGACGAATAGTCTCTTCCGGAATTTTCGCTCCGGTTTTCAAATAAAAAAAAACGTTGCCGGGAATTCCCCCCCCCCCGGCAACGCTGACCGTAATTGTGAATTAATACATCAGAAAAGCTACTCGACCGGCCCGGACGGAATCTCGGCGGGCGCAATTTCTTCCGGCGGCATCGGTTTAAGATCCGTAAACGAATCAATAATCTTTCTCGCCTCTTCCGGAATGGCGTCGATATCCTCCTGAGTCGTGCAAGGTCCCCGGAAAAGGATTTCGTCGTCGCCGGCACGCGAAACGGTAATCTGTCGGCCCTTTTCGTTTCCGACAATAATTACGGAATTTCCCTGTCCGAAAAACACTTGCGAGAAGGTCTGGCTCGCCTTGCCGAGAGCGGCTTTTCGGGCGTCGTCATATTGTTTCCGCAAGAACGAAAGCATTTTTTGAGTATCGGGCATTTTGGTGTGAGCGCGATTGACCAAGCGACGAAACTCGGCGGGAATGTCGAGCTGGTCCCGGATGAGCACGCCGTTGGGCGTAAGGCTAATCCATCCGCCGAGGTCGGCACCGTCGGCAAGAGATATTTCCCGCCCGTTGATATAAAGGCGCACGTCGTCCTTTACTTGTGCGTCCCTGCCTCGTGTCTTTCGCGGCGACGTAATCCGGCGTTCGCCGACTGTGGCTTTTTTGGTCATTTTTTCTCCTCCTCGCAACAAAACGACTTCCACTTCAGTCCCGGGCTCATAAGAGCGAACAAGTGCCGAAAACTGATTGGGGAAAAAGAGTTTTTGCCCGTCGAGAGAAATTAAAATATCGCCGCTTTCGATTCCCGCTTCCGAAGCGGGCGAATCCTTCAGCACGTAAATAACCTGCACTCCGGGTTGCGAATTTTCGCAATAAGTTGCGGCAGGCAGCGTGTCCAGCGCGAGCCCCAAATAAGAATAGCGCGCGACGACATTTTCGTCGGACGCGCTCCGTGTTTCGGGTTCCGGAGCGGAAACGCGACGGTTTTCCGGCGGAACAAGCGTTGCCGGCGGCTCCTGTGCGGAAACAGGAGCACAAAGCGGAAGGATTCCGGCAAGAATTAGCGTTTTCAGAAACATTTTTCCGTTTTCGTTATTATTCATGTGATTGAATATTCGATCTTAATACAAAAATTAAATTTTAATAAACAGGCATTTCCATGCTGATGATTCTTTCGTGCGGACGAAGTTCGACAAATGCGGAACCCGTCTCCTTGTCTTCCCAACGATATTCATCCATATAAAGGTAGCGCACGCGACGAGCCAATGTTCCGTCCTCTGCGGAAACGATTTCGGTCGGCTCGACGGAATTCATTCGGCGTTCGACATTGACAAGGCTGTAGTTGCTTCGTGCATGGCGTTCCGCCGCACCGGAGGCGGCGAGAAGAGCCGCAGACGGATCCGGATTTACGGTTCCCCTGTGTTCTCCGCTTAAAGGCAACGCAAAATAACTCCAAATCCCAACTCCGACGGCTGCCGCAAAAAACGCAGCGGAGGCAACGAAGCGTCGAAGCGTGACGAAATTCAAAAAACCGCCGCGATGAGGAAACGCGACCGCGTTCCCGTCCGGCTCGTTCATTGCTGCTTCGACGGATGCAAAAAAACTTTCCGACGGTGCTATCGGTTGCATCTTCATCAATGCTTCCTCAATGTCGGAAAAATCATCATCTTTTTGGTCGGAATTCTGCATAGCGAAAAAGAAAGATTTACGATGTCCCTGTTTCGAAAGCCGGGCACCCCGCAAGGGCTTGCGGAACCGGCGCAATGCGGATTCCTAAAACCTCAATACCAAGCGTCTGACTTTTAATGTGTTTCGATCAGCGTTTGAGGGTCTTTCTCAAAGCTGCGAGAGCGTATCGATACCTCGATGCTGCCGTATTTTGAGAAATACCGAGCTGATGTGCGATTTCGTCGAACGTCAGCATACCCCAAATTTTCATCACCACCACTTCCCGCTGATCATCGGGAAGGGCTCTAACTGCACTTTCGAGATCCTGATTGATCTCGCCCTCTCCGGGTTCAAAAAACGTCACCTTATCTTCAAGTTCGTAGGCTTGCGTTTCGCGATTGATTCGACGCAGGCGCGATCGCCCGTGATCAATCGCCGCCCTCCTGACGGACGTGATGATGAGTGCGTTCGGATTTCCGGGGAGATGGCGTTGGTTTTTCCAGTAGCGCACAAATGCGTCCTGCAAAATATCCTCCGCCTCCGCCAAGGAACTCGTCCACTGACGAGCACAAAGCAATAATCGACGCCCGTGTTCTTTAAGCCATTCGCGCCACTGTTCCTGCTCCATCATCTCGCCGGTCGTTTGCACTGTCGTATGTATTTAATTTGTTAGCGTCTCGGTCTAAGTTTTTTGTCTAAAAATTCTTATTTTTTTTTAATTCTGAAAAAACTGCCCGATTCGCACAAAAAAAGCGTTCCCGTTTTTAAAATTTTTCTGCGGGAACGCTTTTTCTTAAAAAAATACGAAAGAAGCAACTATTTTGAAGCCTCTTCCTTAAAAAGGAGTGCCTTATGCGACTTTTTCTTCGGCACTTGCGCCGAGGGTTTCTCCGACGGTCGGATGGACCTTTTCCATAATCTTAGCCTGGATTTCCGCGAGCGCTTCCGGATTTTTCTTCAAAAATTCCTTCGCAGCTTCACGTCCCTGTCCTATCAGATTACCGTTGTAGGCAATCCAAGCCCCCTTCTTTTCCAAAATCTTGTGCTCGACGCCGAGATCGATTACCGAACCCGTGCGGGAAATGCCCTCGTTATACATAATGTCGAATTCACATTCCGTAAACGGAGACGCCACCTTGTTTTTCACGACCTTTATTTTCGTGCGATTACCGATGACCTTGCCCGACGGTTCCTTAATTTGCCCGATACGGCGAATATCCATGCGCACGGACGCGAAGAACTTCAAAGCCCGACCGCCCGGCGTCGTTTCCGGCGAACCGAACATCACGCCGATTTTTTCACGAATCTGGTTCGTAAAAATACAAAGACACTTTGATTTTGCAATCGCCGCCGTGAGACGGCGCATCGCCTGAGACATCATGCGCGCCTGCAAACCGACCGTCGTGTCTCCCATTTGCCCGTCCAATTCCTGCTTGGAAACAAGCGCCGCCACGGAGTCAAGCACAACGACATCGACTGCGCCCGAACGCACGAGCGTTTCTACGATGTTAAGCGCATCTTCGCCGCTTTCCGGCTGGGAAACGAGGAGATTTTCCAAATCCACTCCGACAACTTTCGCGTAGCGCGGGTCAAGCGCATGCTCGACGTCGATAATCGCCGCTGTGCCGCCTTCGCGTTGTGCTTGCGCGATAACGCTAAGGCAAAGCGTCGTTTTCCCGGAAGATTCCGGGCCGTAAATTTCGACGATACGACCGCGAGGAAGCCCGCCGACACCGAGAGCGAGGTCTATTGCAACCGAACCCGTGGAAATCGTCGTAACATCCATTTTCGTAGCGTCGCCCATACGCATGAGCGTGCCTTCGCCGTAAGTTTTATTGATTGCGGAAAGCGCGAGTTCAAGCGCTTTTCTCGTATCCGCAACCGTTTGTTTTGAAGCTGTTTCTTTTGCCATAAATACGTTTTCGAAAAAAGAATGGATTCGTCTTGAAGAAAATCCGTTTTCCCGCGTTCCCGCAAAACAAAAAATTTTGAAATCGGGTGAAGACGTTTTCTTCCTTCGCGCAGAAAAGCCGACCTCAAAAAGTGCCGATTCACGATTTGCCGCCTATTACACGAAAATCGTTTTCGGCATTAAAACGCACCTTTTAACAATTTCAAAAAAAAGACACAAAAAGCCCGCAAAACCTTTATTAATGCGGCGTTGCGGGCTTTTTTGAATGGCGCGCCCGCGAGGATTCGAACCCCGAACGAGTGATCCGTAGTCACTAGTGATATCCATTTCACCACGGGCGCGTTCAAAAATGTATTGCCGATTAAAGCTTTTCCTCCGAAACAATGCAAGCAAAAAAAATTATTTTTTCTCGAATGTGTTTTTTTTGTTCCGACGAGAAGTCCCCTCAAAGTCAAAATCCGCATAAACAAGACGATGATCGCTTGCAATCTGCGACCAGTCGAACTCTGCGATTTTTGCAGAATCTTCCGCATAAAACTTTTTAAACAGCATCGGAGACGCGAAAATGCGGTCGAAAGTATGAAAATAGCCTCGGTTCGGATTAAAGAACGTAAGAACGCCTCCGTCGGAATTCCTTGCGGGAAGTGCGCGAGCAAAGGCATCGACCTCCAACGCAGAAAGAGACTTGCTTCCGGGCGTATCGTTAAAATCGCCGAGCAACACGAACAATTCCGGCACGACACTTTCCGCACGCATGGTCGCCGGCAAACGCACCGAAGCGGGAATTTTTTCCGCCGCCTTTTCGTCTTGCGCGGAAAACTCTATCAAACGCCGCACATAGCGTGCTTCCCGGGCGCGACGCCCGTTGCACTCCGGATCATCCGGGTCGGTGGAAACCTTGCTTTTCAGATGCACATTGTAAACGTAAAGCAGATTCCCGTCCGAAACGGGAACGACAATACCGAGAAGCCCGCGAGTCAGTTTTCTCGGAGCTGAAATTTCGATTTTTTTCGAAAACGGGACGCGGGAGATAATTGCCAAGCGATTGTGCCCGTCTCGCCCCTCCAAGCACGCCCGATACGGGAACGCGATTCCGCGCCGTGCGAGGGCGTCCGCAAACTCGCTCAACCAAGGCTCTCCGCCGATTTCCTGAACGGCAAGAATATCCGGGCGCACCGCTTCGATTGTTCGATAAAGAGCCTCTTTCGATTTTTCCGATTTCGGGTGCTTATACAGAAATCGCCCTTCTTCGGAGATACGATTTTCATCACGAAAATTATGCAGATTGTAGGTCGCAATGCGTAAACGCGACGGGAACTCAAAACGCTCCGAAACACCTGCGCCCGCAGGAAAAGGCGTTGAGGCTTCGTCTTTCCCCGTAAAAAACGCAAGCGTCGTACAAATCAACGCCAAAATCGTGAGCACACCGCAGAGGGTCAAACGAAGAACGTTGCGGTCTGACATAACATTACCCATTCAGAGAGGAAATACTCAAAAACCGGAGAGTCGGGAGATAATTCTTTGTGCTGCGAAATCCGCATTCAAGCCGAAGCGGGAACGCAAATCCCCGACGGTCGATCCGTGCGGAATAAACTCGTCCCGCCATCCGAAACGCTCGACGGGAACGTTCAATTCTTGTGCGGCAAGCTCCTCCAAAACGGCACTTCCGAACCCGCCGACAAGCGCATGGTCCTCAAGCGTAACAAACAGTTTTGCCGTTTTCGCCTGCTCCGCGAGCAATGCGCCGTCGAGAGGTTTTACGAAACGGGCATTGACCAAGGTCGGACGCGTTCCCGTCGCATCAAAGATTTTTTCACAAAGTTCTCTTGCCGCAGGCAACATCGAACCCAGCGACCAAATACAGACTTCGCCCTGCCCGGCATCAAGAACTTCCGCTTTCCCGACCTCTATTATCGAAGGAACGTCTTTCGCGTGCACGCCGACCGCAGGACCTCGCGGATAGCGAATTACCGTCGGTCCGCCCCGAACAAAAGCCGTATGCATCATATCCGAAAGTTCGTCCTCATCCTTCGGTTGCATAATTGTAAGGTTCGGCAGACAACGCATCATCGCGATATCAAAAACGCCGTGATGCGTTGCACCGTCCTGCGGAGAAAGGCCCGCACGATCGAGGCAAAACAGAACGCTCAGATTTTGCAGGCAAACATCATGCATGACCATGTCCACTGCACGCTGAATAAACGAAGAATAAATTGCGACGCAGGGTTTGAGTCCTCTCGCGGCAAGCCCTGCGGCAAAAATAACGCCGTGCCCTTCGGCTATCCCCACGTCAAAATAACGCTCCGGCAGTTCTTTTTTCAAGAAGCAGAGCCCCGTTCCCGCAGACATTGCGGCGGTAATTCCGACAATTTTCTCGTCTTTTCGGGCAAAGCGAACGAGAGTCCTGCCGAATGCATCCTGCCACGGTTCCGCCGAAGCCGAACGTTGCTTTTTGGGTTTCCCCGTCGTTGCATCGTAAGGTGCGCACCCGTGGAAAAAATCGGGGTGCGCTTCCGCAACCGGCAAGCCCTTCCCTTTCTTGGTGCGCACGTGAAGCAAAATCGGGCGCGGGGACTTTTTCGCAAATTCAAGGTAATCGATGAGTTGCGAAATATTATGGCCGTCAATCGGTCCGAGATAGCGCAATTTAAAATTTTCAAAGAGCGACGAAGCACCGGAAGTCAGAACCTGTTTTTTCTCCTGCTTCCAAGCCGAACCGGCCCGAATCAAATGCTCTCCGCAAGGCAATTTTGCAATAAGGCGCTTTAATCCGTTCGTCGCCTCATTATAAAAACTCGTCGTAATTATGCGGTTGAGACAATCGGCAACGGCTCCGACGTTCCGATCGATAGACCACTCGTTATCATTCAAAACAACAATTAATCGCCGGGTATGCGCCGCGATATTATTGAGTGCCTCAAGCGTGGATCCGTTTGTAACGGCGGCATCACCGACGACGGCGACGACATGCTCGTTTCCTCCGAGCCGGTCCCGTGCGGCGGCGATTCCGAGCGCAGCGGAAAGAGCCGTTCCCGCGTGGCCCGCGCCAAATGCATCCGATTCGCTTTCCTTACGATTGCAAAAACCGGAAATTCCGCCCGTCTGCCGAAGGGTTTCAAAGCGGGCACCGCGTCCCGTCAAAATCTTGTGAGCATAACATTGATGAGAAACGTCGAAGACAATACTGTCCCGAGGCACATCAAAAACGCGATGCAAGGCGACCGAAAGTTCGACCACTCCGAGATTCGGCGCGACATGCCCTCCGTTTTCTGAAGTTACGGCAATAATGCGTTCCCGCAATTCCTGCGCCAACACGGGAAGCTCGCTCGCGGGAACGCGCTTCAAATCCGCCGGAGACTGAATGTTTTCGAGCATTCTTTTTTTATCGGAGAAGGAGAAAAACGAGCATCGGAAATCAGTAGGCGTCGTCAAACGCCTCGGTTTCGGGCTCTCCCGAAGGCGAAACGTTCCTCAACTGCTCAATGCGCAACTCGGCACTCGCCAATTTTTCCTGACAATTCTTCAAATGACGCATTCCGGCTTCGTAACGCTCAACCAATTCGGCGAGCGGAACATCTCCGCCTTCGAGGCTTTCGACGATTGCTTCAAGTTGAGCCAACTCTTCTTCAAAAGTCGGCTCTTTTTCTGTCTTTTTAGCTTTGCTCACAATGCCGAAAGATTAAAAGCGGAAACGCGGAGAGAGTAAAATGAAAATAAAGCGAAGCTCTCAAACCCGTTCTCTTTCGGGAAGAAAAGATTTCGAAAGCGGCATAGATGAGGCGGAGTTTACATAAGCAAATTTCTATAAAATGCGCAAATAACGGGGAATTGAGCCGGCAACGGAAAGTCCGTTGATTTCTCCGCGCTCAATCACCGCCTGCGACTCTGCGGAAGATACGCGGGTTTCCCGCCGAACGAAAACTGCGTTCCCGCGCGGGAACGCGCTTTATTTGAGCCGAGACCATCGCCCCCAAAGAGAGAGCGGAAGCAGGCGTGCGGCGGCGGATGTTTCACGCGTGGCAAGCTCGCCGATTTCAATCTTTCCTCCGGGCAGATGAGCCGTCGTTTCCGCAAGCAGGTTTCCGCAAAGCACGGACGAGGCATCAATCGTATAAAGCGTGAGGATGAGTGCACGCGCTTCGGAGGAAAGCAAATCGCGGCAAATGCGCAAAAGCTCGGGCAAATCGCGCTCTACTTTCCAAAGCTCGCCGTCGGGTCCGCGCCCGAACGCCGGAGGATCGAGTAAAATTGCTTCGTAGGTGTTCCCGCGCCGCGCTTCGCGGCGGCAGAATTTTACGGCATCTTCAAGAATCCACCGAATCGGGGCTTTGCCGAGTCCGGAAAGCTCCTGATTGCGGCGACCCCACGCCACAGCCGGCTTGGAGGCATCGACGTGCGTAACATGCCAGCCTGCGCGGGCGGCGGCAAGAGATGCCGCGCCGGTATATCCGAAAAGATTCAACAGGCGCATTGTTTTTTTTCCGTCAACGGGATTTCTCAAAATCCAATCCCAATGCGGAGATTGCTCCGGAAACGCGCCGATTTGCTTGGAGCGATCCATGAAGCGCAATTGCAACGCAAAGGCATCACGAAAGCGCAACGTCCACGGCTCGGGGACAGCGTTCCCGCGAAACTTCCAACGTCCTTCACGGGAATCGTCTTCATGCGTTGCAACCGCTTTTACCCATTCTTCCCGCGGGAGCGTAGGCGACCACCACGCCTTAGGCTCACTGCGAATAATACGAATTCCGCCGAAGCATTCGAGTTTTCGGCGATTGCCGGAATCGAGAAGCGCGTATCCGGGAAAATCTGTTGTAAGCAGGGAAATCATTTTTTTGAAGAATGAAGAATTAGAAATTAGGAGTAAGAAAAGAGGAGAAAGAATTATCGGTTTTCCGACTTCCGACGCCCGTTTTCAGGTTCTTCTTTTTCAGCTCAATCCGTGAAGATTTGCCATGGAGATTCCGGAAAGCATCGCGCCCGTGATTCCGAGGAAACCCTGGTCGGTTCCGCAAAGGAAAAGATTTTCGACCCCGGTCGCTCCCGTCCGGTTTTTATTCGTCGCACCGTAGATTGCGCCGCCGAGTTTTCCCGTGAAACGCTCAACCGTAAGCGGCGTAAACATGTCTCTCGCAACGAGTTTTGACCGTATTTTATCTTCCGATGCGGCGGGCAAATGAGACAGTGCGACATCGAGCAGTTTTTCGTAAGCCATAGCTTTGGCTTGCGCGTAGCCTTCTTCTCCGCTTCCGCGCAGAGTTTTCCATTGCGCGTAATCGGCGAGGCATGTTACGCGCAGGCAACCTTCCCGCGGAGCACGTGCGGGCTCGGACCACACATAATTATTCGGAATGCAAATAACGCCGGAACGCGGATCGATTAATCCCTTCGGCGTGCGATAGTTGAATTTTTCCGCGTCGTTAAAAAAGATGATGGTTTCGTTCCAACCGAAGTCTGCGGCGGGCTCGGCATCAAACACGGAAATCGTCTCACAAAACGCAAGCTGTCCGATATTTTCCGCCCCGAAATCCGCAGGAACATGCGAACAAAGCCTCATCGTTTCAGCGGATCCGGCGGAGGAAAGGATTTTATCCGCGATAACGCGCGTGCCGTCGTCAAGCACGGCAAAAACGGCTCGCCCGTTTTCGACGCAAATACTTTTTACCCCGCAACGCAATTTTCGGGCTCCGCCGGACTCTGCGAATTTTTTGTTCAGTAAACGAAGGATTTGGCGCACGCCGATATGCGGGCGGGCAAAACCTTCGCGGAAAATACTGCGCCACATAATGGCGAATTGCGGAAGTGCCATGTCGTCCGGCAGAGAACTTCCGTAAAACGAAAGCGGAATGAAAAGGGAATCTATAAGTTCACGGGAACGCAGAAATTCTCCGACGCATTCCCGAGCGGAAGAGTCCTTGGCGTCGAGTGCAGTTTCGTCGAAGTTTTTCAAAAATTCGTCGAGTCTGCGAAATCCGTCGATTTCCTGCGGGAACGCGCGGGAGATTTCGCTCTCAAAGAGAGAAAAATCATTAGAGAAACGAAGTTTATTTCCGAAGGCGTGAATCGCGGATTCGCGTTGCGGACAAAGATCAAGCTCTTCGTAGCGAATACGAAGCTGGCGCAACAGCTTGGTCAGAGGCGCATTTTTCGTTCCTGCGGGAACGTAATTCGTCATCGCGTGAAGACCGACATCGTATCCGCGACCGCCGATCGTATAAAAGCCGTTCAGCCCGCCGACGGAATAATGTCGGTCAAGGAGCAGAACGCTTTTTCCGAAATGCGCAAGGCGGATTCCGGCAGCGAGTCCGCTCATTCCGGCGCCGATAATGAGGACATCCGTCCGGATTTCCTTCGTATTTTCCGTTCTCATTACCGAAAAACTATTTTGCGGCGACGGCGGTTCCGTAAGGGAACCACGCGTCAAACTGCCCGGAAGCGCAGCAGTGTGCGATAACGGCGACCCAAATGATAACGGCGGCAAGAATCGAACAGAACACGGCGGCGGAACCGAAATCCTTGGCTCGCTTTGCGAGTTCGCGATAATCCAAGGAAATATCGTCAACTATCGCTTCTATCGCGGAATTGACTAACTCCACGGCGAGGATTATTGCCAGCGGGAACAAAAGCGCCGCCTTAAAAACCCATTCTATCGGCGAAACGAGAACCAATACCGTTGCGGGAACAAAAACGAAGACCTCCTGCCGAAACGCCTGCTCACTGCGAAACGCCGTCGCAAATCCGGAACAGGTGTAAAAAAAAGCCCTCCAAATGCGGGAGAGCCCGCCCTTGGATTTTTTCTTTTCTGCAAAGTGTAGGTCTTCGTTCGGCATTCTTTGTGAGATTAAAGAGTAAAAAAAAAACTTTGGCGAACACTTAGATTAAGAATTATTGAAAAAAAACAAAGAGCACCGCCCCTCCCGCCAAAAACGAACCGGACTCTCCCCGACGCGCGGGAACGAAAAAAAACGCCTATTCCCGAAAACGCGTTGTCCTTATTGGCGGAGCAGAAAGTCTCGAAGCTCACGAAGACGCTTATCCGGCTCGATAGAGGACAGGCGCGGGAAATTGACGCCGACTTTGACAAAATCTCCGCGACGGCGGCGAGCGCGAATAGCTCCCGCCTCGGTTTCGAGCTCGACGATTCCGTGTGCCTCTGCGATGCAACGCAACTCGGCAACGGCACAAAAAGCCTTTGCCTCCGGCGGAAGTTTTCCGAAACGATCCGCCATAGATTCTTCGACCGTGCGAACTTCGTCCGGCGTTCCCGCCATGGCGAGGCGGCGGAATGCATCAATACGCACGCGAATATCGGAGATATAATCTGCGGGCAAAGTTGCAACAATAACCTCTCCGAGATACGCCGCGTTTTTTTCGTCTTTCAGAATCTGATACCCGGTGCGACTATCCTTCGCTCCGGATTCCGGCAAATTGGAGAAACGAACGAAGTCGAGTCGGATTTCCGCCCGAAAGATTTTAATCGGATTTTCGCCTTTTAGTCCGGCAATACTCTGGCGCAAGAGCTGACAGTAAAGCTCAAATCCTACGCCTGCAATGTGCCCGCTTTGCTTCATTCCGAGGATATTTCCCGCACCGCGCAATTCAAGATCGCGCATGGCGATACGAAAACCGGCTCCGAGCTGATTGAATTGGCGAAGCGCGGAAAGCCGTTTTTTTGCGGAAGAAATCAGTGTGCGGTGGCGATGCAGGAGCAGATACGCGTAAGCTTGCCGATTAAAGCGTCCGACGCGTCCGCGCAACTGGTAAAGTTGCGAAAGCCCGAATCGGTCCGCGGCCTCAATGATAATCGTGTTGCAGTTAGGAATATCCAAACCCGTTTCGATAATCGTAGTGCAGACAAGGACGTCAAAACGCCCTGCAACAAAATCGGTCATAACGCATTCCAAATCGCGTTCGTCCATCTGCCCGTGTCCGACGGCGATTTTCGCTTCGGGGACGAGCGTTTTTAAAAGTCCGGCGACCTGGTAAATCGTATCTACGCGGTTGTGAAGGTAAAACACCTGCCCTCCCCTCCCGAGTTCATGCAAAATTGCCTCTTTAACGAGTTTCGGCTCATAGGTTTTGACAACGGTTCGAATCGGCAAGCGTTCCCGCGGTGCCGTTTCGATTACGCTTAAATCGCGAGCGCCCATCAGTGCCATGTAGAGCGTGCGCGGAATCGGAGTCGCGCTCATCGCAAGCACGTCCACATTCTCGCGAAAACGCTTAATTTTTTCCTTTTGCTTCACGCCGAATCGATGTTCCTCGTCAATGACGAGCAAGCCGAGTTTTTTAAATTTTACGGCACTCGAAAGCAATGCGTGCGTTCCGATAACGATGTCGAGAGAGCCGCTTTCAAGCTGAGCGAGAATCTTGGCGCGCTGAGATGAAGTGCGAAAACGCGAAAGCATTTCGACGGAAACCGGATACTGCGCGAAGCGATCCCGAAATGTGTTGAAATGCTGCTGGGCGAGCACCGTCGTCGGAGCAAGAAACGCAACCTGATAACCGCTCAAAACCGCCTTGAACGCCGCCCGGATGGCGACCTCCGTTTTTCCGAAACCGACATCGCCGCAGACGAGACGATCCATCGGTGAAGAACGCTCCATGTCGAGCTTCGTTTCATAAATTGCCTTCGCCTGATCGGGGGTCTCCGCAAACGGGAACGCCCGCTCAAATTCCCTCAACCACGGAAGTTCATCGTCCGCCCGCGCGGAAATTCCCGGCTTGGTTTGACGGGAAGCCTGAAGAGAAAGCAATTCTGCGGCAAAATCGAGCGTCGCCTTCTCTGCCGCTTTCCGCGTTTTTTCCCATGCGTTCCCGCCGACTTTTCCGAGCTTCGGCAACGTCTTTCTCAGTCCGACATAACGCGAGAGCAAATGTGCCTCGCGAAAGGGAACGTAGAGCTTCACCCGATTCTCAAATTCGAGTGCAAGCATTTCCTCCTTCGTTCCCGCCGCCCGCTCAAAACTCTGAATGCCGCGATAAACGCAAACGCCGTGTTGCAGGTGAACAAGCATATCGCCGTCAACCAACTCGTTAAAATCAAGTAATTGCTCGACTCTTGATTTGTGCGGAAGTCGGCGGGAACGTACACGGGCAACGCGCCGGCGATGGCGTCCGAAAAGTTCCCGTTCCGTCGCCACGACAAGTGCGCCCGTGGAATTCTCTCGGGAAAAACTAAAATCCGCCGCACCTCTCGAAGAACCGGCAGTATCCCCGGGAACGATACGAAAACCGGCACTGACGTTCCCGCGCATCAGCTCCGGAGAAAATACTTTTTTCAGCGTTCCCGCCTGCCGTTCTTCATCCAAAATCTCGCGCAAACGCTCTTCGCTGCCTTCGCTTTCGGCGACGATTACCACGCGATCGCCCCTTCGCGACCAGGCGTCAAGTTGCATCAGCACGCGCCGCCGTATTTCCTCCGCCTCGGCAAGACGCTCCGAACCGATTGCCGCCGAAATTTCTCCGTAAGCTATTTCCTCCAAATCCTCGCATTGCCAGGCAACGGTTTCCGCCCGCGCCCCCATGCGTTCCCGCAGGTTTTCCGGCACCTCGTCCAACGAGGAAAAACCGCGCACGCGCCACGAGTTTTTTTCGGCGACGACAAGTAAATCCCCGATGTTTTCGAGCATTTCCGGTTCCGCGAAAACGAACTCCGTTTCTGCGGGAAAATAATCGAATAATGCGCCTTCGCGTTGCAAAGCGTTTTCGGAATCGGTTGCCGTTCCCGCCGCGATGACGATTCTTTCCGTTTTTTTCAAACTGCGTTGTGTTTCCGGGTCGAACTCGCGCAAGGCTTCGATTTCATCGCCGAAAAAATCAATGCGCACGGGCGCAGACGCATTCAGCGGGTAAACGTCAATAAGCCCGCCGCGCACGGAAAACTGTCCGGGCGCTTCGCAAAGCGCTTCGTTGTCGTAATCGAAATCCTTAGAAAGCGTTTCCGCAACTTCCCGCAGAGAAATTCTCATCCCTCGAAAAAGCTCCAACTCCCGAGCCGCCATCACCGAAGGCTCGGGAACGGCACAAAAAAGAGCCTCCGGCGTGCACGCCAGCAAAACGGAGGATTCCGTTCCCGCGCGACGAAGAGCCGACAGCACGGTCAGCAAATCACAAGTGTTTTCAAAGACTGCCGCCGAATTCTCGTCAGAGGAAATTTTCGGCAACCCGAGCAACAGCGGCATTTTCCCGTTACGTTCCCGCTGTTGTAATTTTTCAAAAAACAATGCGTCTTCGGCAAGCAACTCCACCCGTGAAAGATTGGAGCCGACGACGACCGTCAGCGGCGTTCCCGCATTCCGCAATTGCGCCAATGCCGCGCCGCAAGCCGCCGCGCTCACGCCCGTAATAAAATCGCTCGCACGTCCTCCGGTCATCTGCCGATTAGGATTTTTCCGCAAAACGCACGCGCATCTGGTCCGCAACGGAAAGGCAATAAAGCGCCGCCGTCGGCACACGCAAAACGAAGCGTCCGAGCCGCGCAGGCAAAAATCCCGCCGCCCGCGCCGCCGCGTATTCCTCGGACGTAAGGTCGCCTTCGGGACCGACGAGCCAGAGAATTTTTTTCGGCGGAGCCTGAAGAAAATCGTTTTCGATTTCGCGACAGTTGCGTGTTCCCGCTTCGAGGCTCGCCGTAAGTTTCAGCGTTCCCGCGATGTCCGTTTCCGCTTTCGCAAAAAACGCTTTTGAAGACATTACGGGGAAAATTTCGGGCACGAACGGATTGCCGCTCTGCTTACAGGCTTCAACGGCAATAGCGTGCCAACGTTCCGATTTATGCGCGGCGCGGGCGGCATCGAGTTTTACCTCCGAACGAGCCCCCAAAATCGGATAGAATTCCGAAATTCCGATTTCGACGGCGGCGCGGACAATATCGTCGGAGAGCGAGCCCTTCGGAAGCATTTGCGCAAGTGCGATTTTGCAGGCGGGCGCAGAAACGCGTTCCCGCGCTTCGACGGAAATTTCGAGCGCTTTCGGATCTGCGTTGAGCATACGCCCGCTCCACGCGTTCCCGCGCCCGTCGAACGCGGAAATCGTTTCGTCGGAACGGGCGCGAAGCACTTTTACGATATGAAAACTTTCTTCCCGCGTAAGAGTCAGCCGCGTTGCATCGGCGGGAACGTCAAAAGGATGGTAGGCTCGCAACATTCGTAAAAAAAATAAAGGTTACGGTGACGAAAATACGTTACGCGACGGCGGAAGCCGAGGCTTCGCCTGCGGTTTTAAAATGGAGTTTTACAAATTCCCCGAAACGCGCCGCACCGAATTTGCGGAAAACTTCCGTGGCGGCCTTTTTTGCCGCAACTCCGGAACCTTTCGGAACAGGCATTCCCGCAAGTTCCGAAATCTTCCCGATTTCGCGAACGTAGGCGGCTCGCGCAACGACGGAGGCGGCGGCGACAACGGGATCGCTCTCCGCCTTTGTCCGCATTTTCAAATCAAAAACAATGCCGTTCCGGGCGAGATTTCGCTGGACGATAGGCGACTTTGAAAACTGGTCCAGCAGCCCCCAACCCGGCTTTTCGGCGATGCCTTCCTCCGCCTCCGCAAGAGCCTCTTTCAGAGCAAGGAAATGCAAATGTCCGAGAAAGGCATTCAGGTTCCCGTATTTTTCGTAAAGCGCATTGTATTTCCCGATACGGGCAAATGCGGTTTTGACAATGACGCCGGGTGTCGAACGGATAATCTTTTCGAGCTCAAAAATTTTCTTGTCGGAAGCAACCCGTTTGGAATCCCGGACACCGGCGGCGAGCCATTTCTCCACGGCGGATTTTCCTGCAATCACACAAGCGGAAACAACGGGACCGAAAAGATCGCCCTTGCCGGATTCGTCCAAACCCGCGTGCGTTTCAAACCACTCCGGATTGTGAACCGCATCGTAGCCGAGCCGTGCCTCGCCGGTAACCTGCGGCTCGAGAATGTCGGAAACAAACGCTTCGGTTCCTTTGCCCGAGACAACGACCTTTCCGGAGGTATAAGCGGCAACGGTTACGCCGTATGCCTTAGACTTATAGGAGAAATGCGTGTAAGCGGTCTTCGTCGGTTCAAACGCCGAGTTTCCCCCGCAAATCTCTCCGAGTTTCGCGATTTGCAGAGCATCAAGCGCAAGGGTGTAAAGCGCGAGTTTTTTCGTCGCGGGAACGCCGCCGGAAACCGTTGTTTTTTTCGTCATAAAAATCGGAAGAAAATATTACGCGCTTCCGAAAAAAAAGCGACGTTCATTCTTGGGCGGAGAATTCGTCCCGGGGAAATACGGAGACGGATTCGAGAAAATCGGCGAGCGCAGATTCGACCCGTGCCGGAGAAAAGCGCTCCTGCACGCGCGTTGCGCCGTCCGCCGCCGTGAGTGCCCATTCTTCAGGAGACATTCGCACGACGAGGTCGCTCATCATGCGAACCGTTTCCGGAGCCCGAGCATTGAAGAGCGTAGGAGTGTCGGAAGAAACAAGGTCGCGGGTTTCATCGGTCATCGAAGCAAAAACGAGACATCCGCACGCCATCGCTTCGGCGGCTTCAAGCGGGAACGCGGATTCGTCTCCGGGAATAAACACGTAAAGCCCGATGCGGTGAAAAAAGTCCCGGGCAAGGCGTTCCCGCGAAATTTCACCGACAAAGGAAATGCGCGCGGAAAGTCCGGGGACGGAGTGAATCCGGGCGCGAAGATTTTCGGCTTCGTCCGAATCGGCATCTCCCGCCAAAAGCATACGCATTTGCGGATCGGAAAACGCATGGCGCGCGAATGCGTCGAGGGCAAGGAGAACTCCGGATTTTTCCGAAAAACCGCCGTTCCATCCCCAAATACAGGAGCGCTCCGCAGACGTTTCCTCGAAAGGGAAAAGAGCCCCGTCCACAGGCGGAGGAATCACGGCGGAACATTCCGAATTCGGGAAAGCGGAAATATTGCGTTCCCGTAAATTTTCCGTCGCAAAAATCGCCGCACGGATACCGCAAAAATTTTCCGGACTCGGGCGCACCTCTCCGTAAAGGGAACGGATAAGCGCGGAGGCAATCAGCGTCGCCGGCGAAAGCGAATGCCGATGCTTCAGCGCCAAAGTCCAAAAAGGATCGCAGGCGGGATAGTTGCGCGGCCAGTCGGAGTCAACCCACGGAATCGCCGTTTGCGCCTGTGCAAGCGCCAGCATCCACTCCTGCGTGGAAAGCCCGTTCGGATTCAAAATCAGAAGCGCGTTCCCGCGGCGTGCCGTAGCGGCAACTTTTTCCGCAATCGCCACGGAATTCGAAGAAAGCATGCGATAACCGCGCCAAAGCCGCGCGTCTGCCGAATCCCCGTTCATGCGGGATAAAATAGGGAAAAAATCTTCTTCGACTTGTGCATCGACAAAATTCCCGCAAAAACGGCGAAGAAGCCAGCCGTGATTCTTTGAGATATTTTCTATCGCCGAAAAACCCGCCGCCGCAAAAGCACCGCATCGGGGATCGGGCGGGAAGGCATTCGAGAGGCAGACTGTCCGCAATTTGGGCATCGGGGAAAGGCTCTTCGTTTTTCCCCCGAAAAGCAATGATTAAAAACATGCCGGACACTCAGAGAAAACCGCAAAGCACAAGACCGGAATCTTTAATCTTTTTTCCCGCAGAGGTTGGCGGCGAAGCGTTCGGCGTAGAGCGGAAGCCAGGTTACGCCTTTGGAGCCGAAGCCGTTAAAGAGAAACAGTTTCGGAAAACTTTCGTGCGCGCCGACTTTGGGAAGCGTGCCCCGGACAGCGGGACGCACTCCGGCACGATGCGCAACGATTTTCGCGTCGCCCGCATTTTTCGCGGGAGAAAACGCGGCACAAAACGAGCGACGCAAGCGCTCCGCGACATCCGGCGTCGTTTTCGTATCGAGCACGTCGCGATCGTAATTCGTGCCGACGCGCCAGCGTGTCCCGCCGAGCGGAACCGCCGCGACGGAACTTTTCAGGATTTGAGTCTGAAATTTTTCCGTTCCCGCGAGTTCGACTTCGATAAATTCGCCCTTTGCCGGTTGCCACTTCAAATGCGAAAACCACGGATTTTCCCGCACGCGAAAACCTTCGCAGAAAATGATTCCGCCTTCCACATTGCGCCCGCGCCAACGCGTTCCCGCGCGGGAAACTTCGACTTGCGCGTAGTCAAAATTCTCTTCAATCAAAACGCCGCGGGAACACCAATCCTTACGGGCGCATTCAAGCAGTTTCGGAATATCAAGCCAGCCGGCGCGATTGACGAAGAAGCCGCCGAGGCGGTCGGCGAGTTCGCCGCCGCAGAGCGTTCCCGCGGGAACATCCGCCGAAAGCCAACCGTCGTATTCGGGATTCTTTTCGCGCTTGGCTTTGACCTCGCGTTCGTGTTCCGAGGTGTAGAAGCGATAAAACGGGATTTCTCGGAAAAAAGTTTCGCCGAAGCGTTCGCCGAGCGCGGCATAAACGCGTTTGGCGGCGGGAACGAGGTCGTCCGCACCGAGCGTTTTGACGATGCGCATTCCCGTGACGGGATTGAGCACGCCGGCGGCGACTTGCGAGGCGGCGCTTTTCCAACCGTCATCGACAATGAGCACCCGCCGCCCGGATTTTTCCAATTCAAGCGCGAGTAGCGTTCCCGCCAAGCCCTGACCGACAATGATAAAGTCGAGCGCATCGGGATCCGGCGCGGCGGATTTCTTTTTTTTAAAAAGCTTAAACAGGACATAACCCAGAAAAGCCATTAAAACGCCCGTTCCCGCAACGGACAAATTTTGAGAAAACTCAAGCGGCATTTGTTTTTTCCTTATCTAAATTGCGGAGGCGGAGTTGCCCGCAGGCGGCATCGATGTCGTGACCTTTCTCGCGGCGCAAAGTGGCGGGAACGCGGCGTTCCTGCAAAATTTTCAAAAACTGCATTTGTCGATTCCCCGACGGACGCTTCCACGGCAAACCCTCCACCGTGTTATAGGGAATCAGATTCACGTGCGCATGAAGTTCCCGCGCGATTTCGGCGAGCTTACGCGCCTGTTCGAGCGTGTCGTTCACGTTTTCGATTAAAATGAATTCGAGCGTAATCATGCGCCCGTGTTTTTCGGAAAAATCCTTCGCGGCGGGAATGAGTTGCGCGAGCGGATATTTCCGGTTCACGGGCATGATTTGCGAACGCACTTCGTCGGTCGCGCCGTGCAAGCTGATTGCGAGGCGAAACTGCATCGGCTCGGCGGCAAGTGCGTAAATTTTCGGAACGACTCCGCTCGTGGAAATCGTGATGCGCCGCGCACCCACGCCCAAACCCCACGGTGCGTTGGCGATTGTCAGCGCACGCATCGTCGCCTCGTAATTCATGAGCGGCTCGCCCATACCCATAACGACGATATTGTCAAAATCCGTAAAACCCGTCTCGCGGGTGCCTTTGTCTCCGCCCTCCCAACAAACGAACATGAGCTGCGCCATAATTTCTCCCGCGTCGAGATTGCGTTTCCAACCGGCAAGCCCGCTCGCACAAAACTTGCAGCCTTGCGCGCAACCGACCTGCGTCGAAATGCAAACGGTCTTGCGGGAACGCTCCTCTCCCGTGCCTTCCTGCGGCGCACGCAAAATTACGCATTCGACAAGTGCGCCGTCGCGCATCTGCAACAGAAACTTCTCCGTAACATCGCTCGATTGGGCACTTTTGGCGACGAGTTTCGCCGGCATAAAATCATAAGTTTCCGTGAGCCACGCGCGCGTTCCCGCAGGAACGTTCTTCATTTCGTCAAACGAACGGACGCGCTTTTTGTAAATCCATTCGAGAATTTGCGTGGCGCGAAACGCCTTTTCGCCGCGTGCTTCGAGGGCGGCGGAAAGCGTTTCCTTGGTTTCCGAAAAAATGAGCGGGCGGGCTTCTTGCATGTTGCCCGGCATTCTATACGAGTGCACCGGAATTTAGCGAACTGAAAGCTCCGCACCCCGGATATCCGCATTGCCTCATCATAAAGTGCACCGAATGTTTTTTGTAAAATTAGTTCGATGCCTCACGTGAAAGTGCACCGAATAAGGTATGAAACAGAGAGGACCTAAGATGAGCAAACACGCCAAGAGAGAGTTTTTAAAGAGGAAGCGTTGGAAATATCGTTTTTGCGTAAACAGGCGGCAAAAGCACGAGATTATTGCAGAGCTTGCGCAAACCTGTGACTACTCGAACAAATCCGCGAAGCTCTCCGCTCGGCACTTTTCGCCGCGCACGGTGTTCCCGCATGCGGGAACACCGTGCCTTCCTCTCCCAATCTTTAGTGCACTTTTAAATGAGGCATTATCTTCAAAAAATCATTCCCGTTCGGTGCACTTTTTTATTGAGGCATCACGAAAGGCCTTCCCTTATAAAACTTGGTGGGATTGGTAGGTTTTGCGAGAGATCCCGTTCCATTGCGCCGCGAAAACGTCAGGGAGCAAGTGAGGCGTTCCCGCGGCGCGGGTTTGTTTTGTCCGGTTCCCCAAGCTCCGCTCGCGTTACTCGCTTCGCATGGGGTTTCCATTGTGAAGCACCTTCGATGCTTTGAATTTCCTGTAAAAGAAAACAAAAAAAGGACAGCCGAGACGACTGTCCTCCATGATAAAATCCGTGAAATTTGCGAGAATTAGTGGAAAGACAAAAAGTAATTCCGTGTTTTTTCGTGATTTCCGTGGTCCTAAAAACTTCGTGCGATTCACGGAAGCAACGGTTTCCATTGACTACCTGAGAGTTTCCGGAAGAAATTCTTCGTCAATCAGGCAGTCCGCAACCGGAGCCCAGATTGCCCGATTCTGAAAACTCAGAGTGTAAATTCTTCCCTTAGGGGTCAGCGGCAGTATTAGATTTTCGTCCTGCAAGCGTCGAATGTATCTGGAGAGCCCCGCTTTCGATTTCCCGCGAAAAGCCGGAGCCAAATCCGGAGCCTTAAACGTCCCTTTTTCAATTGCGATGGAGAGAACTTCCCAATCGTTTGGTGAAAGCCTTCCGTCAGAAAGGCTTTTTTTCAACGCAGGAAAAAGGATTTTTGTTTTTAAAAAGTCGTAATCACAGAGCCTGTCTACTTTTTCAATTTCGTCGCGAAGCCCGCCCAGAACGTATTCGCACCACTCCGAAATGCCTTCCCGGCTCCCGGAATCTGCCGCGGCGAGCTTGCGATAGTAGAGGTCGCGATTGTTGCAAAAAATCGCCGTCGGGTTGAGGATTCTTCCGCCCATTTCAACATTAAATCCGCTACGCACCAACATCGCATACGTAAGCAAGCGGACGACTCGCCCGTTTCCGTTGTCGAACGGATGAATCCAAACAAAGCGATGGTGGGCGATTGCGACTTTGAGTAAATCGTATTTTTCTCCGAAATCCTTATTTATGAAATCGAGAAGCTCTTCCAAATACGAATCGATTTGTGCTGCATCCGGAGGGCAATGAACCGCATTGTTAATTTTTACGTTCCCGCGGCGGAATTCTCCCGGCGTAAACGAACCTTCGCCGCCGGAAGACGGAGGAGTCAAGCCGTCCACGGCAAGTTTATGGAGTTCCCGCAGTAACATTTTATTGAAAGGAATCTCTTTAATGTTTTCGTCGATGAAACTTAATGCGCGTTCGATATTTCTAATTTCGAAAATTTCTGCACGTCTCCGGGGATTCGGCTGCATTTTTTCCGCCAAATATTCGGAAATGGTTGTGTTGTTTCCTTCAATATGCGCAGACCCCAAACTTTCAAAAGTATGAAAAAGCTCTTTCAGTTGAAAAAAAATTGCCGGAGGTGTCGTTCCGCCTAAGTGCTTTTTCCGAAGAAAGTTCAATTCAAGAATCAAATCCGTCACGACGGAATCGAAATCGGGACGAAACATTGTTAAATCTCTGTGAATGAATTTAGAACTCATAATTGCCGTAAACAAAAAACATTAATTGACCTTTCTGTGGTTTTAAATTTTCAAAAATAGGCTGTCAACAACGATATTTATTATGTCTGTTTGAAAATATTAGTTCCCGTTATGAAAAAATATTAATTGACCTATTTTGATTTAAACAATTAACACGGAAGGAATAATCAATGACGAAGATTCGGTTTTCGAGGACTTCACGAGAGCTCCCGTTCCATTGCGCCGCGAGGGCATCAGGGGCGCGAATGAGGCGTTCCCGCGGCGCGGTTTTAGGTTCTGCGGGCCCAAGCTCCGCTCGCGTTGCTCGCTTCGCATGGGGTTACGGAAATGTCGCTCCT
>CAZPYE010000023.1:0-23581 GCA_964590115.1 uncultured Enterobacteriaceae bacterium
TTTCCGCTTTCCCGCCGTCCTTCGGACGGAAGCGGATACCCGCGCGACGCGCCTGAAAGTCCGTAAAGCAGGAGCAACTCGAAACTTCGAGCCAGCGCTTTTGTCCGCCGGCAAAAACTTCGAGGTCGTACTGCTTGGCGTGCGGGAAACCGATGTCGCCGGAGCAAATCAGGAGCACGCGATACGGCAAATTCAATTTTTGCAGGAGGCGTGCCGCATCGTCCTTGAGCGTTTCGAGCTCGGCGAAGGACTGATTCGGGTGCGTCCATTTGACGAGTTCGACTTTGTCAAACTGGTGCAGGCGATTGAGTCCGCGCACGTTCGCACCCCAGCTTCCCGCTTCGCGGCGGAAACACGGTGTATAAGCGCAACGGCGAATCGGTAAATCGCGTTCGTCGATGATTTCGTCGCGGAAAAAATTCGTCACGGGAACTTCCGCCGTCGGAATCATGTAAAAATCGTCTTCCGGCGCGTAATACATTTGCCCTTCCTTGTCGGGAAGTTGCCCGGTCGCCGTCGCCGAAGCGGGATTGACCATAATCGGTGCCATGACTTCCTCGTAGCCGGCTTCGTGGGCTTCATCGAGGCAGAACTGAATCAGTGCGCGGAGCAGGCGTGCCATATCGCCGACGTAGAACGGGAAACCCGCTCCCGTGACTTTGACGCCGCGTTTGAAATCGATCGCTTTTTCGAACCACGGAAGCTCCCAGTGTGCGACGGCGTTCGGCGAAACAAGCTCGTCGGGATTTCCCCACGATCCCGCGACGACGTTGTCGTTCTCGTTTTTGCCGACGGGAACGCTTTCGTCCGGAATATTCGGCACGGTCAGGTAAAGCGAGCGCCATTCGTTTTCGACTTCGCCGACCTGCTTTTCGAGCTCCTTGACCTCGGCGGAAATTGCCTTCATTTCGCCGACCTTGGCGAGAAATTCCGGCGTGCCTTTTTTCATTGCCGCCATTTCCTTGTTGGCGGAGTTTTGCGCGGAACGAGCGGCTTCAAATTCGCCGACGAGGGCGCGGCGTTTCGCATCGCAGGCAAGAATCGCGTCGAAATCGACGTCGAATTTCTTCGTCGCCAGACGTTCGCGAATCATGTCGATGTTTTCTCGGAAAAATTTGATATCGAGCATCTTGGAAAAGATTAAAGATTAAGGCTTAAAGCTTAAAGAAAAGTCTTAAAGACGGCTTCGACACACACTCTTTAAGCATTAAGCTTTAAGCTCTACGCTTTTTAAAAAACTTCGTTTTCGCTGAAGAAGCGTGCGATTTCCGCGGCGGCGGAAGCTTCCCCGTCGGACGCATGGCAAATATTGTAGGTTACGACTTCCTTGTCTCCGAAGTCGCCGCGAATCGTTCCCGCAGGCGCGTTGGCGGACTTCGTCGGCCCGAGCAGTTCGCGCACTTTTTCAATCGCGTTTTCGCCTTGGAGAACAGCGACGATAACGGGACGCGACATCATCCAGCCCGACAAAAATCCGAAAAACGGTTCGTTCACGAGATGGGCGTAATGTTCGCGCACAAGAGCTTCGGAAATTTGAATCATTTTGCACGCAGCAAGTTTCAGTCCGGCGGCTTCAAAGCGGGACAGCACCGTTCCCGCGAGATTTTTTTCCATGCAGTCCGGTTTCAGGATGATGAGCGTTTTTTGAATCATATTTTTGTTGTTCGTGAAAAAAAATTGTTTGACGTGAAAGGAAACTCTTTTCCTGCCCTTCCCGCAAGAAGAGAATTGAACGCACTTCGCGGAGAAAAGAGGAGCCGCCCGAAACCCGTGAGAGTTTTGAGGCGGCACAAGTTCCGTTTTTTTTGATTTCGGGAAACGGTGCGGCGCAGATTACAGCTCCGAGACGGGAACGCGAAAAAGCCCGCCCTGTTCCGACGCAATCAAAAGCGTGTCTTCGTCAACAAAGGTCAATCCTTCCAGTTGCCACTGCTCTTTCGGAGGCGCGAGGCGGCGAAACTTTGCGGGTGCGGCGGTAAAAAGCTTTGTTTCGTCGATTTTCCCGTCTTCCCCGCGTCCGGGAAGTTCAAAAACCCACACGCCGTGATACGTCAATACGGCGAGGCGTTTGCGTTCCGGGGAAAGCGCCGCATCCGTCACCATTCCCCGAACGTCGAAGCGGGCGACGGGAACGGCTGCCTGATAAGTCTCCACGGCGGGATCGACGCGCCAAAGCACCGTTTCCGTATCGCTCCAGTGTTTGGTGAAAAAATAAATCTGCCCGTTCAACGCGAAGCAGGATTCGCAATCGTAATTGCGGGAAAACGCGGGGAACTCGTTCTGCGTCGGATAGTAAAACGAAACTTTTTTGCGCGGCGGCGTAACGACATCGCCGTTCGGATTAGGCTCGGGAACGATATAGAAACAGAGGTTTCGCCGATTGCTGAGATTATTTCCCACGTCTCCGATAATAAGATGACCCTCCGCGTCGAGAGCGACGCACTCCCAGTCGATATTGCGCGTTCCCGTAACGCGAATTCCGGAATATTTTTTCCGTGCGGAAACGGGAACAACGACGTTTCCCGATTCCCGCAAAGCGAACACGACGGGTTCGTTTCCGCTATCGGAGAGTGCCCAAATCACATCGCCTCGCCGCATGCTTTTTTCCAAACCGGAGCACTCTTTGACGAGCGTCGTGTCAAAAGTTTCGTAGGGTTCGATTGCGAGCGGTTCCGCCTCGGCGGGAACCTCAATTTGCGTCAGCGCGGGAATTTCCGCCAAAACGGTGTGATTCTTAGGTCTCGGTGCCCCCGAAAGCGTTCCCGCCAAGGCTCCGGCGGCAATTACACATATGATGAATTTTCTCATTCAAAAAGCCCCCCGAAGCTCGGAGTTTCCGAAACGGCATTCTCCGATGCCGTCGATTTTTTTGCAGGCGGGAACGGAGGCGTAACAAGGACGGGCGACTTCAATCCCGGGAAAAATTCCGAAAACTCTTCGTTCGAAGGCGTATTTCTCAATGCCGCCTGAACCATTCCCATTTTCGCGTCCAAATTATCAATCATCGAAACGAAAACCGCCTCGGGTGTTGCGGCGAGCACCGCCGCGCCCCACTCCAACTCCCCCTGATGGCTCAATATAATGTGTTCCAGCCGCTCCAAAATTTCCGGAGAAAGGCGGTTTTTCAAGCCGTGTTTTCTCACGCAACGGTAACCTAAGACGACATGCCCCTGCAAAATTCCGGTGCGTGTTTTTCGCGTTGCCAAACCCTGCGTGTACTCGACGGTTTTTCCGATGTCGTGCAAAAGGGCTCCCGCGACGGCAAGGCTCGGATCGACCTGCGGATAAAGCGGCAAAAGGGCTCTTGCCGCTCGCGCCAAGTGACAGGAGTGCTCCAACAAACCGTGGCGGTAAGCGTGATGCATGGAAATCGCCGCCGAAGACTTTCTGAAGACCTCCCCGGCTTCTTCGATTGCCGCACGCGTCGTTTGACGGAGAGCTTCATCGGGGATTGATTCGATGTGCTCGTTTAACTCGGCGCAAAGCGCGTCAAAACCCTCGGGAGAAACTTCAACCAGCAAGTCCGCCAACCCGTCGCGCTCAATCTCATCGTCGTCCAGCGCATAAATATCTTCCAGCTTCGGAGAAAAGCGTCCCTGATACGTTCCCGTGACGCCCTCGATGCGCACGACGGCGCCTTCGGCGAGATTCCGGAGCGTTCCCGCGATCGGGCTGTCCGAAAAAACCGTGCAGGCGAACGTTCCCGTGCGGTCGCCCAAATCCAGCATGAAAAACGGAGCACCGTTGCGCGCCGTCCGCGTTGCGATTTTCTTCAGAATGAATACGCCGGAAAAACAGTTGCTCGGCGGGAGCGTTTTTAATTCGGAAACAGTGGCGGCGCTTGACATGCCGCAGATTTTTACCCAGAGCCTACGGAGGCGCAACCGTTTTTATTTGCGGGAAACGGACGAAGCGTAAAGTGAGAAAGCCAAGTCGGGAACGCCCTCGCGGGCACTTCGTTTTCCCGAGTCGGAATTCGCATAACGCCGACTCAAAAGCTTGAAATCCGCATTGCGGCACGGTTATTCTTTTTCGTCAAAATTGATGAGCAACGTTCCCGCAGAAAAAAAATCCGACAATACTCCCCTGCTGTTCGCGATACTCGGCATTCTGATGTGCGCCGTAGTTATTTGGGATCAGCAATACTGCTGGTCGTCAAAGGACGATTACATTTTCGGCTATCTGGTGCCTTTCCTTTGCGCCTTCGTGCTGAAGGAGCGCTTTCATCTCCTGAAAGCGATTTTTACGGGATCGCCCGTCGAAGGCGTTACGGATGAAGACGGACAGCCGACCGACGAGTTTTCGCCGCCGAAATTCATCCGCGCCGGATACTCCGCGCCGCTGATTTTGGAACTCGTTTTTGCGGCGGGAACGCTGTTCTCGTTGCTTCTTTTCGCCGCGGGCGCAATCGGAACGGCGATTTACGGAGCGGCAGCAATCACGACTCACGAAAACACGATGGGCTTTATCGGATGCGCTTTCGGGCTTGTGTGGTTCGCCTCCGCCCGGGATTTTTCGGGGAAACCGCTCGATCTGCGTTCCCGTCTGCGCGTGCTGATGATTTTCGTTTTTCCGATTTGCGTCTGGTTCGTCTCCGGTCCGTTTACATTTCTCGTGGACAGTCAAATCAAGACTCTACTCTTGGACAAAGTTACGGCGACCGTCGTTTATCTCCTCAATCTCTTTGATTTCTCGCTCGTTCAGGAAGGCAACATTATCGTGCTTCCGGGAGGCGATACCGTGGGCGTGGCGGATGCCTGCTCCGGGATTCGCTCGATGACCGCCTGTGTTTTTGCCGGCTCGTTTCTCGCCGCCGTCTTCCTGCACACAATGAAGAAAAAAATCTGCTTCGTTACGGTTTCAATCGTCTTCGCGCTTATCCTGAACGTTCTTCGCACGAGCTTTCTGACGGTGTGGTCGTTGTGGCACGGTTCAAAAGCTCTGGAATACGATTTCTTCGGCAATCCCACGGACAGCCTTAAATTCACGCTCGGGACGGTGCACGATGTCGCCGGATGGACGGCAATGATTATCACCTTTATTATGCTTCTGATGCTCATTCCCGTATTTAATCTGAAACTGACCAAGACGGACGAAGAGATGGGAATCGAATTTATCGACGACGAGAAAACCGACTGATTCTCGCCCGATGCCGTTGTCCTCTTAGCCCCATAGCCCCGAATATGTCCGCTTCCGAACTATTGCCCGCCCTTGTCTGCCTAATCGCGCTGAGCGTTCCCGCGACGTCTTTCGCCGAAAGCGAATTTTCTTCGGAATACGGAGGGGAAGACGCTCCCGCGCTTGAAGAGAATTTTTCCGGTGAAGATGAACGCGTTCCCGCCGAATCGGAAAGTGATGCGGCAGACGAAATTCTCCCGATGCCGGACGATCTGAAAGAATGGGAGTCATCGCTTGACGCCATTTATACGCCGGATACTTTTGACCCGCCGATTCCTGTTTTTCCGGAAAAAAAGAAAAACCGTCCCGAAATCGAAGCCAAGCGGTCCGCCTTTAAAACCAAGCTTCGCACCGTCAGCAAATTTAAGGAAAAAGCGAGACCGGCGGAAATCGACAAATGGTTTGCAGAGCTGATGCCGATGCCGACGGACCCGCTCGCGCTCAGTATCAACGCCGAATTGCGCAAGGAAATCTCCAAGCGGCTCGGAGCCTACGAAAACGTTCCCGCTCGGGAAGTTTTCCCGCATCCGAGCGCAAAGTTTTTTCCCGGAGACGTTCCCGAAAACTTCAAGCGCATCGGAAAGACATTTTATCCCGACCCGAAAAAAGGCGGTTGGCAAAGCACGGGTCTTTACGCCGCACCGGGCGAGCGAGTCAAGGTCCGCGTTTCCAAAACCGCCGTCGGTTCCGGTCTGCGTATCCGTATCGGGAGCCACACCGATAATCTGCTTCAGTCGCGCCAGCGTTACTGGTATCGCTTTCCGAAAATCACACGAGAATTCGGCGTCCCCGAGCAGTCTTTCGAAATCGCAAGTGCCTTCGGCGGGCTGATTTACGTCTCTGCCCCTGTCGGAAGGATTTCCGCACGCACGCAGATGATTTTCAGCGGCGTCGTCGAAGCCCCTCACTTTGAATTGGACGAAACCAAGCCTTCGCAGTGGAACTATGTCCGTTATGCACCGGCACCGTGGGCGGAATTCGTCGGAAAAAATTTTGCGGCGACGATTCCGGCAGAAGATGCCGCCGCCGTCGATAACCCCGAAGAGATTATTCTCTTTTGGGATAAGATTGTTGCCGAACTCGACAAATTAACGTCCGGTCCCAAAGAACGCACACAGCCGTTGCGCTTCGTCATTGATGTCGAGTCCGGAACCGCCGCCGGACACAGCGGGAATCCGATTGTCGGCACGCATATGTGGACTCAAGGGTATCTCGATTTGGAAAAAATCCGAAAAGACGGCTCATGGGAACTTTTCCTCGCAATCGCGAAAAACCTTCTCAGCAACAAATGGGTTTTCGGCGGGGACCGGGATACGCCCGCCGCCTTACTTGCACTTTACGCGACGGAAAAAACAACGGGGCGCAAGGCCGTTTCGTTTTTCGACGTTCCCGCATTGCAGTCCGCCTGCCTTGCCAGACTCGAACGCGAAACCGTCGAAGAAAAAAATAAAAAGGCTCTGCGGGAACGCGAAAGACACGAAGCTCTTGAAAAAAAAGAACAGCACAAAAAAATACTGACCGACAAATCCTCCGGCAAAGGTCGGCGGGAACGCGAAAAAGCCGCAGAAGAAGCCGATACGGAAGACTTCCGCCACGATCCCGGCGTGCCCTTCCAGCGGCTTTCCGCATTGTTGCCGATTGTCGATGCCACGGGCTGGGACCCGCTCGCCAAAGTTTTCAAACTCTACACCGTGCGCAATCGCCTTCCCCTTTCCGGAGACGAAGAAAAGCAACGCACATTCGTAATGCTTTGGTCTCAATCCGTGAAAAAGAATCTTTCTCCGTATCTTGAGCAATTTGATTTTCCGAAACAGAACGGCGCCGGAAATTATCCGGATTTCGTTCCCGAAACACACCCCGAAAAAAGCGACCTTCGCCCGAAAAACGGCGGCACGGGGTTCCTCGGATACACGCCGTTCCCGACAATCGCCGTCCTCAACGAGAATTATCGGGTGCCGCAATTACCCAAGCCTTCACGAAGCGGAGCCAACCCCTTCGGCACCGTCGCCTCCGGCGAAGAAGACGCTCCAGCGCAGGAAGATTAGGCGCATCGGGAAATTCTCCGTTTCGCGACAACCTTTATTTTGGAATTCAAAAAAAAACGAATCTGATGAAAGCCGGAAAACACATTGCCGTTTTTCTCTGCGGAGGAAGCGGAACTCGGATGCGCGGATGCGTTGCCGACAAAATCTTTGCCCCGATTGCGGGAACGCCGGCAATCGCATACGCGTTGCGCGAATTTGAAACTTCGAAGATTTTCGCCCGCTCCGTCTTCGTTTTTCGAGACGAAAAGCAACGGGAAGCAATCCGCGAAATCGCCGAAAAATTCGCCCCGTCACTCGCACGCAATGCGGTTTTTTGCCGTGGCGGGAACGAGCGCAAGGACTCCGTTTTCAACGGGCTCGCCGCAGCGACGGAACTTCCGGAAAAAACGACGGGAACGCTCGCGTTCATTCACGATTGTGCCCGCCCGCTCATTCGCGCCGGCCAACTCCTCGACCTTGCCGAAATCGCCGAACGGGAAGGTGCGGCCGTCCTCGCTCACCGCTGTAAAAATACCGTCAAACGCGTTTCTGCGGGAACGCGCCCGGGATTTGCGTGCGAAACCGAAGACCTCGATCGCTCCCGTCTCTGGGAAACGGAAACGCCGCAGGTTTTTCCTCTCGAAAAAATTTTTTCAGCCTACGCGAAAGTCAGAGAAAACTCACTGTTCGTTACCGACGACGTTGCGGCAGCGGCACAAATCGGGTTAAACGTTGCGATTGCGGAAAACCTTTTCCCGAACCCGAAAATCACCGTTCCCGAGGACTTGATTTTTTGCGAAGCACTCCTCGCAAAAAGCCTTCGGCTTTAATCGGAACGGAGAAATCAGGAATCAGGAATCTTTCTCATTCCCGATTCTGTCTAAACGACTGCGTTATTAACATTCGGAAAACCGTTTTTATTTCTTTCGGAGGCGCGGCGGGAGTGCCGATTTACGGGAACACTCGCACCCGCATCCGCAACCGGAGGAAGCGTGAGGATCGCGTAGCGAACGCAGTTTTTTCCGCAAGCGGAAGAAAAGATAAGCAACCGCACCGAACACGAAGACCGAAACGAAAATAGTGTCGAACATTTTATTAATGAACAATGAATAGTTAATAGTGAATAACTCAGTGTGAAAGTTTTTGCCGGAGGCAAAAACCTTGGCACCGCGTTATTCACTATCCGTTATCAACTATTAATTAGAACAGGCTTCCGATTTGGCAACAGAGCACCGCACCGAGCCACGCGAGGAATGTCATTTGCGCCCATGCGATGCAAGCCCACTTCCAGGAGGATTCGCGGGCGATGACCACGATTTCCGCAAGGCATTGTCCGCAAAGAGCGAAGAACACCATGATACCGATAATGACAGGAATCGTAAATACGGGCGTCCCGTCCGCGTGCGTCGTTTTTTCCATCGAAGCGTAGAGGTTCTCGGTTTCCTCATCGACATCTCCGCCGAGACTATACGTGATGCCGAGCGTAGAAACAATGAGTTCGCGTGCCGGGAACGAGCCGAGAACGCCGACCGTAATACGCCAGTCAAATCCGCACGGGGCAAATACCGGTTGACAGAATTTTCCGAAACGACCGATGTAGGAATTCTCGAGAAACGCTTCATCAACGGCGTATCCCAACGACTCCTCCAACGAAGCCTTGGAAAGAGAAGCCGAAATCAACTCCGAAGCAACGCCGAGCTTCACTGCGGAATCGGAAATAAAGGTGTCCTTTGCGCTTTCGATGCGGGCATCCAACGCTTCTCCGAGCGAGGCAACGGCATCTTCTTCCAAGGAAATCTCAACATCCGCGAAATCTTCCGCTTCGTCTTCGGAGGCAAGAGCCGCCTGAATTTCGATTTCGGGAACATTCAATTCCACCGTTTTTTCGGCAATAAATTTTTCCGTCTCTGCTCCCGAAAGTTCTTCAAAAGCTTCGTTGAGAGCAGTCGGATCGACATTTTGCGCGGCGGGAAGCACCTCTCCGTCCAAGATCGCAACGACGGTTTCCGGAGAAACATTAAGCACTTTCGCCTGCGCCGCGACAAAGGCATCCGTCGCCTGCGTTTCCGTTTCTTCGCTACGCGGGAAATACGTCAGAAACCAAATAATGACGGACATCGCGAAGATAATCGTTCCCGCACGACGCGTGTATTCCCAGCCGCTTTGCCAGACGCGCAATCCGATGTCGCGCAGGCGCGGGAGCTGGTAGCGCGGCATTTCGAGCACAAACGGAGCCGCCTTTGATTTTAAGATAAACTTCGTGTAAAGCCACGAAACGGGAACGGCGACGATGACACCCACGAGATACATTGAGACGAACACGGCAGATGCAATCGACTCGGAAGAATCGGCATACGACGGATTCTCCGAAAGAACGCGCTGAAGCACGCCGCACATCAGCACATAGACCGGCATACGCGCACCGCAACTCATAAACGGCACGGCGAGAATCGTCGCCAAACGCGCTTTCGGATCTTCAATCGTGCGCGCGCCCATAATGCCGGGAATCCCGCACGCGTAGCCGGAAAGCATCGGGACAAAACTTTTTCCGTTCAGTCCGCACCAGCCGAAAAGTTTGTCCATCAAAAACGCCGCTCGCGCCATGTATCCGGTCGATTCGAGCAACCCGAGGAAGAAGAACAAAATCAAAATCTGCGGCAGGAACACGAGTACGCCGCCGACCCCGGCGATAATGCCGTCCACAACCAGCGATTGGAATACCGGGTTTGCTTCGAGCTTTGCGCCGACGCTTTCGCCGAGCGAGCCGAACCAGCCGTCAATCCAGTCCATCGGGAACGCCGCAAGGGTGTAAATACACCAGAATACGCCCCACATCGCCGCGAGGAAAAAGACGATTCCGAGCACACGATTAAGCAGAAACTTGTCCGCAACGGACGTAAATGTCGTGCGTTCCTTGCCTCGATGCGTCGCGCCCGCGAGAATTTCCTTGATAAACGCGTAGCGCTGGAGCGCCTCCGTAGAATGCGGATTTTCCCCGACGGTGCGAATACACTCGCGCGCGCTTTTCAAAATCTCGCCGACGTGTTCAATATCTTCCCCTTTGAGTCGATTTGCCACGGGAGAAGCCACATCGAAAATCACTCGTTCGAGCTCGGCATCGCTGACACTTTTTTTCACGTCTTCGGAAAGCCCGGCGCGCAACGTATCAAGCGCCTTTCGCGTTCCCGCGTTCCACGTAACGGTTTTCATTTTGTTCCCGTTTTTCAGGACATCGGCGATCGCCTGCTTGAGAGCATCAATTCCCTCTCCTTTGCGGGCGGAAACGGCAATAACGGGAATCCCGAGACGTTCCCGCAACAAATCCGTATTCACGGAGAGCCCGTCGCGACGCGCCACGTCGATTTGATTCAAAGCGATCACCATCGGAATGCCGAGCTCTGCGACTTGGGTTGCGAGGAACAAATTGCGTTGGAGATTGTTCACGTCAACGACGCAGACAATCGCGTCCGGACGAGGGGTTCCGCTTTTCGCCAAGCGCCCGGAAAGCACGTCGATAACGACGCGCTCGTCGAGCGACGCTGCCGCGAGCGAGTAAATCCCCGGCAGGTCCGTCAGCTCAATTTTTTCGCCGTGAAAAAGTTTGAGCGGTCCGGAGTATTTGGAAACCGTGACGCCGGGATAGTTCCCGACGTGTTGGCGCAGACCGGTAAGCGAGTTAAAGAGAGTCGTCTTTCCGGTGTTCGCATTCCCGACAAGAGCGACGTTCGGTAAACCGCTCGGAGACGTTACGGGAACGTTTTCGGGAATTTCCTCATCCCCGCAACATTGTTTCTTCCCGCAGCAACAGGATGTTTCTTCTGAAATAGCTTTCATTCTTAATTTTTTGGAATATCTGAAATTAAAAGAATGAGAGATCGAAAACCGGAAGCGAGAAGAAATCCCGATTCTCACAACCGGCTTCCGATTTCTCATTCTTAATTCTTTATGTTTAGTTCTTGATCTCGACCATGACGCGGGAAGCGTCCGAACGACGAATCATGACCTTCTGTGAACAAAATGAAATAGCAATCGGGTCGCCCAAGGGTGCCACGTGAACCACGCGCACTTCCGCGCCTGGAGTCAGTCCGAATGCCAAGAGGCGTTGGTTGACGGGCTCGTCCACGTCCATATTTTGAACTTGTACGCGCTGCCCCACTTTTACTTCGGATAAGGGAATCATAGTCTGAAAAAAAAGAGTATTTGATTTATCGGCATACTACCTTTTTTAACACCGGTTTTTCAAACGATTTTCATTCTCAAAAACAGTGTTTATCGAATCTCGGGAACGGCGGGAACGGTGATATGGCAAACAAGGGTGTTCCCGCCGCTCCCGAGATTCGATGCGGAAAAATCAGAACGCGTATCCGAACTGAGCGGTAACGGTCATGTCGTCCGCCGACGTGAACAGGCGCGGAGCCACCGCCACGGTGACCCACCAGTTTTCGGCCTCGTAGCAAAAATTCGGTCCGGCGTAAAATTGATCTTCAACAAAGCCGTCGGCATCATACGAAAGCGCGTAAACGCCTTCGATCCCGAGACGAAATCCGCCGCCGACGTGGTAAGATGCACCCGCCGCGAGCGAGTACTCCATGGAATCAAAGGTCGAATCCGTGCTGCCTTCTGCGGGATCGCCCTTCACGGACGTGAACGCAACGCCCGGCGTAAACGCGAGAATCAAATCGCCGTCGAGCAGATTTTTCTGGAAATTCAGCCCGAGCTCAAACGTCACGTCGCGCGCGCTGTTTTGGCTCGCATCCGCCCAACCCCAAGCAAATCCGCCGACCAAAGCAAGTCCGAAAGGATTTTCCGCATTTTCCGGATCGAGGATCTGATTTTTAAATCCGACGGAAATTCCGGTGCAATTGAAGTCGTTGAGGCGGGATTCACCCGTCTTCCGTGCATAGCGACCGCTCATGTAGTCATATCCGAAATCGAGCAGAACATCGACTTCGAGAGTTTCGGCAACCCCGCAGGCAAATTCGAGCGACGTTGCCGAGGCGATTGAGGAACCGTGATTCGTTGCGACAGACGATTCGCTATGGATGTGAAACTCCAAATCGCCTTTTGCGACGGGACAAGCGTCGTCGGTGATGACAAACACACCGGCAAGCGCGTTAACTGCGGGAATCGCACCCGCTGCCAGAACTGCACCCAGCTTTGATAATTTGCTTTTATTCATAGTAAGAAAAACTACCGGAAAGAAAATAAGACTTGCTCTCATTTGTCAACACGTTTTTTGAGAATGATTCTTATTTTCAACTAAAAGAGTATTATTTATAAAAAAAATCGCCTTGAAAAAATGACGGAGGCGCGGGAGCATTGACGGGATTTATGAACCTCGTCATTCTGAAAACGGTCGGTTTGTTGATTTTGTCCAACTGCTTTATGACCTATGCGTGGTACGGGCATCTGAAAAGCCTGAAAACGGCACCGCTCCTGATTGCCGTGTTTGCGAGTTGGGGCGTCGCATTTTTTGAATATCTGATCATGGTTCCCGCAAACCGTATCGGCTACGCCGGGGGCATGGAACTCGGACAACTCAAAATCATACAGGAAGTTGTTACGCTCTGTGTTTTTGTTCCGTTCGCCCTGATATTCATGGGGGAAAAATGGCGTTGGGACTACCTTTGGGCGTTTATCTGCCTGGTCGGAGCCGTCTATTTTGTTTTTCGCGGAAAGATGTAGAGCGCGCAGGCGGGAACGGCACCCGAATTTCGATTTGCACCGGCGGGAGCGCCCTTGCAAAATTTTTGCATGAAATACGCCGAGGCCGAAAAACTTCTCGAACTTGGGCTGATTTCGCGGGAACAACGCGACGCGTCATTTCCGCCGAGATTTTCATCCGCGAAGACGGTTCCGCCGTTCCCGAACGCCTCTTTATCGACGGCAAAGAATACAGATTCCCGCAAAAAAAACTTCGCGGCTCTGCGGGAGAGTATCCATTTTCGGAGTAACATACGTTCCCCCGAAAGCGGCAAGGAAATGTTTCCGTTAAAAACCCCGTTCGTCTTGCGGACTTAACGGAGTTTTAGCGTTTTTATTTGAAAAAGTTTTTGAACTTTTCCATCCACGATTCGGAAACGGGCTTTTCCTTGTCCCCGCAGGAATCGGCAAACGCCGTAAGGCGTTCTTTTTGCTCGGAAGAAAGGCTTTTCGGAACATCAATCTCAATGCGCACGAACTGGTCGCCCTTTCCGCCTCCGCGCAACGAGGGCATTCCCATGCCGCGCAAGCGGAATGTCGTTCCGTTTTGTGTTCCCGCCGGAATTTTGAGTTCGGCGCGGCCGGTCAGCGTCGGCACTTCAAGCATTCCGCCCAGTGCCGCGAGCGTAAATTTTATCGGAATCGTGCAAAAAAGGTTATCGCCCTCGCGCTCGAATAAATCGTGTTCTTTAACGTGGATAACGAGGTAAAGATCGCCGTATTCTCCGCCGAATTCTCCGGCTTCACCGTCTCCCGAAGAACGCAGGCGCGTTCCCGTATCGACGCCTGCGGGAATACGTTTCGTCAGCGTGCGGGATTCCGTTACGACACCGCTTCCGGAACAGCTTTTGCAGGGCTTTTCAACGACGGTTCCGCTTCCGTGGCAGGTCGGACACGGCTGTTGCATTTGGAAAAATCCCGAGCGGCGAATCACCTGTCCGCGACCGTGACAAGTCGAGCAGGTTTTACGCTTCGAACCGGGTTCGGCTCCTGTTCCGCGACAAGTCGAACACTGCGCGTGGCGGCGGTATTTAATCGTTTTTTCAACGCCGCTCGCCGCTTCTTCCAGTGTAATTTCGAGATCAAAACGCAAGTCGTTCCCGCGACGGTCTTCTTCCGCCGCGCGAGCACCGCCGCCGAAAAAGCTTTCAAAAATGCCGCCGCCTCCACCGCCGAAAAATTCGCGGAAGATATCTCCGGCATCGCGGAATCCGCCGCCGCCCATTCCTCCCATGCCGCCGTTTTCGAACGCCGCCGCGCCGTATTGGTCGTAAGTTGCGCGTTTTTGCGGGTCGGAAAGCACTTCGTAGGCATTGGATACCTTTTTAAACATTTCCTCCGCTTCTTTATTTCCCTGGTTGCGGTCAGGGTGATACTTCATCGCCTGCTTGCGATAGGCCTTTTTTATCTCCTCTGCGCTCGCCGTTTTTTCGACGCCGAGAAGTTTGTAAAAATCGTCTGCCATTTTTTTGAAAGATTAAAGATTAACGCTTAGCGCTTAAAGAAAAGGTGCCTTAATCTTTCTTTCCGGAGGAAATTACAACGGATGCCGGGCGCAAAAGACGATCTCCGATTTTGTATCCGACGCGATGCACAAACGAAACATGATCCTCGGGAACGTCTTCAGACGGCTGACTCGTCAAAGATTCGTGTTCGTTCGGATCGAACATTTGCCCGACGGGATTGATTTCGACGATTCGATGTTGTGCAAGCGCATTTTTAAGTTGCGTCGCAATCATCGCAAATCCTTCCGTAATGGACTTCGCTTCCGGATGCTGTTTTTCTGCCGCATCCAATCCGAGTTTGAAATTATCAAGAATCGGGAAGAGATCCTTCGCCAAATCTCCTTTCGCATAGTTGGCGAGCTTCGGCTTTTCTTCGTTGTTGCGGCGGCGGTAATTGTCAAATTCCGCCACCGAACGCAAATACGCTTCCTTTGTCTTCAAAAGTTCCGCCTGTGCCTTGGCAAGATCTTCGGCAAGTTTCACAAATTCCGGATCCTCTGCAACGCCGTTCTCCCCGGTCGCATCGCATTCGCAAGCCGTATCGGCACCTTCGGACTCCGGACAAAATTCCATGCCGCAAGCCTGAACCGCGTCCTCTGCGGGAACGCCGTTTTGTACGCCTTCAACAGACTCCGGAACATCTTCGCTCTTAATTTCTTCTGCGGGAACGTCTTTCTTGGAATGTCTCATAATCAAAAAGATTTACTATAAAATAAAAGAATTTCTATTCCAAATGCATTTTCCGTGCCGAAACCTCCACGAAATAACAGAAAACACTCCGCCCCGTTCAAATCACGAGCTCATTTCTTTTCCGGATAAAAAAAACGTTCCCGCAGGAAAATCCCTGCGGGAACGTTTTTTTAGACCTATTCCGGAATTAGTAGCGGAAGTTAATCCACGCGCCCCACCAGAGGTTGGAGCTATTATTGTCCCAGTTGTAATCTTCGTCGTCCCCGTCATTGTTGTAAGCGTAGCGAGCGCCGATACCGACATCCGTGCCTTCGTTAATCGGGCAGGAAAGATCAACCGTTACGGCAACATAACCGTAGTCGTTACCGCCTTTTCCTCCGCCCTGGTCTCCCCGGACGTCGTTGCAATCGATATAGCCGTAAACCGCCCCGAAAGCGAGCGTTGCGCCGTTCAAATCAAACGCCTTCTTCAAACCGAGCTCGTAGGCGAGCTGTTCGCGGTTCCAGTCGTAACGGACATACGCCGTTCCCAACAGATCCCACTCGGGATTGTTATCGGAGGGCGAAAGCGTCTTTTCGAGCCCGAAGAAAATTTCGTTCGTGCGGTTGAGGTACGCACGATTCATTCCGAAACCGGAGATGCGATCATTCCATCCGGTGTATTTGTAGCCGAAGTCGAGCGTAAGGGCTTCGCCGACCGCGATTTCGGAACCGAGCGTGAAGGAACCTTCGTCGGAAACCGGCATACCTTTGCGTTCATTGCTCGTCGGCGACATCCAGAAGAAGTCGGCATACGGCGTGAAAACGAGGTCGGAAGACGTGCTCGGAGCGAAATACTTAAACGAGATCGTCGTTTGCATATTTTCGTTCACATAACGCTTACCTTCCTTGACATAGCGGCTCTCAAAATCGAACTTCGCGCTGACGGCGAAATCGTTTTCCTGAGCGACTTCCTGAGCGAACGCGGAAACGCCGAAAGCGGCGACCGCAACTGCTGTAATGATTTTTTTCATTTTAATCTGATATAGGTTATTCAAAAATTTCTTCTGCGGATACAAAGGGAATATTCTTGCCCCAAGAAACACAAGCCGGAATTTTTCACAAAGAGCGTTCCCGTAGTTTGAAATTGTTTGAGCAAAATTCGCGTTCCGAAAAGAGATTACCCGATTCCGTATTTACATCTTCGCAATGACGGCATCGGCAAATTCCGAACACTTCAGCTCGGTCGATCCGGGAATCATTGCCGCGAGATCAAAGGTTACGGTTTTTGCCGAAATCGCGCCCTCTACGCCTTTGACAATCAAATCCGCCGCTTCATTCCACCCCATGTGACGGAACATCATTTCCGCGGAAAGCAAGAGCGAGGACGGATTCGCCTTGTCGAGCCCGGCGAGTTTCGGTGCCGTGCCGTGCGTCGCCTCAAAAATCGCGTGTCCGGACTTCGTGTTGATGTTCCCGCCGGGAGAAATGCCGATTCCTCCGACCTGCGCTGCGAGCGCGTCGGAAACGTAGTCGCCGTTCAGATTCAGCGTCGCAATTACGTCGAAATCCTGCGGGTGAAGCAAAATTTCCTGCAAAAACGCATCGCAAATGCAATCCTTGATGACGATTCCCGCGCCGGGCTTCCCTTCCGGAATTTTGAGCCACGTACCACCGTCTATCGGCTCTGCGCCGAATTCTTCCTTCGCCACGGCATAGCCCCAATCGCGAAACGCGCCTTCGGTAAACTTCATGATGTTGCCCTTGTGAACAATCGTCACGGATTTGCGGTTTTGCGCGATTGCGTATTCGAGCGCGGCGCGGACGAGGCGTTGCGTTCCCGCCTTGGAAACGGGCTTCACGCCGAAGCCGATTTCATCCGGAGTTTCCGCTCCGAAACGGATTTTTTTGAAATCGTCCGGGAATTCGGTTTTGAGAAATTCAATCATACGGAGTGCCTTCGGCGTTCCCGCCGTCCAGTCGATTCCCGCATAAATATCTTCCGTGTTTTCGCGGAAAACGACCATATCGACCTGCGACGGATCTTTCACCGGCGTTTCGATTCCGCGAAAATATTTCACCGGGCGCAGGCAAACGAACAAATCCAGCGTCTGGCGGAGCGTAACGTTGATCGACCGCACGCCTTTGCCGACCGGCGTCGTCAGCGGTCCTTTGATGCCGACGAGGTATTCGCGGAAAATGTCAACCGTTTCGTCGGGCAACCACGTTCCGAGTTTTTTAAACGCATTTTCCCCGGCGAAAACTTCGCGCCATTCGATTTTGCGCGTTCCCGCGTAGGCTTTTTCGACGGCGGCATCAAGCACGCGCACGGCGGCGGACCAGATGTCCGGACCGCTTCCGTCGCCGCGAATAAACGGTATAATCGGAATCTCGGGAACGGAAAGCGAACCGTCCGCATTCAACGAAATTTTTTCGGGTGTCATTTTCGGAATCTATCTTCTGATTTTTGAAAAAAAAGCCCGCAAGAATCTCGACTAACGAATCTTACGGGCTGTTTTGAAGTGGTAGGGCGCCGGGGATTCGAACCCCGAACCAATTGCTTAAAAGGCAACTGCTCTACCATTGAGCTAGCGCCCCACTTCGCGTGCTTTCCGTTTGAACGAAAAGTTGGGGCAAATATGTCTTTTTGCACTACCTTATGCAAGAACAATTTTGAAAAAAAAAATCGTATATGCCCGTCCCGCAACTTTTAACGCACCGCCCGGCACTCCCGAAAGAAAATAAACCTTTGCGTTCCCTCAGGGGGCGTGATTCCATTTAGGAACTTATGGAAGTTTATATCGACGGAGAATTTTACCCGAAAGAAGACGCGAAAATTTCCGTTTTCGATCACGGCCTGCTCTACGGAGACGGTCTCTTTGAAGGCATTCGCGTTTACGACAACTGCATCTTCAAACTCGACGCGCACCTCGAACGCATTGAATACTCGGCAAAAGCCATTGCCCTTGAGCTTCCGTGGACTCGCGAAGAAATCGCCCGGGCACATATCGATGCCTGCCGCCGCAACGGAGTAAGCAACGGATACATTCGAACCGTCATCACGCGCGGTGTCGGAGACCTCGGACTCAGCCCGCGCAACTGCGCAAGTCCGTCGATGATTATCATTGCGGATACAATCAAGCTGTATCCTCCGGAAGTATATGAGAACGGGATTAAACTCATCACGGTTCCGACACGCCGCATGAGCGTTGCCGCATTGCCTCCGATGGTGAAATCACTCAACTATCTGAACAACATTCTTGCCAAAATCGAAGCGCTCAACTGCGGCTACGACGAATGCCTCTTACTCAACGATCAGGGAAATGTCGCAGAATGCTCGGGTGACAACATTTTCATCATCCACAAAGGCAAACTCATTACGCCCGCACCCGCATCAGGGCTACTCATCGGAATCACGCGTGCGGCAGCGATGGAATGTGCACGCGAACTCGGAATTCCCGTGGTTGAAACCGACATGACGCGCTACGACATCTGGAACGCCGACGAAGCGTTCATCACCGGATCCGCCGCAGAAGTCGTTCCCGTCGTCGAACTCGACGGCCGAAAAATCGGCACAGGAAAATGCGGTCCGCTAACTGCACAACTACTTGAGCGTTTCCGGAAAAAAGTCCGGAGCGACGGCACAATGATTGTATAAAAATTGACGGCGGATGCCGGAGACGGGTTGTTTTTTTTGCGCGATTTTTCGGAGGCAAAAACATACCGGGAAAAACATCCGCCGCCGATTACAGGCCTTTAACGAATTTTGTGGCGCGTAGCTCCCGCAGTCTTTGGACCCAAAAAATCCTTTCCGGAACCGTTGAAGGAAATAACGTTTCGCGCGCGCAGACATCGCACTCCCGCGGGAACGCCGCGGCCTCACAACCGCCGATTATCCCGGGTGCACGCCTCCCCTACGCCGGATTCGTTCTGGGCATTGACCCGAGCTTGCGGGGAAGCGGCTTTGCCGTCGTGGAATTCATACAGGGAAAAGAGCCCAAACTGCATTTTTCAAAAACACTGAAAATTGCACGCGATGTCTCACTCGCAACTTGCCTCGGAGAAATCTATAAACTCTGCGCCGATTGTTGCGAAGACTTCCCCGTCCGTCACGTCGCACTCGAAGAGACGATTTACGTTAATAATTTTAAGGTCGCACAGATACTGGGTGCGGCGCGAGGAGCTGCAATCGCCGCGGCATCCGTCCTCGGACGAAAAGTTTTTGAATACCCGCCGCTACGTATAAAGCAGGCCGTCGTCGGCTTCGGGCGGGCACAAAAATCTCAAGTTGCAGGAATGACGAAGCAAATTCTAAAACTCGCCAAAGAGCTCCCCTTTGACGAGTCCGATGCCGCAGCGGCCGCACTCTGCCACGGCTACACCTACCGCGATTAGCGGATTCTACGCTTCACAACAAAGCGGAACACCCTCCTCCGCCGCTCCGCCGTTTTGAAGCAACACGCGCTGTTCCTTAATCAACGGATAAGAGATAAGCTCCTCCCCGTTCAAATTTTCCCGGTGCATATCGACGCAGGTGATTGCACTGTTCCCGTAAGTTTTGTAATAAAAAACACCCGTATCCGTATTACAGCATGACGAATAAATCGTGATTTCATACTTGTCCGCACCAAGGTGAACACAGCCTTTTTGCTGCTCCACAGAACCCAAAATATGGAAGAACTGTCCGACGCTTTCCGACTCCGAGCTCCCGCACACCGAATTCAATTTCGTGAAAGATGCTTTGACAAAACGGGATGCCGACGACAAATCCCCCGGCAAGCCGAACGCCCCCATTCCTCGACTGTATGCATCCAACCTCAACGCCGGGTCCAACGTATTTTTAATCGGCTCGCACGATACCTGCATGTAATTCGCAAGATTGAGCAACTGAAACTCAAACGGCGGATTATTTGTCAAAACGCCGACGGGATTTTCCCAAAGTTTTAATCCGTCCTTCAAAAATTCGACCGTAAGCGATTTTTCCGAATCGGAGACCAACCAGTGCAACGGCGAAAGCGGAAGTTTTTCAGAGAAATTTTCGTTTAGCGCATTCACGCGCAAAAGGCGTTCCCGCGCCTCATCGACATTCACACATTGACCGAGAATCCACGGAATCAATTCAAACGGCGTAACATTGTCCTTCCCCGTAGCAAGCGAATTCCAAACTGCATTCCCGGCGAAATTTAACCCCGCGATTCCGAGCCCCTTTTCATTTACGGCATCGTAATACAACGGATACCCCTCCGCTACGTATGCCACGCCGATTATCGCATAGTGCGTGTCTAAATCACCGACATGGCGAAACCTGAAAGGAAAATTTCGAGGCGTAATCGTTACGGTTTCATCGTAAGAATACTCCAGGTCTAAATTGCGACCGAAATAATGATTCTTCGTTTTAAAAGAAACGGCTGTGCACATAAATATTCTTGTTCTTTTTTTTTCTTTTCGAAACGGAATGTTCCGAATAACACACAAAGCGTCGCTACACATTATTTCTGCCTATCTTTCAAAAAAAAAACGGGCAGAAACACATCGCGACTCCACGCCGGGCTTGAAAAAAAACCTCCGATACGACATAAAGTGTTGTTCTTTTATGTCACGGGGAATTAGCTCAGTGGATAGAGCAGCGGTTTTCTAAACCGTTGGTCGCAGGTTCGAATCCTGCATTCCCTGCCATTTAAGGCGAAGAAGGAAATTTGTTAATTTCCGGAAACAGACTTATCAAAACCTCGTAAGCACAAGCAAAACGGCCACGCGCCACACGAACACACAAACGCTCAAACGCTACTACAAAGGCGTGAATCAAACCATTGAGGAATCCACGGCGTTCTTTGCGCTGCGCCCGGACAACCGGCAATTGGAGTTTGTAATGGATAGCTGATAACGGATTATTTTTCGAGTGCGGCAAGAGTTTTGTTGCGTCGCCGCGTCTAATTTTTTTTTCAGCTCACGGGCTCACATCTTCGATTATTCCGGAGCTCCAGTTTTGCCATGCGAAGAATACATTTCCCTTGTGGTGTTGTTGCACCACTATGTCGCCCGTTTCCGTATCTTCCCTCAAATCCGCAAGCGGGAAAACGACCTCGCCGTCCTTTTTATCATCTTCGAGTGCGACACGTGCAAAGACGGCGGGATTTATAGCCCACCCCGCGTTGCGGATCAAAAGCGTAATCTTTGCCCCGGGCTGATAGACAAGCTCTGTCGCGTCGACCTCACATTGGGAAAACTCATTGTGCGTTTCCATTTGTTTTTCATAAGTAACATCTTTTTCGTTATCCACGAAGTTGCGCACCTGCTTCGAAAACACATTCCCGCGGGCGACAATGATTTTGGCGGGATTGCCGTTTTCATCGTATTCGACATCAACCTCGAATGGAGCTCGTTCCCGCGGGCGCCAAAGCGGGAGGACGCTCCCTCCCGTTTCTCCGGGTTCGGAGTTTGTGTTTTCGAGAAATTGCTGGACAGTGCGCATCCATTCCAGCATCTTGTTAAAATCCTCGGCGCGGACGGGTTCTCCGGCGTGAAAGCCGGACGGCAGTTCGGGAAAATTCTTATTCATAAATTCAAAAAACTTTTTTTATGCTCAAAAAAATTCTGCTTTGGTTTTGTGCTTTTTCGATGGTCGTTCTCTGCGGGTTTTCCGGATTCGATTCCGACCGCAAGGCAAAAGCGGCAAGGTGTTACGGAAAAATTAAAATTGTCCGAAGCTTCGCGGATTATGACGTTCAAATCGTTGATTCTTTTGCGGATCTTCACGTCAAGCTTGTCTCTTCCGGAGCAACGGGACCGGGTCTTTGGCGTATTGCGGAAGATGATGACATTCCCGATTATACGGTAAAATACGTTGATAGTTTTGGAGATTTCTCCGTAAAGTTCGTAGATTCTTTCCCCGGCGTTCAATAAAGATCCTTGTCCCACTCGGCACCGGGGGCTGCGCATTTCCATGTTGTTTTAATTTTCCACGCGGCGGCACTGCGCGTTTTGTCGGCTTCGATTTTTTCCAAAAGCCAACTCCCGGACGGCGGGTTTCCCGGCGGGTGGTCGATGGTTCCCACGTTCGCCGCGTTCGTTTTAAGCGTTGACGAGTAGGCGGTCTCCTCCCACGTTTGCCGGCTTCCTCGACTACATCCTGCGCGATGCCTCGCTCGGGAACGTGCCTTATGAATTTGTCGCCGATTCAAGCAAGGTCGGCGGCGCAGGCGTGCGCCTCGTCGTCGGACGAGCTGCCCGCGTGTTCTCGCGCCGCCAGCAGGAACTCATCGAGCAATTTTTAACGCCGGTTTATAAATTTTTCATCGGCTGGGCAATCACCACGGGAAAACTCGAACCCGTCGAAGACTGGGACGCCGTCGAATGGTCTTGCCCCAAAAGCGTTACCGTCGATGCCGGGCGCGAAGCCGCACAAGACCGGGCAGACGTGCTGGGCGGATTCCTCTCCCTCGAAGATTATTACGCTTCCCGCGGCATGAAATACAAAGACGAAGTTCGCCGCATCGCCGCCAACATCAAACTCGCACAGGAAACCGCAAAAGAGTTCGGCGTTCCCGCCGATGCCGTTTTCCAAAACCTTAAAAAGCAAGGCTCGGAATAACCGTCACTTCGTGAAAAGCCGGCAAACCAGCCGATAGGTAATAACGATGTAGCAAACAAGAATCGCGCAGCCTAAAAAAAAGTTTTGCGCAAAACCAAGCACGATGCCGACAGGCACAAGAATTACGAATCCGAGAACTTTCAGAAACGCACTAATGTATTCCCTATCAGTATATCCGTAATTAAACATCTTGCATTAAAATCTAAACACCTGTTTCAGAAAGTCAACACCTATGGGAGCCGCAGACATCAATATTTCTTTCGGTGCGAACACCGCCGGGCTTCAGCAGGCGATGGCGGATGTCCGCCAGTCCGTCAAACAGACCTATATCGGAATTTCAAGTAGTTTTCAGAATGTCACCCAGACTCTCAATACTACCAATCAAAAATTCTTAACGATTAACCAAACGGTCGGATCGTTAAAAAATTCCCTCGTAGAAAAACTTGCCGCAACATCCGCATCCATTCGTAATTTAGGACGTATTACGCAAATCGCAGCAAGTTGGATCTCCCGGCCGCTTGCGGAGTTTTCGCGGTTTGAAGACGCGGCGACGCGGCTTGCGCCGTTAGTCGGCGGATTGGAAGCGGCGAAAGACATTGCGACGCATTTGCGCGACGAGGCGGCGAACGGGACGATGAGCTTTGAACAGCTTGCCGGCGTTGCCGGAAAGCTCGCCTCCGTGTTCAAAAACTCCGACGACATTAAAAAATGGACGACGATTTTCCACGACCTCAGCGCGGGAACGGGGCTCGACATTAAAGAACTCGTCGGCAACTTCGTGAAGCTGAAAGCCGCCGGGCGCGTTACCGGGGAATTTCCGGAAATGTTCGCTCAAAAGGGTGTAAACATCTTCGGTGAAATCGAAAAGCAAACCGGCAAAACCGCCGCCGAACTCCGAAAAATGGCAACGGA
>CAZPYE010000024.1:0-22985 GCA_964590115.1 uncultured Enterobacteriaceae bacterium
AAAGCGCTGGCTCGAAGTTTCGAGTTGCTCCTGCTTTACGGACTTTCAGGCGCGGCGCGCGGGCATCCGTTTCCGTCCGAAGGACGGCGGGAAAGCGGAAACCGTCCACACGCTTAACGGTTCCGGGCTCGGCTTGCCGCGCGTGCTTGCGGCGATTTTGGAAAACAACGTTCAGCCCGACGGCACGGTGCGCGTTCCCGAAGTCCTTCGCAAATACTACGGGAAGGAATTCATCGGAGAAAAGAAAGCCTAAGTTTTTTCCGGAACGGGAACACAAAAACACGGGAACGGGGAATCCGGGCGATTTTCCGTTCCCGTCTTTTTTGTGTCCTTTGCCCGGGCGGGTCAGTAGGCAAAAATCAGGAGAAACAGAATCAATACAAGCGGCGGAAGCGAGAAGCGCAGAATCGGACGTTCCCGCAGACGTGTCAATATTTCTCCGAAAAAGAAAAGCGCAAACAGCAACAGGCTTCCGGCGATGCCGAAAGCCGCATTCGGAAACGAAAGTTCCGCGATTCCGGGAGCGACAGAGAAAAGTTCCGTGCCGTAATCCACCGCCGCCAACGGAATCGATGCGACCGAAAAAATAAGTTTCGCGAAGAAAATTCCTATCTGCGGCAGACACGAAAAGACCAGCGCTGCCGCGCCGAGCCATGCCGCCGCGGAAACAATCGGAATCAGCACGACGTTTGCCGCAAGCGAAACGAAGGAACAAACACCGAACATCGCCGTAACGATCGGCGTTCCCGCGAGAAACGCCGCGCCGGAAATACACGTGCCGGAAATTACCCGACTGCGCGCACCGGCAAGTATTTTCCGGGGAAAAGAAAACGCCTGCTTCGGGAGCCAGCGTTCCTCATTTGCCGCATTTTCAGCGAGGCTCGCCAGCGGAATTCCGTAAAGCAAAATCGCCGCGACGACGAGGTAAGAGAGTCGAAATCCGGTGTCGTTTAAGACTGCGGGTTCCAACGAAAGCGCGACGAATGCCGAGAAAATCAGTCCGTGAAACGCCATGCGTCCACGCCCGAACGCCGTTCCCGAAAACAGAAAAACGAGCATCATCCACGCACGCATTGCCGAAGGCGGCGCGCCGACGATTTGCACGTAGAGCCAAAGCCCCGAAAGCATTGCAATCCAAGCGGCTCGCCTCGGAAGGCGCAACGCCTGTAAAAAAGCGAGCGTTCCCGCCGCAAGTATCGAAACGTGCAGACCGCTGACGGCGAAGATGTGCATCGTTCCCGTGAGCAGAAAATTCGTCTTCTGTTCGGGAAAAAGCAGAGAGCGATCGCCGAGCAACATCGCGCCGAGGACTCGACCTGCGCGTTCCCGCCATGCGCTTCCGGCAGAGATTTCGAGAAGATTTCCGCGAAGCGTCTTCGCCGTTTCCGCACACCAACGGGAGAAGGCGGCGGTTTCGCGAGTCACGATTTCCGCCGTCTTCGCACGCGAAAATGAAGCGCTTACGCGTTCGCGTTTCAGGTAGTCGAGAAAATCTCCGTTGAGGAACTCCGTAGGGTCCAGATTGCTCAGAACTCCGTTCGCCCGAAGTCGCGTTCCCTCCGACGGAAATTGCTCCGTGCCGGCAAAAAGTTTTTGCGGAACGGAAAAACGTATTCGCGTTCCCGTGATGATTTCGACGTCTTCCCCGGAAATTTTTTCAACGCGGGCAAGACCGCCGAAATTTTTTCCGTTGTCGGTAAACATTTTTTCTATACGAAACTCTATTGCGACTTCCCGCGAAGATTTCCCCGCCCAATCCGCCGTCGGCGGCTCCCGAATTTCCCACCACGCGCAAAAAAGAAAAAACGCCGCCGCCGGAAAACATATTTTCCAGATCCCGGAAAGGCGAAATGCGATTTTTTTGTCCGAAGAAAAATGCTCCGCAATACTTGCGAGAACGGAAAAAAGCAGAAACAGCGTTCCCGCGATAAGCCGGCGCGAAAGCGAAATTTCGGAAATCCACGGCGCACGGGAGCAGAAAGCGAATGCGAGGATTTGCGGAATCAGAATCCAAAAAAGAGGAAAATACGGAACGATGCGCGCGGCGTTCGGCGGCTTCGGTGCGTCGTCGTTCCCGTCAAATTCCATTTTCTTCGCTCAGATGACGGGGAAGATTCCGCGTTGCGGCGTGACGAGGAACTGCACGGGAACGTCTTCCCGCGAATGGGGGATGTCGGGAAGAATCTGGCAGTCGTAGGCGAGCCCGAGTGTCGGAATCTCCTTCGGGAGCGTGTTCAAAAAGCGGTCGTAATAGCCTTTTCCGTAGCCGATTCGGTTTCCGTGTTCGTCAAACACAACGCCGGGAATGAGGCACACGCCTGCGGTCGCCGGGTCAATTTCTTCGCAGCGTTCGTTGGGTTCGAGCACTCCGAATGTGCCCCGATCCAGATCGTCTGTCAGGCTTTTGATTTTGAAAAAGCGGATGATGTCGCCGTCAACTTTGGGAACGATGACGGTTTTCCCGCTTTCCAGCGCGCGGACGATGATGCCCGCCGTCGGCATTTCACTGCGCACGGAAACGTAGCAACAGACGCAGGGCGCATCGCGGAAAGGAGCCCATGAACGCACATGTTCCCGCACCTGAAGCGCGTGCAGGAGCACATCCGAATAGGGAATGGCGTCGCGTTTCGGCAACATACGGTAGCGCAGTTGCTTCTTGGTGGGAGAAGCGTTCCCGTCGTCGGGAAGTTGCGGGCGGACGATTTCTCGGCGTATCGGGAGGCGGTCTTTCATGGTTTCCGTTGTTTCTTCTCCGGAGGAATTTCTTTTTTGTTGCAGATAAAGCGGCGCGGAGGGGGATTATTCTTTAAATGCCGCCTCTAATTTTTCGAGGAAAAATCCCGGCGGGCGAATGGCGATTCCGTCCCGATTCATAAAGGCATGCACGGTGTATCCGGTGGTGAGGAGCTCTTTGCCTCGGAAAACTTCGTAGTCGATGCGAATTCGCACGCGCGGGAACGCTTTCATTACTGCGCGGACGGAAATTTCGTCGTCATACTTTGCGGAATTCTTGTAGGCGCATTGCGCTTCAAGGACGGGCAACATATAGCCGGCATCCTGTAATTCACGATAAGGAAGCCCGAGTTCCGCCATCAGTTTTGTGCGGGCAACTTCAAACCAAGGGAGATAATTTGCATGGTAAACGACGCCCATGGCATCGGTTTCCGAGAATCGGACACGGATATTCGCTGTCGTTTCAATCATTTTTCTGTTGAGAGTTCGTTTTACCGCAACGGTCGGGTTCCGGATTAACCGTTCGTTTTCTGCGGAAAACGCTAAAGATTTCTATGCCTCTACGCAATGTTTTTCGGTTTTTTCTTTCCTTTTTTTTGCGATTTCGTGTCCGCCGCGTCATCTTCCCGGATTGCCTTAAAGACGTTTTGCAGAAGCGGGAACGTGATTTTCCGCAATTCGTCTGCGCGGGTTTCCGCTGCGTCTTCTCCGAATACGAAAACTTCTTCGGGCGAGTATTTCTTCCCGCTCCATGCGTCTTTCACATCGGCGACGAAGTCGTCCTCGCTTTCCTTTAAGACACCCCTAAGAGGTATATTTTCAAAAATAACCGGCGGAGCAAACAGCTTCCCGACATAAAGGGCGAGAAGCTCTCGGGACGACATACCGCAAGATTCCAGCGATTCTCGAGTAATGAATTTCGGCGTTTTTTCGTCGTAAGCGAAATAGTAAACGGAGAAGTTTCGCCGCGGGAACGCCTCCGCCAGCATCTGCGCGTAAACGAAGATTTCCGCGGATCCTTTCCAACAAAATTCTTTGCGATTGAAAAGCGGAAGGAACAGCGCTCCGTCTTCGTCGCAAAGGAGATTTTCAAAGTTCAGATTCACGCGTAAATCCGCTTGTTTTTCGGCGTTCCCGTCGTCGGCGCGAAAATCGACGAACGCGGGAACGTCCGTCGCGGGAACGCGGACGTATCGTTTCCGGAAAAACGCGAACGCGGAAAGATCCTTGTAGTATTTAATCGTTTCTTTGAGCTTGTTTTCGAATTTGTCCGGTTCCGCAAGGGCGGAAATTTTCCCCTCCGCGAGCAGTCTTTCGCGGAAGCGACGGCATTCCGTATCCAAGTCCGGAGGCGTTTTGTCCTCTCCGAGAAGATAGGCGACGGTTTTTTCTAAAACCGAGGTGTGAAATCGAGATGTGTCCAGCCCGTCGCACTCGGCAGGCGGATCGTCGTTTTTAACGGCACTTGCGTTGATATCCCTGCTAACGCCGAAAATGTTCCGGCAAAGATATTGCGCCGGAGATTTAAAGAAGCTGACGAGCTCCTCGACGGAAATTTCAGGCGGACGCTCGAAATCGGTTTGCGGCATTTCGGCGGAAGGTCCGTCGTCTTCCTTTTCTGCGGAAAGCTTTCCCCGCAGGGTCGCGTAGTCGGCGCGGTTGAACGAGAGAAACGCGCCGTGCTTCCGCGACGGAGCGGAAAAGTATTCCGGGGAAAATCCGTGCAGGCGGTGTTCGGTTTCAAATGCGGAGGCGAAGTCTTCCGTTCCCGTAGTGCCTTGCTGTGTCGCGGCGGTCATTTGCAGTAGGAATCTGCGCAACTTGGCGAGCGGAACGCAGGGCGGCACGGGCTGCCCGTCCTCGGCATTGCGTCCGACGTAAGAGAGCAGGAGTGTATTTTGCGCGGCGAGTATGCTTTCCAGGAAAAGCAGGCAGTCGTCGTCCCGGCGGGAACGGTCCCAGCGGACGGGATCTCCGGGGAAATTTTTTGCGGGAAACGAGAGCAAATCCGTTGCGTTACGATCGGAAGCGTGCGGGAACGCTCCGTCGTTGAGTCCTGCGAGGCAAATGACCTTTGCGGGAATATTGCGCATCGGTTGCATTTGGCAGAATGTGATTTTTCCGCGCAACATTCCGGTTCCGGTGTTGTGCGGGCTCCAGTCGCAACGGTTGAGCGCAACGCGGAGTGCGGAGAGCGAACAGCTCGCGGGAACGTTGTTCCCGCAGGCGTTTTGCGCGGCGGTTTTTACGGAGTTGAGCACGGAACGGAGAATTTCCGCGTTCCCGTTTCCGAGGTCGAGCAAGCCGTCCGCGATATGCGTTTTCAGGAAGTCGCACCATTCGGGAACGGGGCGAATTTCCTTTTGCGAAAAGTTGCGGTTGAGCATTTCGAGAAGCCGGAGCAGGCGAACGATTTTTCCGAAGGTAACGGGCGCGGATTCGCTCAGCTGCTCGACGGGAAGGATTCCGTCGCTTGCTTCGAGCGGCATTTCGGCGGCTCCGTCTCCGCACATACAGCCGAGAGCGAGCCGCCGCAACCCGAATTCCCACGAGTTGTTCGCGGCAAAACGTTCGGCGGATTCCGCCATCGATTCCGCGGGAACGGTGTCCCCGAAGATGAGCGATTTTCGAAAATCGACCTTGCTTCCCCAGCGCACGCCCGCTTCGGAGAGCACCCGGCGCAGGGCGGAAGATTCCGCTTCGTCCGAACCGAGTGCGGCGGAGATGCTTTCGCGGTCAAGCAGGGAGAGAATGTCTTCGAGCCGGAATTCGCCCGAGGCGACGCGGAGGATTTCGAGGAAGGCGGCGGCGACGGGAAAGAGCTCCGTTCCCGCACGGTCGGCGACGGTAAACGGGATTCCCGAGTTTTCGAAAGCGGTGCGAATAAAAGGCGTGTAGTCGGCAATGTTCGGGAACATCACGAGAACGTCGCGCGGGCGCAACGTCGGGTCTTCCGCAAAACGAGCAATCAGGGCATCGCGCAGAATCTCCATTTCACGAATGCGGTTCGGTGCGACGGAGATTCTCAGCGACGAATCTTCTTCGGCGGGGGTGAACGCGGTCGGGATTTCGGCATCGTCGCGGATTTCGCGTTGGAGCGCGTGCAGGAGGGAATCGCGGTCGGGCGGAGAATCGAGCGGGTCGGAATCGAGGTATCCGGCGTCGATGAGATGTTCTGCGAGCGGGCGCGCGGCTTTTCCCCATGAGGCGAGAAGTTCGTTCCCGCGAATCGGCGCAAACGGGGACTCGGCTGAGGGCTCCGCTTCCGTCGTGTTTCCCGGCGTTCCCGCCGATTTTTTTTGTCGGCGCAGGCGTTCCCGCAGTTCGGTTTTCCGGTTGGCGGATTCCGTCCACAGATTTGAGGAAAGGTGGTGGTAGTAGAGAAAGACCTCTGCGGATTCGGAGAGTTTTTCGAGGAGTTCCGCGTGCAGGCGCGGCAGGGCGGAGGGCGCAAAAGCGAAGATGCGCGACGGCGTTTTTTCCGGCGGCAACGGGCGAGCGAGCTGATTTATCCATGCGACGGCGGGCGGTGTGGCGTTACCGAAATCGAGTGCCTGCCAAAGTTTTTTTTGCCGGGCGTATTCGAGCAGGAAATCCGCGTCGGCGTTTTTCGGCGCGGGTGCATTTTCGGTCCACCGCCGAATCATCTGCGGGCGGAAACTTTGGTAACGCCAAAAGAGGTCGCCGAGTTTTCCGGCGAGCAGAAAGATATCCTCCTCCGATTTTTCTTCCGTGAAAAAGCGCAACGCTTCCGGAAGTCCGGCGGCGGGAGCGTGCGTTTTTTTCAACGTTTCAAAAATTCTCCAAGCAAGGCTTTCCCGTTCGAATACGCGGGAATCCGTTTCTGCGGAAACGAGTTCCTGAAGAAAACTCTCCGGGGAAACGAAGCGGAGATTGGCGCAGATTCCGAGTTTCTCCGCAAGAAAGCGCTGAAGCCACACCCGTTGCGCATAATTCATGACGAGCACGGTTTCGGGAACGAGGGGATTTTCCCGGGACGCAATCTGCGCGGCAAGCGCTTCCGCAAGCGCGGTTACGGAATGTGCGGGAATGAGATGGAAGCCTTTGCCCATGCCGGAATTTTTGCGGGAACGCACTTTTTTTTCAATCGACAAATTCCCGCCGATGGTCGAACCTTTTTCTCCGTGAAACTCCCGGCGTTTTCGATATACAGATTTTACCGCAAAGAGTTGCCCGCGATGACGAAGGCGGCGCTCGTTTGTATCGTGCTTTGGGCCGTATTGGCGTTTGTCGTTTTTTCGCCGGGATTCACTTTTGCGCCGGCAGACGGCGTTCCCGCGGAAGTCGCGTCGGTCTGTGTCTCCGAAAAAGGGTCGGAGTCGGGAATTTTCCGGGATTCAGAGCCTCTTTTTTTGCCGACGCAGTGGAATTTCGGCGCGTCCGAGAAGCCGGAAGGGCTCAGCGTGCGCGAAACGTCTTTCATGCCTTTCGGGGAAATGCTTTTCCGTTACAACGCGACGGAGGTGATTCGCCTGAAAAACGAGCAGAAAATGCCGACGGCGGAAGAAGCGCTCGATGCGGAGGCGTGGCGACTCGGGCGCGGTTTCGGCGCGGCATCGGAAAGCCCGGATTTGCCGGAAGAGGAGGTGAAAACGCTCGTCCTCATCGAGGAGGCGGATTCCGGAAAAGTCGTTTTCGCGGGCGCCCTTGAAGGAATCGGTTGCGAATCCGAAAAAATGTTGCTCGTTCCGTCCGAATTTTTTTGCGGAATCGCTTCCGGATACGGCAAGCCCCGCGTGATGACGGTGGTTTCCTGCGGCGATGTCGAGCGCGACAAAAAAATCATCGAGGCGACTGCGGGAATCGTCAATTCGCTCAATCTCAACGTCGGGCTCTATCGCATCCGCGTTGACTGATCGTGTTTTTTAAAGGTGCGTTCCCGTGAGCTGCTCGAAGCGCTTCTGTGCCTTTTCGTGTCCGCCGGAAGCGGCTTTTTCGAGCCAGTAAAGAGCGCGTTCGCGGTTGTTTTCGCTTTCGAAGAGTTGCCCCAATTGGTATTGCGCTTCGCGGTGGTTGCCCGCGGCGGCTTCGATGAAGAGATCTCGGGCTTTGTCTAAATCCTTTGCCGTGCCGATTCCGTCGCGATAGCAGATGCCGAGGTTCGTTTTGGCGTTGAGAATGCCGTTTTGCGAGGATTTTTCCCACCACGCGACCGCTTCTTCGCGGTTGACGGGAACGCCGCCGCGCCCCGTCCAACAGAAGGTTCCGTAATTGAATTGCGCGACGGCGTTCCCGGCGTTTGCCGCTTTTTCATACCACGCGGCGGCGATTTTTTCGTCTTTTACGCCGCCGAAGACCCCGGTTTCAAAGCCGACGGCGAGTTGCAATTGTGCGCGAACGTCCCCGCGTGCTCCCGCTACGCTGAGCCAGCGCAACATCGTGTCCCCGTCACCTTTCGCCCGCGCTTCGAGGCTTTGCGTGTAAGCGTATTCCGCCGAGCGGATTTTTTTCACGAAAAGAAGGGCGCCGACCCCGACGGCGGCGCATACGGCGATTCCCGAGAGAAGGAGTATTTTGGTCGCTTTTTTCATAACCGATGACACGGACTCTACACGTCGTCGGCGCATTTGGCGAAGCAAATACGCAGGAAAATTTTTTCTCGCGGGAACAGTGCGGCGGGGATAGTATGCACGGCAATTTTTTGTGTGGACGATTAACCTTTTTTGAATCCGTTTTTTTTATGATGAAGCTTCAGATTTTAGGACTTTCTTTTCTCTGTGCCTGCGCCGCGGGTTCCGCGTTTGCGGCCGCTTCGGCGACGACGATTCCCGCCTGCGACGCGGTTCCGGAGGTAAAAAAAGAGGCGGAGCAGGAACCGGCGCAGAAGCAGCGCACGTTGCAAATGCCGGAGACCGTTGAGGTTTCTTCTTCGATTTTCGTGCCCACGCCGCTTTTTGCGGACGTGAAAAACCTTCAGGACAAAACCTTCGATGCGGATGCGAAATTGCGCACGGTTATCCCCGCACCGCAAAAACTGGCTTATTCTTCCGTCGCAAAGGATGAGAAAAACTTCTTCGTCGCACCGTCCGAAATTTCGGACGACGTTCCCGCGACGCAGGATACGCTGACGCTTTTCCGCACGTTTATTACGCCGAAGGCGTTCACGCGCGGAAAACTCTTCGTGTCGTCTCCGCAAAAATTGGAAGTTTGGATTAACGGAAAAAAGGTTGCGGACAAATTCGGCGCGGAAGCGGAGATCGCCAAGCACGGAACGGCGACGGCGCCCGTCAGCCTGGAGATTGACCGCGCGGAAGTTTGGGTCAAGGTGCTTACGCAAAAGGACTCGAAGTTGCCCCCGATGGTCAAAATCGAATTTGAAGCGGAAAAGGACGGCGTTCCCGCGGTGGCGTTTTCGGACGGCACGGAAAAGCGTCCGGTAACGATTGCGGACGTGAACGAAGTGGATCGACTCAACGGGCTCTCCCTTTCCCCCGACGGAAAGTTTGTCATGCTCTCGTATTCCTATCTGCGCGACGACGGTTCCGTTTCCCGCAAAATGGAAGTTCGCGATACGGCGACCGGAAAAACACTTTGGACGGACGATTTGAGCCGCACCTACGCGTGGATGCCGAACGGCTCGCGCCTGTATTTTCGCCGTGCGGAACCCGGCGACCGCTGTTCCTATGTGGCGTATGATTTTAAGACGGGAACGGAAACCCTTCTCGCGGAGGGCTTGCCCAACTCGAATTACGGTTACACGTGGCTGCCGGACGAAAGCGGCTTTATCGTTACCAAGACGGAAAAGTGGGCGAAGGAATCCTCCGACTGGAAGCGCGTCTTAAATATGTCCGACCGCTCGGACAGCTGGCGCGACCGTTCCTTCCTGTATCGCTACGATTTGAAAAAAGGAATTTTCGAACCGCTTACGGCAGGCTCAAAGTCCACGAAGCTGATGGGCGTAAGCCCGGATTCGCGGAAGATTCTTTTCGCCGTGAGCGATATCGATTACACGCAACCGGAATTTTCCGCACACACGCTTTACGTCTTGGATTTGCAGACGCTGGAAAGCACTACGGTTTTTGAAAACGAAAAATACGGTCCCGCGTTCTGCGGATGGTCGCCCGACGGCAAGAAAATGCTTTTCCTTGCAGGACCGGATGCCTTTGGCGGTATCGGTTCCGTTTTGCCGGAAGGCGTCGCGGCGAATTCGTTCGATACGCAGGCGTTCCTCTACGACACGGAAACGAAAGAATTGGAGCCGATTACGCGCGAATTCGACCCGACGATTGATTCCGGTTCCTGGGGCGGCGACGGCAATATTTATTTCTCCACGGTCGATCGCGATATGGAGAATGTTTATCGCTACGTTCCCGCGACGAAGAAGTTTGAAAAAATCAGCGTTCCCGCGAACATCGTTTCCGTATTTAACGTGCAGGAAAATCCGAAAGAATTCGTTCCCGTCGCGTATGCGATCGGCTCCGATTCGACCGCGTTCCCGAAAGCATACAAAATCGATTTGTCGAAAAACGAAGCAACGGTTTTTGCCGATAACGCAAGCGAAGTCGAAAAGGCTTTGGCGTTCCCGGAAGTGAAGCAGTGGACGTTTGTGGCATCCGACGGAACGACGATTGACGGTCATTACTTCCTGCCGGCGGATTTTGATCCGTCCGAGAAATACCCGATGATCGTTTATTATTACAGCGGCACGACTCCGACATCCCGCGTGCTCGGCGCCCACTATCCGTTCCCGCTCTACACCTCTCAGGGCTACGTCGTTTACGTCGTCAATCCGAGCGGAACCATCGGCTACGGGCAGGAATTTTCCGCACGCCACCTCAACGCTTGGGGCAAGCGCACGGCGGACGATATTATCGAAGGCGTGAAACGGTTTTGCGCGGAACACGATTTCGTGAATCCGGAAAAAATCGGTTGCATCGGCGCGTCTTACGGCGGATTTATGACGATGTATCTGCAGACGCGCACGGATATTTTTGCCGCCGCCGTCGCTCATGCCGGAATCAGCGATATTACGAGCTACTGGGGCGAGGGCATGTGGGGCTACGCCTACAACGCCATCGCGGCTGCGGGTTCGTTCCCGTGGAAGAACCGCGACGTCTTTGTCGATCAGAGTCCGTTGTTCGCGGCGGACAAGGTGAATACGCCGATTCTGCTTTGCCACGGCGTGGTCGATACGAACGTTCCCGTGGGAGAATCCACGCAGATGTTTGTTGCACTCAAACTTTTGGGGAAACCCGTGGAACTGCTGACGTTTAACGGGGAAGATCACGGAATTATGAATTACGGTCGCCGCAAGCAGTGGATTAAGTCCCATCTCGCCTGGTTCGCCCGTTGGCTCAAGGATGACGGCGATTGGTGGAATACGCTTTATCCGGATAAAAACTGGTAAGCTCCACTCAGGAAGAAAGTTGGGAGTCGGACGTCAAAGCCCGCCTCTCAACTTTCGATTTTATTCTCTCTCTCATTTCACCTTTTCACTTTTTTTTCATGCCCGGATTTCTGAAAACGTTGTCGTCTCTGCTTCCGAAAACATCGCAGACGAGAATCGAGTCCGCCTATTGGCGCACGAACAGCACCATTCTCGTTTCCCTTGACAGAGACTGGAAAAACTCGTGGAAGATGCCTCCCTTCGCGCTCAAGTCCGGAAGCAAAATCAGCAGTATTTCGCGGATGCCGCCGGTTTTTTGGAGCGCAATATCCGGATACTATTTCGACGGCGAAGACGTTATTTTTATTCTGCATCCGTCGATTTTTCGCGACTATTATTTGCCCGCGGACTCCGTGATTTTCGTCGCGGGAACGTTTAACGACTGGAATCCTTCCGGCTCTCCCGAATGGAAAATGACATATCATTCCTTCGGGCATTTCGGCGCGTGGAGCGTGCGCGTGCCGAGGAACCGCCTTTTCGACGGAGGAAGCAAAACGCGGGAATTTTTCAAATTCATTACGGCGGAGGGCAATTGGATTGAACCTCCGGCGGGAATGTTCAATCTCGAGGACGACGGAAAGGGAAATCGAAATCTTTGCCTCGATTCCGCACGGACGGGCTGGAATGCATTCCGGATTGTCTGCGAAAAAGCGATGGACGTTACCTGCCCGGAGGAAGTCGTATGGACTGCGCCGAAGGAACAGCAACACAGCCTCCCCGTTAAAACCGGATATTTCCTTTCGTTTCTCTATTCGGATGCGCGCCTCGGCGCGACGGTCGCCCGCAACGGCAAAACAACGGCATTTCGCCTTTTTGCGCCGCGTGCCATGCGCGTCAGCGTTTTCGTGCGCGGCGACGGGAACGCCCCCGCGATATCGAAGGAGCTCAGGCCGATTCTGAACGGCGTTTGGGAAACGGAAATTCCGGGCAACCTTCACGGGCGGCATTACGACTTTTTCGTGGAAGGGCGCAACAGCGACGCTACGACGGCATTCGATCCCGCGTTGCCGATTTTGGACCCCTACGCCAAAGCCTGCGTTTCGTGCTCGGGACCGGGAATCGTTATCGATGAAAACCGCTTCGGATTCCCCGAGAAAAAATTCACGCCGCCGCATCTCTCCGATTTGGTGATATCGGAAGTTCACCTGCGGGATTTGATTGCGCGCCACCCGAAATTCCGCAATTTGAAGCGACCGATCGGCTTTCGCGACCTCGCGGAGTGGGTGCGCTCCGACGACTGTTATTTGAAAAAACTCGGCATCAATGCCGTCGAGCTTCAGCCGATTCAGCAATTTGATTCCGTAAAAGCGGAGGATTATCACTGGGGTTACATGACAACCAACTGGTTTTCGCCCGCCTCCGCCTATGCGAGCGATCCCGCCAAGGGAACTCAAGCGGAGGAATTCCGCGACCTCGTCTCGGCATTTCACGAGCAGGGCCTCGCCGTGATTCTCGATGTCGTTTACAATCACGTCGGCGAACCGAATCACCTTTTCCGTATCGACAAAAATTACTACTTCAACCTCGATTTCGGAGGAAATTTTACAAATTGGAGCGGTTGCGGGAACGACTACCGTGCCGATCGCCCGATGAGTAAACGCCTTATCATCGACAGCCTGCTGTGGATGATCGAGCGTTACGGAGTGGACGGTTTCCGCTTCGACCTTGCCGAACTCGTCGGGATTCCCGCTCTTCGCAGTATCGAAGTTGCCGTGCGGCAACGCCACCCGGATTGCATTCTCATCGCCGAGCCGTGGAGCTTCCGCGGGCATATCGCCGGCGCACTGAAGTCCACGACGTATTCGTCCTGGAACGACGGCTATCGCGACTATGCGGCAAAATTTGTCCGCAACGGTGTCAATCTCGACGGCTTCCGTTATTTTATTTCCGGTTCTCCGGAATACTTTGCGACGTTCCCGTCTCAAACCGTTAATTATACGGAATCGCATGACGATCGGTGCTGGCTCGACAAAATTTCCGAATGTGCCTACGGGAACGCCGCGAATCCGACCCGAAACGACCGCCGCCGCACGCATCTCATGTTCGCGTTTCTGCTTTCCTCGCTCGGCACGCCGATGATTGCGGAAGGGCAGGATTTTCTCCGCACCAAACACGGCAAAAACAACACTTATCTCGACGGGGAGGAAAATGCGCTCGATTACGCCCGTATGAAGAAATTTGCGGGAACGCAGGAATTTGTCGCCGGGTGGATTCGCTTCCGGCTTTCTCCGCAGGGGCGGCTTTTCCGTCAGCGAACCAACGTCCCGAAGGGATTTTTCCGCTTTTTCCCCGACCAGACCAACACGGCGGCGGTCGTTATCTATAACGATTCTCACGTGCAGGGGCGCTTACAGTATATTCTGACGATGAACCCGAGAGTCGTTCCCGCACAGGTGCAAATTCCGTCGGAGCGATTCTCCGGATTCCGCTGCATCGCGACGTCCGAAACCGTCGATATCGACGGTGTTCCCGTGGAGGAGGGTTTCGAGCTTTCCGGAAATATGCTTACGCTCCCGCCGCTTTCCTGCTCGCTTTGGATTAACCGCGATTGAGCGTTCCCGTGAAGGCGGAGGGATTTTTCCGCCGCTCACAATCGGCTTCGCGGGCTATAACGGCAAGTATTTGCTTTTTGCGTGCGGGAGGATTAGATTTCCCCGCATGAAAAAACTTTCCGTGAAAGAGGCTCTCGGGGCAACGCTTCCCGAGGATTCCGTGTCGGTTCAGGGATGGGTGCGCACGCGCCGCGATTCCAAAACATTTTCATTTTTGGAAATCAACGACGGCTCCTGTCTGAAAAATTTGCAGTGCGTGATTGACGAAAGTTGCGAGGGCTATGCGATGCTGAAAAATGCGGCAACCGGAGCGAGCGTCTCGGTGTCGGGCGCACTGATTGCCTCTCAGGGAAAAGGACAAAGCTGGGAAGTCCGCGCGGAAAAAGTCGAAATTCTCGGTGCGGCGCCGGAAAATTTCCCGCTTCAGAAAAAGGGGCATACGGTCGAATTTTTGCGCTCCATCCCGCATCTTCGCGCGCGCACGAACCGCTTCGGCGCAATGTTCCGCGTGCGTTCCCGCCTTGCGTTTGCGGTGCATTGCTTCTTTCAGGAACGCGGATTTTCGTATGTGCACACGCCGATAATCACCGCGAGCGATTGTGAAGGCGCCGGGGAACTTTTCCGCGTGACGACGCTTCCGCCGGACGGTGCACCGAGGGATGCCGACGGGAACGTCGATTTTTCCCGAGACTTTTTTTCCCGTCCGTCGTATCTCACCGTCAGCGGTCAGCTTGAGGCGGAAACGCTCGCCTGCGCTCTCGGCAAGGTTTACACGTTCGGTCCGACGTTTCGTGCGGAGAACTCCAATACCTCGCGCCATGCGAGCGAGTTTTGGATGATTGAGCCGGAGATGGCGTTTTGCGATATTCACGGGGACATTGATGTCGCCGAAGCTCTGATAAAATACCTCGTTTCCGATATTTTGGAAAATTGCCCGGACGAAATAGAGTTTTTTAACCGATTCGTCGATAAAACCTTGCGGGAACGCCTCGAACATGTCGTGGCAAAGCCGTTTGTCCGCGTGAGCTACACGGACGCCGTGGAAATTCTGCAAAAATCCGGAGAAAAATTCGAATTCCCGATCGTTTGGGGCGAAGGGCTCCAGAGCGAGCACGAGCGTTTTCTTACGGAAAAACATTTTAAATCGCCGGTCGCCGTTTACGATTATCCGCGCGAAGCCAAACCGTTTTATATGCGTCAAAACGATGACGGAAAAACCGTCGCGGCAACGGACCTGCTCGTGCCCGGAATCGGCGAAATCGTCGGGGGAAGCCAACGCGAAGAACGTTTGGAAAAACTGCTCTCCGCGATGGAAGCTCACGGGCTTTCGGAAAAGGACTACGCGTGGTATACGGATCTTCGCCGCTTCGGGAGCGTGCCGCACGCGGGCTTCGGGCTGGGTTTTGAACGCATGCTGATGTTCGTTACGGGCGAAGGGAATATTCGCGACGTTATCCCGTTCCCGCGCACGCCCGGGCACGCCTGATTCCCGTTCCCGCAGGCTTTCCGCACGCCGTGCCTTTTTTCGGGGTTTTCGGGAACGCATTTCCCGTTCCTCGAGAAAAACGCCGCGTGACGTTTTTTTTTTGATGAAGCTCCGCTCAATTTCAATTTGCGCGGAAATATGAAAAAGGGCAAAATGAACCCTTTTTACTATGGCTACATCGAATAACACCTCAACGGCAGATGCGGTTGCGGCTTCCGAACCGGAAGTCGATACCTCCGTTTTCGCCTTGGACAAAATCCCGCCGGAACAGCGTGACGCCTATTGGCGCAAGCATATCTACCGCGCGGACAAGGAACCGCAGCTGACGGTGCGCGGCGCGATTTTCGGCGGTCTGATCGGGATTCTCGCATGCGCGTCCAGCATGTATACGTCGCTCAAAATCGGCTGGGGCTTCGGGATTGCACTCGTTGCCGTGATTCTTTCCTTCGTCGTTTTCAATTTTATGCGTTCGATTTCCGGCGGGCGCATCAAGCCGATGGGCGTTTTGGAAAATGCGGCAACCTCGTCCGTCGCTTCCGTAACGGGCATGACGACGACGCACACGGTTGTTTCCGCCTTCGGCGCACTCATGCTTCTGCAAAGCGTTCCCGCGCCGTGGTATAAGATGGTGCCGACGCTGTTTTTCAGCGCGATGCTCGGAACCTGCATTGCGATTCCGATGAAGCGTGCCCTCATCAATCAGGAACGCCTGCGCTTCCCGAGTGCCATCGCTTCTGCGGAAACGCTGAAATCCCTTTACGCAACGAGCGGGAACGCCGTTACGAAAAATAAGGTGCGCACGTTGCTCGGCTCGCTCGGTCTTGCCGCCGTTCTCGGGATTATCAAACAGCTTCCGACGCTCGGTGCCGCTTTTGCCGAAACCGGAAAGGCGAAACTCGCCGATTTCTGCACGCGCTTTGCGTTCGTTCCCGATGCAATCGGGCTTCCCGATTATCTGAACCCGCTCAAAATTTGGGGCGGAATCCAAGGCTCGACGCTCGTTTCCGACAAGGGCGTGAAAACCGTCGTCTCCGAAGATGCAAATCTGCCGGGCGTTTCGCTCGACGCTTCCGTGCTCCTCATCGGCGCGGGTATGCTCTGCGGGCTTCGCGTTTCGCTGACGATGTTCTTCACGGCAATCGCGCTGGACTGGGTCGTCGCTCCGTGGCTGATTTCGCAGGATATTCTGAACGTCGGCTCCGATATTTTCCGCAACATTGAAGTTACGGTAAATCCGGACGGCTCGTTCGGTAGCTTCCGCGTCGTTTACTGGTCGCTCTGGATGGGAACGGCAATCATGGTGATGTCGAGCTTTACGGCGCTTGCGTTCCAATGGCGCACGATCGGACGCGCCTTCTCGGGCATTTTCCCGAAAAAAGGTGTCGTAAAAACCGACGGCGCGGACGATCCCGTCGCCGACGTGGAAGTCCCGATGAAGTGGTTTGTCATCGGCGTTATTCCGTCGGCAATCGGCTTGATTGTTACGCTTCACTTTGCGTTTAACACGGCGTGGTATCTCGGCGTTCTCGCGATTTTCCTCGCGGGCGCATTCGGTCTGATTTGCGCACGCTCCTGCGGGGAAGCGGATACGAATCCCATCGGCGCGATGGGGAAAATTTCCCAGCTCATTTACTCCGTGATGCCCGGCGCACGCGGGAACGTGGATACGAATCTTATCACCGGGGGCGTAACGGCGGCTTCTGGCGGTGCTTCCGGCGACCTCATGTCCGACATGAAGCTCGGGAACCTGCTCGGCTTGAAGCCGCGCATCCAGTTCTGGACGCAATTGCTCGCCATCTGCATCGGAACGACGATTGCCGTTCCCGTGTGGCGCCTGCTCGTCCCGAATGTCGAAGCGCTTGAAAAATATCCCGCGCCGCCCGCCCGTATGTGGAAGGCTGTTGCGGAATTTTTGAATGACCCGCTGATTTCGCTCCCGACGACGGTTTACTGGGCGATGTCGATCGGCGCAATCATCGGAATCGCGATTCCGGTATTTGAAAAACTTTTCCCGAAGTTGCGCCCGTATATGCCCTCCGCAATGGGGATGGGGATTGTTCTGACGCTTCCGGCGGCATTTAACAATGCGTCATCCTTCGCAATCGGCGCGATTGCCGTGTGGGCATGGAACAAACTCCACAAAAAGAGCGAAGAGAATTACTCGGTCGCGCTCGCTTCCGGTTTGGTCGGCGGCGAATCCATCGCCTGCGCTCTCGCGGCAATGGCGGCGACGGCAATTCTGCTCTGACGAAAAACCGGTAATTATCGGTTTTCGATTGAATTAGCGGACGGGAACGTCCGCTAATTCTTTTTCCAATTCGTCGAGCCGGGCGTCGGTAAGCGTTCCCGTATCGACAAACGGGGCGCACCAACGCACGAAAAGATAGACGATGCCGCCGAAGTCTCTTTCGTGGACGTAGTTTTCGCCGAGGCTCGTTTTCAGGAAGCGGCGAAGCGCGAGCGCGTAAATCGTCCACTGAAGCGCGTAGCCGTGTTTGACGATTTCGTCGCAAACGGCGTCGGTGCTCAGGCAAAAATCTTCGGGAACGTCGGTCGCGGCGACGATGTTTGTTTTCCAGTCGAGGATGAAAAATTTTCCGTCGGCGCGGAATACGAGGTCGATGACGCCGTTCATCATTCCGGCGATGTTGAGCGGTGATTCCTCGCCGCGTGCGCGTTGTGCCCAGTGGTAATCTGCCGTTTTTGCGTAAATTCCGCCCCAGCTTTTAAAAATCCGGAAAAGTTCCGCGTAGAGATTGCGGGAACGCTTCAGCGGGAAATGAAATTCCATTTCGCGGACGAGGTCGGATTTGCCTGTCATATTGAGGCGAAACGCATTGCCGGGAAAGAGCGGCAGTGCGAGGTTTTCTTCGACCATCGCGACGAGTTTTTTCTTCTGCTCCGACGGTTCGGAGTGCGATTGTCCTTGCCGATTCGGGAGATGCGGAATCGCTCTTTCGGCGAGTGCCTCCAGGTTTTCCCGTGTGCGAAAATCCGTTTTTTCAAAAATGAAGTGCACAAGCGTCCCGAATTCCGCGCCGACGGGTAAGTCCGAGAAACTTCTTTTCGGGAACGAAACGGCGGACGGCGTTCCCGTGGAGCCGGGCAGCGGAATGTCTGCGTTCCCGTCCGCGATTTCCGGATTCTGCGTTTCGTCGTCCTCGCGCAAATTGCCCGTGCTGTCGGATTCCGTGGCATGAATGATTTTTGAAAAACTGAAAACGCCTTCTGTTTCCCGCAGGATTTTTTTTCGCACGCGTTCCGCGACGGCGAAGCGTTTTTCCGCCTCTTCTTCGGAAATGACTGCAACGGCTTCTCTATGTGTTGCGGAGACGGTATCCCGGGTTTGCGGATATTCAACGGGAAGAGGTGCGCCCATGTCGCGGAAAATGCACCAATGCCTCGGCGAATCCGTGTTTTCTATCATGGCATTGAGAATTCGCGTCTGATACGAGTTCCATTTTCCCGTTTTGTCTTCCGCGTCCGATTGGCGTATTCCGTGGTAAACGACGAGGTGTTTCCGCGCCCGCGTGAGTGCCACGTAAAAAAGGCAGGCGGTATTTGAGGCGGCGGCTTCGATCTCCGCTTGCAGAAAGTCTTCGGATTTTTCTTTTTCCGCGTCAAAGAGCAGGTAGGTTTTGTTCCCGCGAACGCTTTTGACTTCTTTTCTTCGTTTTTGGCTCGAATAGAGGTCTTTCGTCCAAAGCGAGGGGACGAAAACGATTTCAAATTCCAATCCTTTGCTTTTGTGAACGGTGAGAATCCGCACGGCGGCGCTGTCGCTGTCGGCTCGCAGTTGCAGTTCGTCCTTTTCGTCTTTCGGGTCTGCCGACTCGAGCATTGAGTCGAACGTTTCGACGAGTGCGCGCGGCGAGAGGGCGAAATTCTGTTCCCGCGCGTGCAGAATTTCCGTCAGATGCAGGACATGGGTTGCGAGAGTCGTTGCAAATCTCTTCTTTGCCAAGGTTTGAAAAAATCCCAGCGTATCCGCGAGGGCGCGAAATGCGGGAAGGATACCGTGTTTTTTCCAGCACTCGTGTGCGTCGGCAAATGCCTGCCGCATGGTTTGCGCCTCGTCGGATTCTTCGCGTTGCCGCAAGATCCTTTCGCCCGATCCCGTAAAAAAGGGCGTGAGAAGGGCGCGGCGGAAAAGCTTCGTGTCCTGCGGATCGAGTATTGCGTGCAGGACATCCGCGAGCGCGGAGGCAATCGGCTCGCAAAGCACGTTGCCCCGCGCCGTTGTCGATATGGGGATTTTTTTCCGGGCGAGGGCTTCCCGATAGGGATTCACTTCGTCGTTTCTGCAAACGAGCACGGCGATGTCGCTCGCGGGAACGCCGCGGCGTTTCACGAGGTCTTCGATGTCGTCAACGATTTGATTCCGGATATGTTCTTTGACACGATCCTTGCTGGTTTCCGGTGCGGCAATTTTTAAAAACGCTGCAGGCGTTCCCGCTTTCGTATCGGGTTCTTCCGTTTTCTCCGACGGGAACGCCACGGGTGTGTAATCGAGCAAGCCGCCGATTTTGGCGAAAATTTCGTGCGCGGTCTTTTTACTGCCGATGGTTATCGTGTCGGCGATGGCTTTATCGAAAGAAAAAATCTCGTTAAACGCGTCGATGAGTGCGCGGTCCGAACGCCAGTTCTCGCCGAGCGTCAGCGCGTTCCCGTCGCTTTCGGCGAGAATTTCATTCCGCGCCCTGTTGTAGGTGTGAATGTCTCCGCCGCGAAATTCGTAAATTGCCTGCTTGGGATCGCCGACGCAAAAAATCGGTTTTTTTTGTGCGAGAAAAATGCGTTTGAAAATCTCCCATTGAACAGGATCCGTATCCTGAAATTCATCGACAATCGCTACGCGAAAACGTGCGGCGATTCGCTTGGCGAGGCTCGGTTCTTTGCGAAGCGCATCGCGCAGGGTAATCAGCATTTCATCGTAAGAAATGTCGGGTGCGTTTTGGCGGATCGCATTCCATTCCGCAAGGGCTTCCGTTGCCGCGAGAAAGAGGGCGTTCCCGACTTCGTCGCTCTCTTTCGGCGGCTCGGGAACGATGTCCGGATTTTTCAAAAGCAACTTCAATACATTGAGAATGTCGGAGATTTCGACGGAGAAGAACACGCTTTCGCCTTGGGCGATTTTTCGCGCACGCCAACGTGCGGCAAAGCGGGAAAGCTCCTCGGAGAGCGATTTCCGGACTTCTTCCGTTCGCGAGGAAATTCCGAATTCTTTCAGCATACGCAGGCAGAATCCGTGAATCGAGCACACGGCGGCTTCGTCAAATTCGGCATCCGCAAGGCGTAGTGCGGTGCACGTTTTTTCATCGCCGGAATTTTCCTCAACGGCTTCGCGGATTTTTTTGCTCAGCCGCGCACGGAGTTCCGCAGTCGCGGCATCCGTAAACGTTACGACGAGAATCTCCCTCACGCGCGGCGCGGAAAAATCTTCTCCGTGCGCCTTGCTCCCGACGGCACCGAGAACCTTTTCCCCGCGCAAAAGCGCGAGATACATTTTCGCAATGGTGAAGGTTTTCCCCGTTCCCGCCGAGGCTTCGATAATTCCGGGACGCGTGAGCGAAAGCGGAGACGGCTCTTTTTTTGAAGGCATCGGGTGGAGAACGTTTTCGGTCAAAAGGCGGGAATCGAAGCGCGCTCGGCCTTCGGTTCCCGATAATTTTTTTTAGGCGATAATGTTGTCGATGAGGCGGGTGCGGGTCTGCGTCATGCGCACGGCAACGGCAATGAGCGTGTTGCCCGGCGTTACCTTCGCCTGCGGCTCCATGGTAGAGTTATCGACAATTTCAATGTATTCCGCTTCAAAAATCGGGTTCGACGAAAGCGCATTCATGAAAAACGCGGAGAGCGTTTCCGCAGAATCCGTTCCCGCGGCAATTTTTTCGGAAATTTCGCGAAGCACGGCTTGGATTTTCGGCGCAGCGGCACGTTCTTCCGGCGTCAGGTAGCGATTGCGGGAGCTGAGCGCAAGCCCGTCGTCCTCGCGGACAATCGGCGCGACAACCATTTCTACCGGAATGTGAAGGTCCCGGACCATGCGCTTGAGCACGGCAACCTGCTGCGCATCTTTCTGTCCGAACACGGCAACGTGAGGCAGGGCGAGGTTGAACAGAATGTTGACGATGGTGCACACACCGCGGAAATGCGTCGGACGGGAACGTCCGCAGAGCCCGCTCGAACAGGCGGATTCGGAAACGTAAGTCGAAAACGTCGGTGCGTAAATCGCCGCCGGGGCAGGCGCAAAGAGAATGTCCGCACCGTGCGCACGACACACTTCGCAGTCCGCATCGAGCGTGCGCGGGTATTTTTCGTAATCTTCGTTGGGACCGAATTGCGTCGGATTGACGAAGACGGAAACAATCAGGACATCGGCGCGGGAACGCGCGGCGTCCATCAGCGAGGCGTGTCCGGCGTGAAGATTGCCCATCGTCGGCACAAGGGCGATTGTTTTGCCCTGCGCACGAAGCGCAAGCGCGGTTTGTTGAAGTTCCTTGGAGTCGCGAATGACTTTCATGATTCGGAAATTTTTGAAAAGAAAGAAATGATACGCGCGCCGCTCTAAGTTGAAAGTTAATTTTATAAACGACGGGAACGCCCGCAATTTTTCGGGAATTCCTACCGGAGTTGTAGATTATGAGAATAAATGTCATACTTTTTTGTTGCATATTCCGAAAAAAAAAAAACTAAAATTCAACGCGTTCTATTCCTCCAACCGTAACCTCAAGAAAACAGTTTGGCGTGCTAAATCGTTCAAAGTTTTTTCTCTCAACCCTCATTGCCGCCGCCGCAATGACCGCACCCGCGTATGCGGATACGGAAATTAAGACAGCGGAGGAAATCTCTTCCGATACTACCTATGAGGGTGAGCTTCGCTTAAAGAATGGCGGAAGCGTTAAGCAAACGGCTGGAACGGTAACGACAGGGCGCTTGTTGATTCATACGGCGAATAATGCTCAAAGTGAAACTTATACGTTGTCTGGAGGAATTTTGAATGTTACCGGGGGCGATTCGTCTGCGACGGGTTCGAACGTCGCGGAGGCTCAGTCGGCGGTGATTGTCGGACACTGGGGTAATAATAATGGACTTTCTACGCTTTCTGTTGGTTCCGATGCTGTTTTGAACGTCACGTCCGGATGGACAATGCTTTCGTGGGATACGAGCAGTCTTTTGTCCATTGAAGGTGAAGCTAATCTCCATGGTATTTCGTTTAGCGGAGGACAATCGTATCAGCCAACGGCAACGTTGGTTCTTAAATCTGGCGGACGGTTGAATTTGGGGTCAGGTGGATTTGTCAACGAAACCAGAACGCGTGGGGCCGTTAATATCAATTTGGAAGGTGGAACGCTGGGAGCGTTGGACAGTTGGTCCGCAGGTGTTGCGATGAATGTTTCCGGCGCGGTTGTAATTGATACGACGAAGCGTGTAAGCAGTTCGAGTGCGGCATCTACTGAGGGAACGGAAGGAGCGACGATTGCTCTTTCCGGAAATATTTCCGGGGATGGTTCTTTGACGGTAAAAGGACTTGGCTCTCTTGCGCTCTCCGGCGTTGTTAATGTCGCAGGCGGTATCTCCAATGCGGGAACGCTTGATCTTTCCGGCGCAGACGTGACGATTTCGTCTGCAATTACCAACGCGGGAACGGTGACCCTTTCTTCTGATACGGTTTTTGCGTTATCAAGTGCAGATGCGACCGACAACACTTATTCCGTTTTTGCTAACTCCGAAAACGGAACTGTCAGTGGCTGGGATTCCCTTGACTATAAAAATTTTACGAATTCCGACGGCGTTTTTTCCGGGC
>CAZPYE010000025.1:0-22604 GCA_964590115.1 uncultured Enterobacteriaceae bacterium
TATTCTCTGCGCGTCATCCGGTTTTGTTTCGCCTTTTCAAGGCTCGTTGTTTTTTCGTTCCTTTCCCTACGCTCACGCGCAGGGTTTTAGAACATAACGCCTCTCCGAGGCTTTGAGTTAGTAGCCGATAATTTCGTTCATCTTCGTGTTTTAGAACATAGTGCCTCTCCGAGGCTTTGAGTTTCCTATACAAAAAAAGGGACAGCCGGGACAGCTGTCCTCCGTTAGAAGAAACGTCCTTTCACTTTGTTCATTTGCGGTTAAGGGTGCCTCAAAAACGAATTTCGAGAGGTCGCCTATGTTCCCGTTCGCCTGTTTTCCCCGAGAACGGCAAAATTTACGCGCGAAGAAATTCCGCGACAGGCAAATGCCCCGCCACATCTACCCAACCCGCGCGACAAAAAAAGCGTTCCCGCGCAGAAACGGCTTTTGCCGCGCGGGAACGCTTTTTTTCGGTGAAAAACGACTACTGCTTAAACTTGGCGACGATTTCCGCAGGAGCGACGTCGCTCTGCAATTTCACGATTTTTGAATTTCCTTCGCCGAAAACCACCACGCGCGGAGTCCACTTCAACGCTTCCGCTTCTTCCATGTGCGCAAAGGACATGATGACGATGAGGTCTCCGACTTTTCCGAGGTGCGCAACCGCTCCGTTAAGACAAAACTCGCGGGAACCGGCAGGAGCGGGAATGGCATAGGTTTCAAAGCGGTGACCGTTGGAAATGTTCCCGACGAGAATTTTCTCATTCGGCAGCATTCCGATCATCTGCATGATTTCACTGTCGATGGCGAGGCTGCCCTCATAGTGAAGCTGCGCGTCGGTAACTTCGGCGCGAAGGATTTTGGTGCGGAGAATTTCCAGTTGCATAACGTTCTGAACAAATAAAGCCGTAATAGAATAACTACGGCTTGAAAATCGGCAAGCCTCAGATTAAGTTTTTTCGCAAGTTTTTAAATGAAGCCTCTGCAAGAAGATCAACGCTCCGTCGGCGAACGATTCGAACAGTTCGTCACGGATGTGATTTACGACCGTGCACCGGACAGCACTTCCGCACGCATTCTCGGCGCATTTCTGCGCGTTCTCTCGATGCTCTTTGCCCGAATCGTCCAACTGAGGTTCTTTCTCTACCGAAATCGCATTCTTCGGGATACGCCCCTCGGATGCAAAGTCGTCGTCGTCGGCAATCTGACCGTCGGAGGAACCGGAAAAACACCCGTTGTCGAAAAAATGGCGCGGGTCATGGCTTCACACGGGCGCAAAGTCGCAATTCTTTCCCGCGGATACAAATCGAAGAAAGAACCGCTTTGGCGACGCATTTTGCGTTGGATGAATTTGGTTCAGCGCCCGCTCCCGCGCGTGGTCTCGGACGGGAAAAACGTGCTGTGCGGGTCGGATGTCGCGGGCGACGAACCGTATATGCTCGCACGCAACCTCGTTGCCTGCGGCGTTTGCGTCGTTGTTGACCGCGATCGCGTTTACGCCGGGGAATATGCGATTCGGCGCTTCGGTGTCGATGTCATCATCCTCGACGACGGCATGCAGTACCTTCCCCTACGCGGCTCAATCAATCTTTTACTCGTCGATAAAACCAATCCTTTCGGAAACGGACTCATGCTCCCGCGAGGCATTTTGCGGGAACCGGTCGATCATCTCACCCGGGGAAGTTATATTTTTCTGACTAAATCCGACGGGAAGAACACGCAACCGCTCATCGACAAAATCCACAGTTACAATAAGGATGCGGAAATTATCGAATGCACGCACCAACCCAAGCGCCTTTGTGCCGTTTTCGGCGATTTGCCGGACATCGAACTCGATGAAATGCAGGGACGCAGGGTCGCGACGTTCAGCGGCATTGCCACACCGGATAAATTCGAAGAATTCGTCCGTCGCTACGGAGCGATTATCGACTACAACCGCCGGTTTTCCGACCATCACCGCTTCACGGAAAAGGACCTCGAAGAAGTTTTCTCCGGAGCCGTTCGGGCGGGCGTGGAATTTATCGTAACGACGGAAAAGGACATGGTCCGCCTGTCCCGAGACCTGAAGCCGCCGCTCCCGATCTACTACCTGCGCTTGGAAATCGAAATTCTTTCCGCGCACGATTCCTTCGAATCCGCCGTCGAGCGTATTTGTTCCTGACCGAAGCCACACAAATTCCGCTCATTTGCGTTGCTTCCGAAAATCACAGCCGCGCCGCCACAAAAAAAGAGACCTTAAAACGGATTAAGGTCTCTTTTTTGTTCTCCGAAACGGATTCGGTTTATTCCAAAACGCCGATTTCGGCAACGGAGACGTGGTTCTTATCGAGAGCATGCGTTCCCGTGAAACGGAAGTAACGAGCCTTTTCCGGCGAAAACGAAATCGTCTGCTCAATCGGGTTGGCGCGAAGATTTCCGAATTCGCCTTCGGCAACCTTTTTCCAGGACTTTCCGTCGAGAGAAATTTCAAAGGCGTAGCGATCCGTCATGCCGTTCGTCGTTCCGTCCTGCCGCGGCAAATACGTGAACGCACGGAGCGTTCGGGTTTCGCCCATATCAACGACGAAGGACTGCGGCGGGCGCAGTTCCTGCTTCGGATGCGTGTGCCAAAACGTATTGGCGTTCCCGTCGATGGCAGCCTTGGCGTTTGTTCCCGCGGGTGCCGTTACGATTTTCCACTTTGCTTTCGGCACACCGGCGGTAAGCACGGAGGTACTGGATGCTTTTTTCAGGCTCAACCCGTCGGGCAACTTGAAAAGAGAAAGTTCGGAAATACACGGGCAAGCCTCCGCGCCCGTAATGCGCAAACGCACGCGCTGAGTCGTCACCTTTTCGGGAAGAACAAGCATTACCTGAACGCCGACAGTCTGTCCGGCAACGACTTCCTTCCACTCTCCTCCGATTTCCGCATCGAGTGCCCATGCGGAAACGCGTTGTCCGAGGCGGATTTCCTCGCGCACGCGCACGACATCGAAAGTCGCTTTTTTGGGCAAAGCAATAATCGCCTCCGCCTTCGTCACGCCGTCGTTTGTTGCCCAGTAGGTATCCGGATTGCCGTCAACGAGGTTTTGCGGACCGAATGATTTTGCGTTCCCGCGCCGCACGCCCTTTGCTTCCGCCTTTGCCCCGAGCGCAAAGTCTTTCTTATAGAGCGCATCACGGAGCTTTTTAAATTCCATGAGCGCGTTCACGTCATTCGGATCGAGATTCCCGGTTTTATCCGCCGCAAGATTCAAGATGAGATTAGCCCCGCGCCCGACACAGTCAAACCACACCTGCATAAGCTGTTCCGGAGATTTCGGACGCCCGCCCTGATGCCAGAACCACCCGCTGTTGTTAATCGGCGTGTCGCCTTCTGCGGGAACCCAACGGTCTCCGCCGGGAACGCCGTGCGCCGAAACGACGTGGCGGCAGTTATCCTTACAGGTTTCCGGATGCCGAGCCGAGGTCTTTTCCGGATTTTGACTGCCGACCGTATGCCAGTGCGGATAACCGACATGTCCGCGTTCCGAACCGCCCCAACGAGCGTCTCCGTAGTGCGATGCCCCCCAAACGACGCAGTTGGGTTGCATTTTCCGGATATTTTTTACGATTTGTTCAAAATTATAATATTTGTCGGCACCGCCGGGCGTGTTACGGCGTTCCCGTGCGCCTCCGTAGTAGCCGTCCCCGCCGTTTGCGCCGTCAAACCAGATTTCAAAGACATCGCCGTAATTCGTGAGCAATTCTTCGATTTGCCCGTAGTAGGCCTTGATATAGCCGTCGCGACCGTATTCCGGATGATTGCGATCCCACGGAGAAAGATAGGTCCCGAACTTAATCCCGTATTTTTTGCAGGCGTCGGCGAACTCGCGCACAACATCGCCCTTCCCGTTTTTCCACGGCGATTTTTTGATGCTGTGCCCGGTGGTTTTCGTCGGCCACGAACACCATCCGTCGTGATGTTTTGCGGTGTAAATCATGCCGGTCATTCCTCCGTCCTTAAAGGTTTTGACGATGGCGTCGGCGTTAAACTTTGTCGGATTAAAAAGCTCGGGACTTTCATCGCCGTAGCCCCATTCGCGTCCCGTAAACGTATTCAGTCCGAAATGGGTGAACGCGTAATATTCCATGCGCTGCCATTGAACCTGCGGCTCGGTCGGAGTCGCACCGTAAGGCTTCGGAGCCCCGGCGGGTTGCTTAGGAGATTCGAGCATTCCGGGAACGGGTTTGGCGCAAAGTTCTGCGGGAACGCCGGAAAGAGCCAATGCGGAAGCGCAGACAGTTGCAACAGAGAGGATTTTTCGTATAGGGGGAAACATAACCGATATTGTTGACAAATAAAAAAACGCGGGGCGATAAAAAACTAATCCGTCAGGGAAACCCGATGATACGGATGTATATCAAGCAGATTCGGAAACCAGCCGCGCACGGCGGGATGAATCAAAAATTTGTTCCGATTGTTCACGGTGGGAATAACGGGAACGGCTTCGAGGAGAATTTTCTCCGCCGCACGCAATTTTTCCGCACGCTTTTGCGGGTCGCGTTCCCGCGAGGCATCGGCGAGCAGACAATCGTAATCGGCGCTTTGCCACCCCGTCCAATTCATATCGGACGTTCCCGCGAAAAGATCAAGAAACGTTGTCGGATCGAGAAAATCTCCGCTCCAAGCCGAACGCGCGAGGTCGTAATCGCCCTGCTCCATGCTTACGCGATAAACCTTGTATTCCTGATTTTTGAGCGCGACGGAAATCCCGAGATTTTTGCGCCACATTTCCTGAATCGCCTGCGCGAAAAATTGTGCGCCGTCGGACGTGTTGAACAAATACGAAATTTCCGGGAAATTTTCACCGTTCGGAAATCCCGCTTCCGCGAGCAATCGCCGCGCTTCGCACAATTCCGACGCTCGCCGCTGCGAAGAAATTTCCGCGCCCTCGCCCGGAACGGGAACGAGCGAATACGCCGGAGTCTCTCCCGCCCGCATAACGCGCTCCGCGAGAACGTCACGATCCAGTGCGAGCGAAAGCGCACGACGCACGCGCACGTCATCGAGCGGCGCACGCGTGCAATTCACGCGAATGAACGCCGTGGAAAAATACGGATCAAGGCGCAACGAGGCATCCCCGCGTTCCCGCAAAACACTCACGCGCGCGGGCGGCACGGTGTTCGTCAGGTGGTATTGTCCGTCGCGAAAAGCGCGTTCCTCGGCAAATTGGTCCTCGACGGAATCAAAACGAATTCCGCGCAACCAAACATTTTCCGCATCGTAATAATGCGGATTTTTTTCGACCTCAATGCGATACGCCACACGCCAATTTTTCAGGCGGAACGGACCGCTCCCGACGAAGTTCTCCGGGCGCGTCCAAAGCGTGGAACGCTCATCAATTTCTCCGAATTTCAAAATCGCGTGCGCGGGAACAACGCTCCAGCTTGAATGGCATGCAAGCGAAAGGAAATACGAACACGGCGTTTCCAGCTCGACGACCAGCGTTCCCGCGTCCGGTGCGGAAAATCCGACCTGCGAAAAATCCGAAATTTCACCGCGTGCAAACGCGAGCGCGTTTTTTACGGGAGCAAAAAAAAGCGAAGCGCACGGAGAAGCAAGTTTCGGAGAAAGCAGACGGCGATAGGAAAAAAGAAAATCCTCGGCGGTAATCGCCCGACCGTCGCTCCATCGAGCATTTTTCCGCAAAAAAAATGTATAGCGCAAACCGTCGGGCGCAACCTCCCAGCGCTCGGCAATCGCGGGACACGGCGCAAGCGTTTCCGGGTCATAACGCACAAGCCCTTCAAACAACGCCAGCATCAGGCGAAATTCCAAAACGCCCGTAACGAGCTGCGGATCGAGCGCAGACGGCTCGCCGCCGTTATTTACCAGCAAAATGCGTTCCCGCACGGCGACATCAACCGGGCGTTCCCGCTCGCCGCATCCGGCAAAAAGAAACGCCATCGCGCACACGCAGGCGAAAAAACAAACCGCACGAAGAAAAACACGGGAGAAGCGGACTCCGGCCGTTTCCGCGGGAATCATCGACGACGGAAACAGCTTTCCGTTTTCACAACAACATTTTGAAAATATCGAAAACTTCTCAAAAAACATTGCATCACACGGAAGCGGCGAGACACCGCTTCTCCCATGTCCCTTAAAAATCATAGACACTCAAAAATCTCGTCGAAAAATTTAACGACGCGCGCCGTCGCACCCTGATTCCCGCGATGCCAGGACCTCGCGGACGCGCTCATTTTTTCGCGTGCGGAGGCGTCTCCGAGCAACGCCAGGAGCTTTGCCTGCGCGCTTTCCGCATCGCGCACTTTGACGGAGGCGCCGCAATCTTCAAGGCTCCGGCAAACGTCCTTAAAATTCGTCATCGCGGGACCGTAAACGAGCGGCACGCCGAGCGCGGCGCATTCAATCGGCGTTTGCCCGCCGTTGTTCGGCGGCAGGGATTTTCCGACAAACGCAAGCTGCGCGAGATGCGTAAGTTTGCGTAACTCGCCCGTCGTGTCCGCCACGCACACGTCCGCATCGGCGGGAACGTCCTCCGGTTTCGTGCGGGAACGCAAAAACCATTTCCACGACGTTTTTTCGAGAAGTTCTGCGATTTCGGCGCGACGCTCGGCATGGCGCGGGCAAATCAGTAATCGAAGTTCCGGGAAACGTTTGCGCGCTTCGGAAAAAGTTTCCAGCAACATCGCTTCCTCGCCCTGCCAAGTAGAACTGCCGAGCAAAACGGGCGCGTCCGCCGGAAAACCGAGCTCCTTTTTGAGCTCGGCGGCATCGGCATCGGAAAACTTTTCCCCGCTCGCGACGTCAAATTTCATATTTCCCGTAAACGAAATTTTATCTGCGGGAACACCGAGAGCACGAAAACGGTCAAAATCGTTCTGCGTCCCCGCACAAATAAAGCGAATATGCCCGAGCACCCAACGCGCAAGGGCTCCGGCAGCGCGATAACGGCGGAACGATTTGTCCGAAAGACGCGCATTGACAACAAATACGGGAACGCCGCGCTTTTTCGCCTGCGTCAGGTGTTCCGGCCAAAGCTCTCCCTCCATAAGCACGGCAACGCTCGGATCAAAGCGGCGCCACGCCTTTGCCGAAAACGGAAGAAAATCCATCGGGAAACACGCATAGGCAACAACCAAATCCGCATATTTTTCGCGGATAATTTTATAGGCGGTGCTCGTCGTCGTCGTAAGAATAACTTCAACGTTCCCGCGTGCTTTCAATTCTCGCAAAAGCGGCGCAACCGCCTCGGTTTCGCCGACGGAAACGGCCTGAATCCATACGCGAATGACGCCTTCACGACGCGGCGGAAGCACGGGAACGCAACCGAAGCGGTGCGTGAAGTCCTTCGCGTAGCCGCCGCGCTTAATCATGCGCCCGAAATAATAGGGGCAGGAAACCAAAAACAGAGGTAAAAACAGGAGGCGATAAATCCAGATCATAGCGTGGGGGAATTTTTGCGCGACGGGTGTTTTTTCGCAAATTCTATTTTACTAAATCTTCACAAAAGCTTACTCTTGGGACTCCTTTTTCATTCCCAATGTCCGACAGCACAATGAAAATATTCACCGGCAACGCTAATCCCGCTCTCGCCAAGGAAATTTGTGATTCTCTCGGAGTTCCTCTCGGAATTGCCGATGTCACGCCCTTCCCCGACGGAGAAACTTTCGTTCAAATCAAAGAAAACATTCGCGGCTGCGATGTTTTCGCGATTCAGCCGACCTGTTGCCCCGCCAACGACCACCTGATGGAGTTGCTCATCATGATCGATGCCATGCGCCGCGCCTCCGCCAAGCGCATCACCGCCGTCATGCCGTTCTTCGGCTACGCCCGTCAGGATCGCAAGGATCGCCCGCGCGTGCCGATTACCGGGAAGCTCGTCGCGAACCTGCTTACCGCTGCCGGCGCAAACCGCGTCCTCGCGCTCGACCTCCACGCCCAGCAAATTCAGGGCTTCTTCGATATTCCCGTCGATCACCTTTTCGCCTCCCCGGTTTTCTACGATTACATCAAAGATAAACCGTTCCTGAAAGACGCCACGGTATTTTCGCCGGACATCGGCGGAATGAAGGCGGCAAGCGCCGTCGCCAATCTCCTCGACCTCCCGATCGGATTCGTCGCCAAACGCCGCGTTTCCGCAACGCAGGTTCAATCCACAAACCTCGTCGGAGAAGTCGAAGGACGCAACATCATTCTCGTTGACGACATGACGGAAACGGCGGGAACGCTCTGCTCCGCGGCAAAACTGCTCCGCGAAAACGGGGCAAAGTCCGTCCGCGCACTCGTCAGCCACTGCATGCTCAACGAAATCGCCTACGAACGCCTTGCGACGGGCGTTATCGACGAAGTGATTACGACGAATTCCGTTCCCGTGGAATCGCGAGGTCTGCCGATTACCGTGCTCTCCATCGCAAAGCTTTTCGGCGAAGCCATTCAGCGCATCCACTCGAACAATTCGGTTACAAGCCTCTTCAAAATCAAAGGCTACTAATCCGCAAAAAATGCTCCCGGGAACGGGAGCATTTTTTTGTCTCAATCCCGATTCTCCATTCAAAAAAAAGTAGCCGACGAGAGAAAAAACGCCTAAAATCCGCCACCGATATCCTACTTTTCATCAATTCACATAAAAAAATTATTACCGCACAAACATGAAAGCGCTCGTAAAAAAAGAAGCAAAACCCGGACTCTGGCTGATGGACGTTCCCGAACCCGTTTGCGGTCCGGACGACGTTTTGATTCGCATCAAAAAAACCGCCATCTGCGGAACCGACGTGCACATTTACAAGTGGGATGAATGGTCGCAGAAAACCATTCCCGTGCCGATGACGGTCGGACACGAATACGTCGGACACATCGAAAAAGTCGGCGAAAACATCCGCCACCTCAAAGTCGGACAGCGTGTCTCCGGCGAAGGCCACATCGTTTGCGGTTACTGCCGCAATTGCCGCGCCGGCCGCCGCCACCTTTGCCCGAACACGCAGGGCGTCGGCGTCAATCGCGCAGGTGCGTTTGCCGAATTGCTCGCCCTTCCCGCGAAAAACGTCGTGCCGCTTGCCGACGATATTCCGGACGACATCGCCGCAATCCTTGACCCGCTCGGGAACGCCGCGCACACCGCACTTTCCTTCAACCTCGTCGGCGAAGACGTGCTCATCACGGGCGCGGGACCGATCGGCATCATGGCAATCGCCCTCGCGAAGGCTGCTGGTGCACGCTACGTCGTGATTACCGACGTGAACGACACGCGGCTCGCACTCGCCCGCAAAATGGGACCGACCCTCGCCGTGAACACGATGAACACGTCGCTCAAGGACGTGATGACACAACTCGGCATGACGGAAGGCTTCGACGTCGGCTGCGAAATGTCCGGCAACATTCACGCGCTCAACGGCATGCTCGAAGTGATGTCCTGCGGCGGGCGCATTGCCCAGCTCGGCATTCCCCCCGGAAACGCGGCAATCGACATGAGTAAACTCATTTTCAAGGGCTTGACGATGAAGGGCATTTACGGTCGCGAAATGTTTGAAACGTGGTATAAAATGATGGCGCTGATTCAGGCGGGCATGGACGTTTCGCCGATTATCACGCACCATCTTCGCTACGACGAATTTGAAAAAGGCTTCGAAGCCATGCTCAACGGCACGGCGGGCAAAGTCATTCTCGACTGGTCGAATATCTGATAAAAGATTAGAGATTAAGGCTTAAAGCTTAAAGAAAGGCGTTCCCGCGATTCGTTTCGCGGGAACGCTTTTCTTTTCAAAAAATCTCTCGCGGCGCTCGCAAAGAAACGTAAGGTTTTACCTTCGCGAAAACTTCGTGCGCTTAGCGAAAGAATAAAAAAAAAACGGCTTTCTCCGCACGGGAACGTTTTTTATAGTGTCGGGGTTTATTGTGTTTGATTTCAGCGAAAGTTTTGAATCGGGCGTTCCCGTGGGAGGAACGGAAGCAATCGCGCTCACCGAGCGGATTTTTTCCGGAAGTTCGGCGTGGCTAAAAAAATACCTTCGCATGGAAGCCCGCCCGCAACAAACCAATATGGCGCTCGCCGTTGCGCGAACCTTTGCAAACGCATCGCCCCTGCTCTTCGAAGCGGGAACCGGAGTCGGGAAAAGCCTCGCATACCTGCTTCCCGGAATTATTTTTTCTCTGCTTTCCGGAAAAAAATTTGTCGTATCCACCAACACGATACCGCTTCAGGAACAGATTCTGAAAAAAGACCTGCCGATTTGCCGCAAGCTCTTTGCCCGCGTTCCCGAGCTTCAAAAATACGAAAATTTCAAAGTCGTGCTCATGGTCGGTAAGGCAAACTACCTCTGCGGAACACGCCTCGCCCAAGCCGTCAAACGCCACGAAGGCCTTTTCGACGGAAACGACGGATCGGACACCGCGAGCCAGCTTTCCGTCATACGGGATTGGGCGGCAAGCCCCGACTGCACCGGACTGCGGGAACACCTTCCGCAACGCGTAAGCGACGACGTTTGGGAAATGGTCAACGCCGACTCCGCCGCCTGCTCCCGTAAAAACTGCTCGCACGAAACCTGTTTTTATCAACGTGCCCGTGCGGCACTCGATGCCGCAAACCTCGTCGTCGTCAATCACCACCTGCTCTTTTCCCTCATCGGTGCCGGAGCGGCACCGCAGGGCGACGAATCCGGCGTGCTCTACCCGAACGATTTTGCCGTAATCGACGAAGCGCACCGCGTTCCCGACGTCGCGACGGACTATTTCGGAGTGGAGATCTCGTCCACCGGGCTTCTCCGCCTGCTCTCGCGCATCGCCGGTGCCTACAAGCGCGGCGGCGTTCTCCGGCAATACGGAAAATCGGAAGGCACGGGTCTCATCTCCGAGGCGAAAGCCGCCACGGAGGATTTTTTCTCGGATTTACGATTTCGTTTTCTCGAAAAAAACCGGACGTTCCGTTTCCGGGAACGGGACTGGGCGCAAAATGTTTGCGAAATTCCCCTGGGAAAACTCGAAAACAAACTCAAACAGATTGCCCAGGTCGAAACTCACTCGCACGCGAAAGACGAAATCAACGATTTTGCCAAGCGCATCGAAACCTACCGCCTTGCAATCCGCGAATGCCTTGAATTGCGCAACGCCCCGAAAAATGTTTACTGGGCGACCGTAAGCACCGGAAAATTCCGCACCGTTACGCTTTGCGGAAAGCCCGTCGATGTCGCGCCGCAACTTGCGACCACGCTTTTTTCCCGAAACACCGGAATCGTGCTTTCTTCCGCAACGCTTTCCGACGGTTCGTCAATGGCGCGTTTTCGGAAACGTTGCGGCGCCGATGCGGCAACGGCGAATGTTTCCTCCCTCAAAGAAGATTCCCCGTTCAATTATCGTAAAAACATGGAAATTTTTCTCGGGAAAAATCTTCCCGAGCCCGACAAGGAAAACGGAGTTCTTGCAACCGAACACCTTTCCGATATCTGCGCACACTGCATCGGAACGGTTCCCGACGGCGGCACGCTGATTCTTTGCACAAGCTACGAAATCTGCCGCGCGCTCGCCATCGGCTTGCGCGAACGCCTCGGCTCGGCAGATCGCGAAATCCTCGTTCAGGGCGAAGATTTTTCCCGACAGGAACTCATGACTCGTTTCGTCTCCAGCGGGAACGCCGTTCTTGTGGGCACATCCAGTTTCTGGACGGGAATCGACGTTCCCGGCAGTGCTCTCTCGCAGGTCATTCTTACGCGATTGCCGTTTGCAAATCCGCGAGAACCGCTTGTTGAAGCTCGCGGAGAATGGATTGCCGAAAACGGCGGAAAACCGTTTTTCGAAATGTCCGTCCCCGACGCCGTCCTGCAATTCAGACAGGGGATCGGACGGCTCATCCGCAAATCCGGAGACCGAGGACGCGTTGTCATTCTCGACTCCCGCATGCTCAACAAGACTTACGGCAAACGCTTCATCGCCGCGCTCCCGCACCTCGAATATTCCGTTTTCACGGCAGAAAATTTCAGGGATACGATTCCGCCGTTCTGCTGACTGCGCACCCCGCCGCAAAGTGTTTTTCGTTGCACGGGAACGCCGGAGTTGGTGAAATTTTCGCCGATGGCACCTCTTTTTAATTGGCTAAAAAAACGCGCGGGAGGCATTCTCTTGCACCCGACGGCACTTCCCTCCCGGCAGGGAATCGGCACTTTCGGAAAAAGCGCATACCGCTTTATTGATTTTCTCTCGGAATGCCGCCTCGGGCTTTGGCAAGTCTGCCCGCTGGGTCCGACCGGATTCGGAGATTCTCCCTACCAATGCTTTTCCTCGTTTGCGGGTAATCCGTATCTGATTGATTTTGAATCGCTCGCCGAGGCGGGCTTGCTCCGTCCGGAAGATCTCGACCCGCTGAGTGCGCTCCCGCGGGAACGCGTCGATTACGGCGCCCTCTGGAACGCATTTTTTCCCGTTCTGAAAAAACTTTACGAAAACACGAAAAAAAATCCGGGACTTTTAAAAAAGTTCGGAGACTTTTCCGCGTTTCGGAGAAAAAATCAGGATTGGCTCGAAGGCTACGCCCTGTATTCGGCACTGAAAAACCATTTTAAAGGGAAGCCCTGGTTCGAATGGCCGCACGCCGCACGAAAATTCGCCGCCGCCAAAAACTGCGAGTGGCAGGCAAGCATGCGCGCGGACGTCGAAATGTTCGAAACCGCCCAATTCCTCTTTTTCGCCCAATGGAAAGCTCTGCGCAAATACGCATCCGAACACGGCGTCCGCATTATCGGAGACACGCCGATCTTCGTCGCCCTCGACAGCGCGGACGTTTGGCAAAACCCGGAGATTTTTCAACTCGACAAAAACGGAGCCCCCACGGCCGTCGCCGGCGTGCCGCCCGATTATTTTTCCGCCGACGGGCAACTCTGGGGAAATCCCCTCTACAACTGGGACGCGCTCGCAAAAACCCGCTACGGCTGGTGGTTGCGCCGCCTTCATGCCAACTTCGAACTCTACGACATCGTCCGCCTCGACCACTTCCGCGGTTTCTACGATTACTGGAGCATTCCCGCCGACGCGCCCACGGCAAAAACCGGGCACTGGGCAATCGGTCCCGGACTCGATTTTTTCAAAACGATTCAGAAAACACTCGGAGACGTTCAACTCATCGCGGAAGACCTCGGCGATATGAACGACGGTGTCCGGAAACTGCTCGCAGACACGGGTTTGCCCGGCATGGCGGTGCTTCAGTTCGCATTCGGCGGCGATGCCACAAATCTTTACCTCCCGCACAACATCGACGCCAACACGATTGTCTATCCGGGAACGCATGACAACAACACCTGCGTCGGCTGGTATAACGCCGCCGACGACCATACGCGAGACCACTTCCGACGCTATTTCTGGACAGACGGGAGCGCGCCGAACTGGACGCTCATCAACGCCGCTTTCAAAGCCCACGCCAAAATCGCCGTCATCGCAATGCAGGACGTTCTCGGACTCGGAGAGGATGCACGTTTCAACGAGCCCGGCACCGCTCTGAAGAACTGGCAATGGCGGCTCACGGACCGGCTGTTTGACGAAGCTTTCCGAAACCACGCGGGAACGCTTCGCGACCTCGCAGAGCTCACCGGAAGAACAAAATAACACCGCGTGATTTCGGTCAGGCAATCTCCCGTCCACGGGAACGGCGTTTTCGCGACGGAAAACATTCCCGCGGGAACGCTCATCTGCATTTACCGGGGTGAACTCATTTCCGCCGAAGAAGCGGATCGCCGCGGCGAAGCGCGTTCCCCCAACCTGCCCGCGTCCCCGATTTACATTTTTGAAATCGACGAAAATTTTTGTATCGATGCGACGAATACCGGAACGGAAAATCCGGCCCGATTCATCAACCACTCCTGCGACGAGAATTGCGAAGCAATTTGGAATGAGCGGGAACGCCGCCTCGAAATCCGCGCTCTTCGGGACATCGTCGCCGGAGAAGAGCTTTCCTTCGATTACGGGTTCGGGCTCGCCGGCTTCTTTGAACATCCCTGCCGTTGCGGAGCAAAAAACTGCGTAGGCTACATCGTCGCCGCTCCGCTTCGCCCCGCGCTTTTGCGCAAGCTCGCCGGAAAAAAGCGCAAACTGCCGCCCGCAACCCGTGATTTTCCGCCGGACGCACATGCCGCACGAAAGACGGGAACGGCTTTTCCCTAACGCCATTCGTGCTTCGGGTAGCGACCTTTGAGATCTTTTTTTACGTGTTCGTAGGAGGTTTTCCAAAACGCGTCCAAATCCGCCGTGCGTTGAACCGTCCGCCGGGCTGGAGATTGCACTTCGACGATGAGCGGCACGCGCCCGTCGCAGATTTTTAGACGCTCGCCGGGACAATCGTAAAGCTCCTGAACCGTCGCGCCGACGACCGCCTCGCAGTCCGCCGTGTATTCGATTCTCGCGGGATGACGCTTGCGAGGGAGTGCGACCGAATCCGGCAAAAACGCGTCCATCGCCATTTCCTGTTCCCGCGAAAGCCAGCCGCGAAGCGTTTTCCAAACGGATTTTTCGCGAATGTCCTTATACGCCGTCGCGCCGAGACAAATCTCCTCGATGAGCATGCGTCGTCCGTCTTCATCAAGCGTCGCGATTCCCAACTCCGGGCAATGCACGGCGGCAAAATTCACTTTGTTTATCCAAGCCTCGACCTGCGCGTCCCATTTTTCCAAAACAAGCCGCCCGGCGATTACTTCGTCCGCCAAAAGGCGGGAAGCCGCATCGCTCGCAACGTCGGGCAGTTCCCGCGAGCCGAGCACCAAGCCGCGAAAAACGCGTTCCCGCCGCGTCAGCACGCGTTTTTGCATCGAATCAAACGAAACCGTATCCCGTGTTTCAAAATCCTCCGGAAAATACTCTTCGAGCCACGCTTCCTCTACCGCCGTCGCCATCGAAAGAAACACCGTAACTTCTCCGCGCGTCCGGATTTCCTCCACTTCCGACGCGACCAAAAGTTTCGCGTGCCGCACCGCGCTCCCGCGCCGCAATTCGCCGCCGCGCCCGTGCACAAGCCGGCAACGCAGCGTTCCCGCATCGACTCGACGCGCCAACTGCGAAACGAATCCGAGCAAAAGGCAACGCCGCACGGCTTCATAAACATCGGGCGTTTCCGCCGCAATCGCCGTTTTTGAATTTTCGCCGCGTTCCCGCGCAAAAATATTTTCCGCAATTTTCAAAAACTGTGCCGCCAAACGATCCGCCTGCCGCGCCGCGCCCGCGTGAATTCCCCAGCGTTTGCAAAATTCAAAATCAAAATCCTTTTTCCGCGCCATGCCGACCAGCGTCAGCCGATGGAAAAAGTCCGAATCCGTTTCGCCGAGCAAATCCTCGCGCTCGTCGTCGCGCCGGCGGTCGGAAAGCTCCAGCATCACGTCGCGCCCCTGCGCCATCGCCGAGACAAACGCGATTTGGCGCAGGCAACCGAGTTCGTTTGCGGCAATCATCATGCGCGCGTAACGCGGATGAAGCGGGAAGCGCGCCATCGCCGCACCGACGGGCGTGAGCGTTCCCGCCGCATCAAGTGCGCCCAAATCCCGGAGCAACTCGAGCGATTTTTCCAACGCGTGCGCATCCGGTTTTTCAAACCACGGGAACGTATCCAAATTTTCGACACCGCCGGCTTTCAGCAACAAAAGCGTTTCGGAAAGTTCGACGCGTCGAATTTCCGGCACGTCGCGCACGGCGCGATTTTGCTGTTCTCCGCGTGCCCAAAGCCGCACACAGCGTCCCGGTGCCGTTCGCCCCGCACGCCCTGCCCGCTGATCTGCGGAACTTTGAGAAATGTTTTCAATCAACAGCATATTGATGCCGCGATGCGGGTCGTAGCGGGCAATACGCGCCAATCCGGAATCAATAACCACGCGCACGCCGGGAATCGTCAGCGAGGTTTCCGCAACATTTGTAGCAACGACGACCTTGCGCGTTCCCGCAGGCGCGGGCGCGACGGCACGGTCCTGCTCGGCGGCGGAAAGCTCGCCGTAAAGCGGCAACACCGCGCATTCCCGCCCTTCCGGCGTTCCCGCAATCGCCGCCATCGTTTTCGTAATTTCGTAAGCGCCCGGCATGAAAACGAGAAAATCGCCTTCCGGCTCCGCGTGAAACGCCTTGCGAAATGCCGCCGCCGCGTGATCCCAAACCGCGTAGCGCGGCAAAAATCCGTTGCGCATCTGCGTTCCCGCAAAGCCCGTCGCGCCGCCCGCCGCCGAATATTCGATTTCAATCGGGAAAAGCCGACCTTCGGCGGTCAGCGTCTCGCACGGCGCAAGCCACGACGCGAGCGAGTCCGTGTCGAGCGTCGCCGACATCACGACGATGAGCAAATCCGGGCGCGTCGTGCGCTGGAGCTCCAATGCGAACGCGAGCGTCAAATCCGAGTAAAGGTGGCGTTCGTGAAATTCGTCGAAAACGACTGCTCCGATTTTTTCCGCGCCGGAATTTCTCCCGCTCAAAAGTTGCCGCAACAGCAAGCCTTCCGTGACGAATTTGATGCGGGTTTCGGCAGATTCCGCACGGTCGAAACGAATCTGATAACCGACCTCGCCTCCGAGATTTTGTCCGCGTTCCCGCGCGATTCGCGCCGCGAGCATACGCGTCGGCAAACGGCGAGGCTGAAGCACGACAATTTGTTTTCCCGCGGGAACGAGCCCGTCGTCGAGCAGCATTTGCGGAATCTGCGTCGATTTCCCCGAACCCGTAGGAGCCTGCAAGACGAGGCGACGGGAACGTGCGCACGCCTCTTTCAGGCGCCCGCGCAGTTCAAAAATCGGAAGTTGCTCCGTTTGCGGATTCGACATATCCCGCTCAAAGTTACGCATTCCCGCCCCGAACGCGATGAATTTCTGCATTCGCCCGGGAAATTCCCTGCGCCCGCCGCACGGGGGACGCGCTCCCGGAGCACGCGGCGTTTCCGGGGTGTTTTTCTCTTTCGCTTGCGGGAACGCGGACGAAGGCGTAGCGTCGGGCACAAATGAACAGGCAACAGGCAATCGGACATCTGCTGATATTTATATCCGCCGTGATTTTCGGGCTGAATTACCCGATTTCCAAGTGGTTGCTTACGTCGTATCTGACGCCGGAGTTCTATATGTGCGCACGCATGGTCGTATCCTGCGCGTTGTTTTGGGGGCTTTCGCTTTGCCTTCCGTGCGAAAAACTCTCGCTCAAAGAAATCGGGATTTTCTTTTTGTGCTCCGTCGGCGGTGTCACGGGAAATCAGTTGCTTTTTGTTTGGGGCTTGGACATGACGTCGCCTATTGACGCCTCCGTCATCACTTCCGCCCGGCCGATAATCGTGCTTTTGCTCTCCGCGCTGATTTTGGGAGAACGTATAACGCGCCTTAAAACGGCAGGCGTTCTCGTCGGAGCCTCAGGCGCGATTTGGCTGATTTTGCTTTCGGGAACAAGCGGCGGGAACGCCGCAAGCCTCGCCGGAGACCTTTGCATTTTCGCCAGCGGTGTCGTTTATGCCCTGTATTTTGTTTTTTCCAAACCGCTTTCGGAAAAATACCGTGCGGCAACGATGATGAAATGGATGTTTCTCTTCGCCGCAATTCAGGTTTTGCCCTTTTACGTTCCCGCCATGCTGAACGCGGGAACGCCGCCGCTCCTCGCCCCGCTCGACACCAAAGCGATTGCCGCCATGATTTTCGTGTTCTTCGGAACCTCGTTTCTCGGCTATTTGCTGATTCCGATGGCAGTGCGGCGCATTCGCCCGACAACGGCAAGTATGTATAACAACGTCCATCCCGTCATCGCCTACATTCTCGCCGTTGCGCTCGCGCAGGACACACTTTCCGCCGAAAAAATTCTGGCAACGCTCGCCATTCTCGGCGGCGTTTACATGGTTACGAAAAGCAACAGCAAAGCGGAAAATCCGTAGAGCACGAAGTTTTCTGAACCACGGAAAGCACCGAAAAAACGCAAATCTTTGGGAGAAGCGGACTCCGGCCGCTTCCGTGGGACATGTGCGTTATTCCCGGCAGAAATTCTCTCACAGAGCCACGAAGTTTTTTTTTCTTTAACCGGAAAGGAACAGAAGAAAAATAAGATGTTTCTTTTTTAGGATTATAAAAAACTCTCACAAAGCCACAAATTCCACGAATTTTGTCATAGAGGAGAGGCGTCTCGCCTGTCTCTTTTTTTTTGTTTTTTGCGGGAAATTCAAAAGCATCGGAGATACTTCACTTCCGTAATCCCATGCGAAGCGAGCAGCGCGAGCGGAGCTTGGGGAAACCGGGCAAAACAAAACCGCGCCGCGGGAACGATTCGCTTGCTCCGAAAACGCTATCGCGGTGCAATGACACGGCGGCTCGCGGCGCTCGCAAATCCCGAATTAAAAATTCCGTGGTTCAAAAAACTTCGTATGTCTCACGGAAGCGGCGAGACGCCGCTTCTCCTATAAAAAAAACGTTCCCGCGACGAAGCGCGGGAACGCTGACTATAATCTATGAATCAATATATTACAGAAATTATTTGCGGCGGCGACGCGAAGCAACCAACGCCAACGCACCCAAGCCCGCCAACATTCCAAACGCAGAAGGTTCGGGAACGGACGAAAGCGTAAAACTCTTCAAACCTGCGTAGGTTCCCTCGTTAGTAGTCCCTACCGATGCCGTAATAACAATTGAAAAGTCATCCGTAGCGGTAAACAATCTATCAAGCGCAATCCCCACCTGCATCGGCTTGTCATACGTCCCCCCTGTAATATTCAAATTCTCAATCGTCCCCTTCGCAACTTCCGTCTCGTCGGACATTATAGAGATCGCAAAATCGACCTGCCTAGACACGCCGTCGCCAGACTCTTGGTTGTTCCCACTGGAATTAAATGCGATAACGTTGAGGTCAATTTTATTGAATGTAAATTCAACTTCGTTATTGACAGTGAAAGTAAACGTCGCAGTCCAATCCCCGTCATTAATTTTTTGATTCGGAGTAAACGCGTCCGCCTTACCCGCAGCACCAGAGTTTGCTGTCGTCATATACAAATCGCCCGAAGTCGAATCACGCTCAAGCGCAATCGATACAGACCCGAAATCTTTGTCGCTTAGAATTCCACTAATGGATGACGCGCTCTTATCGGCAAACGTAACCACAAGCTCTTCGCTACTCGCGTTAGCGAATGTTGTTCCTGCGGCGAGGAGAGCCGCGATGGTGATGTATTTTTTCATATAATAGTTTTGTTAAAACGTTGAAGTTAAAAACCGAATCCGTCGGAGCCTGACTCCGACAACTTGACCCAATTCTTGACCGCATTTCCGAAAAAAAAAAAACGCGGACTGCAAGTCTTTTTTACAAAAATTTTGAAAAAAAAACGGGGGTGAAGGTCTCCCGACCTTCACCGCGGGACACACGCAAGAAAAAATCTCGCGAAGCACGCAAAGAGCGCCATGAAAGCTCCAAGCATCAAATCCCGGGCATCAGTTAAGGTGCTTTTTGACGAATTAGGAATTAGAAATGAGAAATTAGGATTTTTCTCTCTTGGTTCTTAAAAAGCTCTGAGTTTCTCTGCGTTAAAAAAGAAAAAAAAATTCCGTGTTCTTCCGCGCATTCCGTGGTTCTAAAAAATTCGTACGTCCCACGGAAGCGGCGAGACTCCGCTTCCCCCGTTAAAAACTTTTGGCTCCGTGAGAGGATTTCTGCAGGGGAAAGGCGCCGTGTTCTTTTTCTTGAAAATCCCCGTGCGGGAACGTTCAATTCCGAAAACTCATTTTCCGAACCCGTTTTTTTTTACAAAATGTCCTCCATTTTTCCCGAATCGTCCAAACTTTTTCAACGTGCGCAAAAGCTCATCCCCGGCGGCGTAAATTCCCCGGTGCGAGCCTTTCGAAACGTCGGCATGGAGCCGTTCTATACACAAAGCGCAAGCGGATGCCGCCTGCGCACGGCAGACGGGAACGAGCTCGTTGATTACGTTCTGACCTGGGGACCGGCGATTTTCGGGCACAACGATCCGGACATCCGCGCGGCGGTTCGCTCCGCCGTTGATTGCGGCTTGGGCTTCGGCACAAATGCTCCGGCGGAAGTGCGCATGGCGGAACTGATTACACAAATCGTCCCCGGCGCGGAAAAAGTGCGCATGACTAATTCCGGCACGGAAGCCACCATGTCCGCGATCCGCCTCGCCCGGGGCTTCACCCGCCGCGAGAAAATCGTAAAATTCGCAGGCGGCTACCACGGACACGTCGATTCGCTTCTCGTAAAGTCCGGCTCGGGCGCTATGACCTTCGGACAGCCCGACAGCCTCGGCGTAACTGCGGGAACGGCGGCAGACACCTTTGTTTTGCCCTACAACGACTTTGATGCCGCAGAGCAACTTTTTGCGGAACACGGGAGCGAAATCGCCGCTGTCATTGTGGAACCCTTTCTCGGAAACATTGGCTTTATCATGCCGAAGCCGGGCTTCCTCGCGACGCTTCGCGCTCTCACACAGGCGCACGGCTCGCTTCTCATTTTCGATGAAGTGATGACCGGATTTCGCATTTCGCTCCAAGGCACGATGGGCGTCCATGAGGTGCGCCCGGACCTTGTTTGTCTGGGAAAAATCATCGGCGGCGGGCTTCCCGTAGGCGCTTTCTGCGGGCGCGCCGAAATCATGGACTGCCTTGCACCGCTCGGCGGCGTTTATCAGGCGGGGACATTCTGCGGACACCCCGTCGCGCTTGCGGCGGGCATTGCCGCGCTGGAAAAACTGCTTCGCGAGAAAGACGTTTACGAAAAACTTTCCGCTTTCGGCGAAACACTCGCACGGGAACTCACGCGCACGGCGCGGGAACGCGGAATCGCCCTGCAAGTCCCGCACTGCGGCGGAATGTTCGCCCTATTTTTTAACGAAAATCCCGTAACGAATTTAGAGGAAGCGACAAACTCCGATGCGGAACGCGCCAAAAAACTCTTCCGGCACGCCCTTGAAAACGGCGTTTTCCTCCCGCCATCGCCCTACGAAGCCTGCTTCATTTCTGCGGCGCACGATTCCGCCGCTCTCGAAAAAACCGTCCGCGTCCTTTGCGACGGCCTTCGGGCGATGTAGTTTTTTTCTTGAAACGCCCGAAACTCCCTTCTTTTTGAGGGGAGTTTTTTTTGCTTTGCGTTTTCGGGCAAAATAACAAAGTTGCGCTCCCTGCTTTTTACTCGCTTCAAAAAAAAAATATTTCGAAGCACAATCCGGCGCGAAACCTGTAATGAAGCGGCACAGAAAATGACTACCGCAAAAGTAGCATTAAATAAATCATTTTGTCCCATTTTATTGATTGACGTTCGGGGGGGGGGGCTGTCGTAGAATGACCGTTCGAATTTTAATCTAAAAATCAGAAACCAAAAGTTAATGCACAAAAAACAACTCATCACAATCAGCCTCTCCGCCCTCTTCGCCGCCTCGGCAATGGGCGCGGAAATCCCGGAAATTCCGTCCGACATCGTTTGGGACGGAACGGTTAACAAGAAAGTTGAAAGCGGGGAATACTCCGTTGACGTCCAAGGCGGGAAGCTCATTACTGTTCTCGGAAAAGAAGACGGCACAGGTCCTACGATTTCAGACGGTAAGAAATTCCGCGGTGCGCACCTCCAAATGAATGGCGAGGACTCGCATGTATACGTTTACGGAGGAACGTATGAAGACAAATTTACCGGCATTGATAACACAAACAATTCGGCAGTAATTTCTTATTCCGACACTGTGAACAATGCCACCGGACACTTATACATCTACGGCGGAACATTTGAGTCGGACATTACCGGGCTTGGGATGAATACAACCGGAACGCACACCGCAAACACGGATATTCACATTTTAGGTGCGATTACGAACGGTGACGGTATGGGTGTTTACGGCGGTGTTTCCGGACAAAAAACCGGAAGCGCCTCTCTCGTCGGGAACACGAGTGTAACGGTTTCCGGAAACGGAAAAACGACGTTTATTGCCGGCGGCAACCGCATGGCGGCGACAAACATTATCGGAAATGTTTCTCTTTCCGTGAAGGACGGCGGTTCTGTCGGCGGCATTCTCGGCGGAAACTATATCAATGAGCTTGCATACAATACGGACAAAGCAAGCACGAGCACAATTGACGGAAATATCACGATTTCCGTAAAAGACGGAGTTGTAGGGAACGGTTCTTTTGTGAACGGGATTCTCGGCGGAGGCGTAAATACAAACGTCACGGGAAAAACGTCTATCGAAATTAGCGGAAATTCTACGGTTATCGGTGGGGTTGCCGGAGGAAGTGCCGGTTGGGACTCCGTCTCTGTTACGTCCGGAAACATCAGCATCGCAGGAGGCACGATTACCGCAACGGGAACACAAACTTACGTCGTAAAGAAAGTGACAACCGTCCCGATTTTGGGCGATGTAGAAACGACGGATACGACGTTGTCCATCGATAACGCAATCGTAGGCGGCAACATCGCAGCTGCAGTTAAAAGTGATTCCAGCTACTCGATGACGGAATCCAATATCACGATTTCCGGAGGTTCGGTTATCGGGGAGATTTTCGGCGGAGGAATCGCCAAAGGTCAACAAACAGGTGTGTTTTCTAAAACGACTCACTCTGCGACATCTCACGTCGGAACCGCGAACATCACGATTGATGCTTCCGAAAATACGGTTTCCATTGACGGAAACATTTATGGCGGCGGTCGTGCGGACAATTACGGCACGGCAACGGTCGGC
>CAZPYE010000026.1:0-21451 GCA_964590115.1 uncultured Enterobacteriaceae bacterium
AAGAATTTCCGAACGAGGACGTTACCGTTCGCGGCGCGGTTTCCATCGGACGCCGCCTCATGGACCCGCTTGCGGAACTCGTAAAAATCGACCCGAAGAGCATCGGAGTCGGGCAATATCAGCACGACGTGAACCAAGTTGCGCTGAAACGCTCGCTTGACGACGTCGTCGTTTCCTGCGTGAACAAAGTCGGAGTGGAAGTCAATACGGCTTCGAAGCAGCTTTTGAGCTACGTTTCCGGTCTGAACGCGAGTATCGCCGCCAACATTGTCGCCTACCGCAACGAGCACGGCGCATTCCGTTCCCGCAAGGATTTGAAAAAAGTGCCGCGCCTCGGCGAAAAGGCTTTTGAGCAATGTGCGGGATTTTTACGCATCCGCGACGGAGAGCATCCTCTCGACGCATCTGCCGTGCATCCGGAACGCTACGCGCTCGTCGAGCGCATGGCGGCGGATTTGGGTTGCGACGTTCCCGCGTTGCTCGCCGACGGCAAATTGCGTTCCCGTATCGATTTGAAAAAATACGTTTCGGACGATGTCGGGCTGCCGACCTTGCAGGACATTTTAAAGGAACTCGAAAAACCCGGACGCGACCCGCGCGAAAAATTTGAAGTGTTTTCGTTTAAGGAAGGCGTCCACGAAATTTCCGATTTGAAAGAAGGCATGCGTTTGCCTGGCGTGGTGACGAACGTGACGGCGTTCGGCGCGTTCGTCGATGTCGGCGTGCATCAGGACGGACTCGTTCACGTGTCGCAAATTTCGGATACGTTTGTGAAAGATCCGGCGGAAGTCGTCAAAGTCGGACAAAAAGTTTCCGTGACGGTTACGGAAGTCGATATTCCGCGCCGTCGCATCGGGCTTTCGATGAAGACGAATCCGGAAAAATCGGCTCGCAGTGCGCGGGAAAGTTTTGCCGATCGCGACGGTCGCGGGAACGGTCCGCGCCGCGGCGGATTCGGCGGGAACGGTTTCGGCGGAGGGCGCCGCGATAATCGCGGGAACGACGGCTCGCCTCGCCGTTTTTCGGCCGGCGGTTCCTCCGGCGGTTTCGGTTCCCTCGGCGATTTCTTTAAGTAGAGATTTTCCCGGTTTTTTTTGTCGGAAAAGGCAGAAAAGCGCTTGCCAAAAAAGGATGCCGGGCGTTCAATAAACGCAATATGTCCGATTTCAATTTAGCGAATTACTTCCCGATTCTCGTTCAGGTTATCATCGGGTGCGCGTTGCCCGTGCTGATTATCATTGCGAGTCATATTTTCGGGCAAAAAGGGCGTTCGAATCGTTCCCAGAAAATTCCTTATGAATGCGGATTGAAAGGCGAGGGCACGGTGCATCCGCGTTTCTCGGTGCGTTTTTATCTGACGGCGATGCTGTTTATCCTCTTTGATATCGAAGTGGTGTTTCTCATCCCGTCTGCGCTGATTTACCGGGATTTCCTTGCACAAGGGCTCGGGCTGACGATTATTTGGTCGTTGGCGGTCTTCATAGGTATTGTAATTTTCGGCCTGTGGTACGAGGTGAAAAAAGGCGCACTCGACTGGGAGCGATAAATTTCACGGCAGGTCGGATTAAGTTCCCGCCTGCCTTTTTTTTTAATCCGAAAACGTTTGCAAAAAAATGCGCATAGCTCGGTTTTTATCGAAAAACAGAATTCTCGATTTGAAGAGTCGGGAGTTGCCGTCTGCGCTGGACGAGCTTCTTGCCGTCGCACTCCCGGCGGGAACGTCGGCAGAGGAACGCAACCGGCTTCGCGTCGAGTTGATTGCGCGCGAAGCGCAAATGCAGAAGCGCGTTGCGGATTGGGCCTCGTTGCCGAGTATTTGCACGGCGTTGGTGAAAAGCACCGTAATCGCTGTCGGGCGGTTGCCGAAACGCGTTCCCGCCGAGGCGGAGAATGCCGAAGCGGACGGGGCGGCTTCCGGATTTCGCGTTATATTCCTTGTGTTGGCTCCGAAACAGGGGCGAAGCTATCTGACGATTTTGTCCGAACTTGTCCGGGCTCTTGAAGACGAGGACGTAAAAACGTTGGCGGGCGTAGGCGATTTGTCGGAGTTTCGCCGCGTTGTGTCGAAAATATTTCGCGGTGCCGAGAGAACGGTGCCGCATCAGGATACCCGCTGGAACCGCCAGTTGTCAAAGACGGCGGCACGGCTTGCGAAAGCCACGCGTTGTCAGGTGTTGCTGTTTTTTGCGGACACGTTTGCCGTTCCCGTGTCTTTATCGGAGCAGACGGAAACGTCCTTCCGCACGATTATTGTCTCGGGCGGGAACGCGGAATATGTTTTCCCGTCGGGAAAAAAGCCGGAAGTTATCAATGTGAGTTCGTTCGGAACGCATCGTATGTCGCAGTTGCGTGCGGCGCTTTTTGTCGGGCTGATGCGCGAAAGTATCAAGCCGACGGATCGCGTCTGTTGTCTCGGAGGCGTCGACGGGAGCGGCAGATTGGATTCGATGATCGTCATTGATGTTGCGCAGGAATTTCCCTCCATAATGGCAAAGCGCGCGAATACGCTGGTGCCGGCGCATGTGCGTCCGGAAGTTTTGGAACGGGCCATCGGAATCGCGACGGATTTGGCGGTGGAAGGGCGCGAGGGCAAACCGGTCGGCACGATTTTGGTGCTGGGCGACTTGGAAAGAATTACGCCGCACATCGAACAGCTCGTGATGAATCCTTTCAGCGGATGTCGGGAGGAAGACCGCAGTCTTCTCAATCCGTTTATCGAGGAAACCATCAAGGAATGGGCACTGATTGACGGCGCATTTGTCATCGACGGGAACGGAACCGTCTATTCGGCGGGAAGCCGTATTACGGCAGTGGACTCCCGCCTTTCCCTGCAATCCGGCTTGGGGACGAGGCATGCTGCCGCCGCCGCGATTTCCTCCGTCGCGGACTGCGCGGCTGTTTGTGTGTCTTCTTCGGGGCAGGTAACGCTTTTCCGTCGGGGAGAAGCGGTTGTTTTGCTGGATCGCTCCGTTTCCCGGACGGTCTGATTTTTCAAAGGCGGGAACGCTAAAAAAAAGGAATCGGGAATATGTCAGAAAAAAGAGTCAAACGTCGTCGCGCTCCGTGGATCCGTTTCAAACGTTTCCTGCGCCGTCGCGCTCGTCCGTTCGTGCAAAAGTTCATTTTTTCAAAGTCTGAAGAGCCGGCACCTCTGCCGCAGGCGGAGGAAGATGACGACGCGATGGAAATCGGGCTTGAACCCGGAGCGTTGCCGTTCGAGTCTCCGTTCGATACGCAGGAAACGGCGCAGTTTCGCGTCGTTTGCTACGACGAGTCCGGCTATTCTCTCGATGAGTTTGCCGATGTTGACCGCTTGGGGGAATTTGCCAATCGCCCGGGCATGGTTTGGGTGCAGATGATGGGGATGAAGGATCCTCAGCTCGTTCATCTCGTCGGAGCTCTTTTTAACATTCCGATGCTGGCGCAGGAAGACATTGTTTCCGAATGGTCGCGTCCGAAGTTCGAAGAATACGGGGAAATGATTCTCGCGGTAACGCGCGCCGTGCGTCTCGGAGTCGAGGAACTTCAACCGCGCGGGCAACAAATCTCTTTCGTCGCCGGGCCGAACTTTCTGATTTCCTTCCACGAAAAACGGGAACTCGTCTTTGAAAACATTGAGCGTCGAATCGCGGAAAACTCCGGAAAAATCCGTAAGTGGGGCTCGCCGTATTTGTTGTATGCGCTCATCGACGCACTCGTTGACCGAATGCTTCACCTGACGGACGAAATCGAAGATGCCATTACCGACCTCGAAGAAGACACCGTGAAGGACGATTCCAAGCTCGACGACGAAGGCGAAAGCATTCGCACCGTTTACCGGATGAAGCGTCTCGTGATTCGCCTCGGGCGCATGATTTACCCGTTGCGCGATATGGTTCGCACCTTCGAACGTTACGACCATCCGATGCTTCCGCCGGAAATGGATATGTATTTTTCCGACTTGTATGACCACACGTTGCGGGCTTTCGACCGTATCGAACACGCACGCATGATTTTGCAGGAGCTTCAGGATTTTTATCACACGGAGCACGAGCGCCACACGAGCGACGTTTTGCGCGTGCTCACCGTCGTTACCGCAATCTTTATTCCGCTGACCTGTATCGCCGGGATTTACGGAATGAATTTTAAAAATATTCCCGAACTCAATACGGAATACGGTTATTTCGTTACGTTGGGCGTAATGGCGGTGTTTATCGTCGCGTCCGTTGTTTTCTTCCGCATTAAGCGTTGGATTTAAGACTGTCCGGACAATCCGGTTCTGCCGGAGAAGGCGTTCCCGCGAAGCGGATTGCGGGAACGCTTTTTTTTTCAAAAAATCCGCTTTCAATCGGCGTTTCCGAAGAATAAAATTTCTTCCGCTATGACACCTAACAAGGAAACATTTTCTAAACTCGCCCAACAATACAAGTCGGAGTTGCTCGACAACGTGCTCCCGTTCTGGCTTGAAAACTCGCAGGACAAAGAGTTCGGCGGCTATTTTACCTGCCTTGATCGCGACGGCAGTGTTTTTGATACGGACAAATTTATCTGGTTGCAGGGACGCCAGGTTTGGATGTTTTCGTTCCTCTACAACCGTGTTGAAAAGCGCAAGGAATGGCTTGATTGCGCAATTCAGGGCGCAGAGTTTTTGAAAAAATACGGGCACGACGGCGAATACAACTTCTATTTTTCGCTGGCGCGTGACGGCACACCGCAGGTTGAGCCTTATAATATTTTCTCGAATACGTTTGCGTGCATGGCGTTCGGACAGCTTTCGATTGCCACCGGAAACGCGGAATACGCGGAAATTTCCAAAAAAGCCTTTGATCGCGTAATCGCTCGCTTCGACAATCCGAAAGGACGCTGGAGCAAGGCTTCCCCGAAAGCCCGCCCGATGAAGGCGTTTGCGCTTCCGATGATTGTCTGCAATCTTGCACTCGAAATTGAGCCGCTTGTCGATCCCGCGTTTTTGCAGAAAACCATCGATACGTGCATTCATCTGGTCGTTGATGAATTTTACCGTCCGGAAGTCGGACCGGGCTTGATTGTCGAGCACCTCAACGCCGACGGCACACTCGCCGACAATATGGACGGACGTCTGCTCAATCCGGGACACATGATTGAATCGACGTGGTTCCTCATGGATTTGGGCGAACGTCAAAACGATCCCGCACTCATCGAGAAAGCAAAAACGATTTGCCTCAATGCGCTCGAATACGGTTGGGACGAAGAATTCGGCGGAATTTTCTATTTCATGGATCGCCTCGGTCGTCCGCTTCAACAGCTTGAATGGGATCAGAAACTCTGGTGGGTGCACATCGAAACGCTCATTGCTCTGCTCAAGGGTTACCGCCTCACGGGCGACCCGAAATGCTGGGAATGGTTTACGCGAATTCACGATTATGCGTGGAAGCATTTTAAGGACGAAAAATATCCGGAATGGTTCGGCTATCTCACGCGCCGCGGCGAACCGTTGCTCTCGCTCAAGGGCGGAAAATGGAAAGGCTGTTTCCACGTTCCGCGCGGGCTTTATCAGTGCTGGCAGCAACTCGAAATGCTGGCGGCGAAATAAAACTTCGGGCAGGTGAAAAACTGAAAGCCGAGAGTTGAAAGCTTCTTCCTAAAAACTTTCAGCTTTCGGCTTTTTATTTCAAAAAAAAAATGGAGAACTCTATACAGGATTTTTTCCGACGTGCGAAAGAACGCGTTCCCGCCGTCGCGGCAATGGCTGATTCTTGTCGGGCGGAGGTGCTTCGCGCCGTTGCGGATGCTACGGACGAGAGCTCCGACTTTGTCCTCGCCGCGAACGCGAAAGATCTCTCCCGCATGGCGGAAAGCGACCCGAAATACGATCGACTGAAACTGACGCGGGAGCGCCTCGCCGCGATTACCGCCGATATGCGACGCGTGGCGGAGCTTCCGTCTCCGCTCGGTAAAACGCTCGAGCGGCGGGAGCGTCCGAACGGCTTGGAAATTCGAAAAGTCTCCGTTCCTTTCGGCGTAATCGGTGTGATTTACGAAGCGCGTCCCAACGTGACGCTCGACGTTTTTGCCCTCGCTTTCAAGTCCGGGAACGTATGTTTGCTGAAGGGTTCTCGCGACGCGGAAGAAACAAACACCGCGCTTGCCGGAATTGTGCGCAACACACTGACTCGTTGCGGCGTTCCCGCCGATGCCTGTGTGCTTTTGCCGCCTTCGCGTGAAGCGACTCTCGCGCTCTTGCATGCGAACGGTTTTGTCGATTTGGCGATTCCGCGCGGCTCGCGTGCGCTAATCGACTTCGTGCGCGGGAACGCGACGATTCCCGTCATAGAAACGGGTGCCGGCGTTTGTCATACGTATTTGGATACGTCTGCAGATTTAAAAAAGGCGGCGGATATTGTTTTTAACGCAAAGACTCGTCGTGTCAGTGTATGCAACGCCTTGGATTGCCTTCTTGTTCATGAAAATCTTTGTCCGTCTCTTCCCGAAATTTGTATTCGCCTTGCAGAGAAAAACGTCACGATTTTCGCCGACGAAAAAGCCTACGAAGCCCTCGCGGGAAGCTATCCCGGGACTTTGCTCGTTCGTGCTGACGCGGAAAGCTACGGAACGGAATTTCTGGATTACAAGATGAGCTTACGCGTTGTCTCGGATTTGTCGGCGGCAATAGCTCACATTTCGGAATTCGGTTCCCGGCACAGCGAATGTATCGTTACGGAGGATTCGGCGGCGTGCGATCGGTTTTTGTCGGAAGTCGATGCCGCATGCGTCTATGCGAATGCCTCAACTGCTTTTACGGACGGCGGGGAATTCGGCTTCGGCGCGGAAATCGGAATCAGCACGCAAAAACTTCACGCCCGGGGTCCGATGGGACTTCCGGAGCTGACAACGTATAAATACCTCGTTCGCGGGAACGGGCAGGTGCGCTGACGTTCGGAGGGAAGGTTTTTTTCCGTAGGGGGACGTTGGGATTTTTTTTTGCTTTTATTAAAGGGTTTTGAGGTTGAGAGTTGGCGGAAGCAGGGAATGATTGTAGATTCGCGGGAACGAAAATAAATGAGTATGCGCAACACGTTTTACATATCCGGACACCGCAATCCCGATGCCGACAGTATCGCAAGTGCCTATGCGTTGGCGGAATTGCGTCGGGCTCAGAATCCGGATGCGGATTACGTCCCCGTTTGCCCGGGCGTGTTGCCCGAGCGCGCGGCACATTTGTTCCGGCGGTTCGGGTTGACGCCTCCTCAGCGCAGAAACGATCTTTATTTGCGAATGCGGGATTTGCTCGTTCCCGCTCCGTCGATACTCGCAGGCACGTCGCTTTTTGATGCCGTGACGATTTTGCGGGAACGCGGCGTTCAGCAGGTTCCCGTTACCGACGAGGACGGGCACTACCTCGGAATGTTGAGTGCGCTCGCGCTCCTTTCCCGTTTGCTCAATATCGGCACGGATGATTGCGAAAGCTTTGCCGGGCGGCGCATCCGCAGTTCCGTTTCGCTTATGCGCCGCGTGCTTGATGCCGAGATGCCTGCGGCATTTGACGAGGAAAGAATAGAGGACTTTGACGTTTATGTTGCGGCAATGCGCTCGGAAAGTTTTGAAGAGCACATTCCCGTGAAAGAGCCCGGAAACCTTGCGGTTATCGTCGGAAATCGCACGGAAATTTTGTGGAAGGTTATCGATAACGGGATTCGTTTACTGGTCGTTACCGGCGAAGAGGAAATTCCCGGCGGCGTTGTCGCGGCGGCGAAGCTTCGCGGTGTTTCGGTTTTGAAAACGAATTTGGATTCGGCAACGGTTACGCGGCGCTTAAAATTCTCAATGCCCGTGGAATTGGCGGAAATTTCGGCGGCGGGAACGCTCAAACTTTCTCCGGAGGACAGATTGCGGGATTTCCGGACCCGGATTTTGCGAGCTCCGTCGGAGCTTTTCCCGGTCGTTGACGGGAACGGAATGCTTCTCGGCGTTATTTCGAAAAAGACGCTTTCGGAACCGCCGCCGCATCGCATGATTTTGGTTGATCACAATGAACCCGAACAGCGAATCCCCGGCGCGGAAGAATTGCCGGTCGTGGAAATCGTGGACCACCACAGAATCGGAACGATCGGAACGACTAATCCGATTCGTTTTACGGGCGATATTATTGGGAGCACCTGTACGCTCGTCGCAAAAATGTTTCGCGAGGCGGGTGTGCCGATGAACGCGGGAACGGCCGGCGTTCTGCTCGGCGGACTTATTTCCGATACCCTGGTTTTAAAATCACCGACGACGACTCCGGCGGATGTCGAAATCTGCGCGTGGCTGGAAAAACTCTGCGGCGTAACTGCGCGGGAACTCATGTATGAGCTTTTGAAAATCAACTCTCCCCTCACGGCGAAAAGCGCATCGGATGTCATCAACGGAGACCGCAAGAATTACACGAGCGGACGTTTCCGTTTCGCATTGGCGCAGGTCGAGGAATCCAATCTTCAGCTTCTGCATTTGCGTCGTGAGGAATTGGAGCGCGAAATGAAATCGGTTTGTGAGGCCGGAGAAATTCATTTCTTCGGTTTGTTGGTAACCGATGCCGTGCGCGAGGAATCCGAAATGCTTGCCGCCGGAGACGAGCAAATTATCAGGAGCTTGCACTACGCACGCGACGGCGACGGGATTTTTTCGCTTCCGGGTGTCCTTTCCCGAAAGAAACAACTTCTTCCGCAAATGCTCGCAGTCCTTTCGGATTTGGAGTCGTAACGCTTTTTAACTTTCAACTTCCCGCTAAATCATTAGGATTTCCGGAAGCTTCAAATTTTGTAAATCGTGCTTAGGAAACGCTCTCATTTTCTGAAAACAACCTCTCGTTCCGTCCTCTTTTTTGTCGGCGCGGCAACGCTGTTTGCCGGAGAAACTCCTTTTACCGAAACGGACACGATTATCGATGCGGGAGATATGCGTTTTTCGGCGGATGAAGGTGTCCAGTATCTCAGCGGCGGGGTTCGCGTTTCTGCGGGCGAGTTGCAATTGCGCACGGAGGAAATGATTTACAACGCGGAAACGCAGACGGCGGAGATTCCGATGCCCGCGACCTTGGATTTTCAGGGCGCCCGTTTTATTTTCGCGTCGGCGGAATTTGACGGGAACGCGCAAAAACTGGTTGCAAAAAAAATCCGCGGAGGGCGTGATTTTGCGTTTTTCGGCGGCGGTATGATTTCGGCATCTCGGGACCTTGCGGAAATTCGCGGTGCCGCGTTTTATTTGGGAGAGCCGCATTGGTCGTCCGTTTCGTTTACGACAGGTCGGCTTGCCTACGATGCCGAGGAAGATTATTTCCATCTCGGACCGTCAACGTTTCGCGTGGCGGGCGTTCCCGTGTTGCCGTTGCCGGGCTTTTCCGTCGTTCGCTTTGACCGTCCGCCCGTTCGCGTTTGGTTTAATCCGGGCGAAAGCGGCTCTGCGGGAACGTATTTTCGTTCGGAGACTTATCTGACGCTTTGGGATGAATTTGAACCCGGCGTTTTGCTTGATTTTTACGAATGCTCCGGTGTTCTCGCCGGGCCTGCCGCCGCATACGACACCTACGATTCGGCGTTCCCGCTGAAGATGCGCGGCTATTTCCGTTCCGGCTACATCAATGATACCGCCTCCCGGGAAGATGATATTTACGGGAACGCAATCGGCGGACGGCGCGGTTTTATCGACTGGTTTCACAAGCAGGATCTTGAACGCCTGCAGATTTCCGCCTCGATTCATAAGTGGAGCGATTCCGAGGCAATGCGCGATTTCCGTCCCAAAATTTATGATGAAAATCAAAATCCGGATAATTACGTCGAGTTTGTTTTGCCGGATGATTACTTCTACGTGTCCGCATTTACGCGCCTGCACGTGAACGACTATCAGAATGTCCAACAGCGTTTGCCGGAGTTGCGCTTTGACCTGCAGCCGGCACCGCTCGGAAAAACCGGAATTTACCAGCATTTCAATGCCTCTTATGCATTCCTTCGGGAAGAATCCTCGGAGCAGTATGAATTTCTGCGCTACGGGATTACGGGAAATGACGGCCCGGATGCGCTCGAAAGCTCCCGTGCGAACGTATATATCGGCTGGACGGCGCCGTTCAGGTTCGGAGACTTCGGCTCGTTTACGCCGGTCTTCGGAGTGATGACGACCTGTTACGGAGAAACCGTCGGGTCCGACCCGGATACCTCCTACACGCGGACACTCGGGCAAATCGGATTCGACATGGAATTTGTCGTTTCGGGAACGCACAATTACAGCAACGAAACCTGGGGAATCAACGGCTTGCGCCATATCCTGCGTCCGATTTTTCAGTATCGATACATTCCGAATCCGACTGTCGGAGCGCATCGCATTCCCGCCATCGACCGCGAGATTTATCTTTCCCGTCCGTCCGTTATCGACCTTTCCGATAATCGTGCGATAGACCGGCTTTACGACGAACACGTATTCCGGATCGGATTGGAGAATCTGTTCCAGACCCGCGCCGAGGATTACGGTTCCCGAAATCTCGTCGAACTCAATATATATCAGGATTTCCGGAAAACCTATCGTCCGGACGATACGAGAACGCTTTCCGACAACTTTATCGACCTCACCGTTACTCCGGCGGATTGGGTCAGCCTTTTCGCGACGCATCGCATGGACGTTTATGACTTTTCGACGAATGCGTTGACGACGGGGGTTTCTCTTCGGGACGGCGATCTTTGGAAAGCGTCGTTCGGAACCATTCATCTTTACAAAAATCCCTATCCGTCGGCTTACGGAAACTCGTGCGTGCGGCAAATTTACGCCGAAATTGATTATCGTCTGAATTCTTTTTGGGCCGCATTTGCGCATTGGCGTTTTGATGACTTGCGAAACGAAATGACGGACCAGATTTACGGCGTGCGGCAACGCCTCGGAAATACGTGGGAAATCGAATACTCCGTGCGTCATCGCAGAAACGCCGGAGACGACAGCGATTTCAGTTTTAATGTCGGTGCGAGTCTGATGCTTTTCTAAGGCGCGTTCCCGCGTCATTAGCCGATTATCCATGAGTGAAAACGAACAATCGACGGGAACGGAAAGCGGGTTCCCCTATTTTCGCGACGCCAAAATCCGGGACGGACTTCTCGAGGACGAGGCTCCGGTTATTCGCCTTTCCCGCTTCGAGGGTCCTCTCGATTTACTCCTTTTTCTCATTCGCAAAAACGAAATCGATATTTACGACATTCCGATAGAATCCGTCACGAAGCAATACCTCGAAATTCTTCGCGGGAACGAGCGCATGAACCTCGATGTCGCCGGGGAATTTTTTGTGATGGCGGCAACGCTTATGTATATTAAGAGTCGCGTGCTGTTGCCGAGCAGCGAAACGATTCCCGATAAGACCGAACTCGGCGCGAGCGAGGACGAAGAGCTCGATCCGCGGTGGCAGCTTGTGCGACAGCTCATCCAATACAAGCGCCTTAAGGAATCGTCGCAATACATCGCAGGGCTTATCGCCGAAAGGCAGGGCTTTATGACGCGCAATATCGTTCCGGAAGAAGAGCCCGAGCAACGTCCGATTGCTCCCGTGGGACGAATGGATTTGTGGAACGTCTTCAATCTCGTGCTGAAACGTCTCGCCGAACGTATTTTACCCGGAGAAATCCAGGGCGATTCCGTTACGATTGCTCAGCGCATGGAAGATATTCTCCGCCGCATTCGTTCGGAAAAATCTTTTTCGTTTACGTCGCTGTTGCCGGAAAAGCTTACCGTCGCCGTTCTCGTTTCCACCTTCCTTGCGTGCTTGGAGTTGGCTCGGCTCGGGCAAATCGTCGTGCGGCAGGATGAGGTTTTTGCGGAAATTTACTGCGATGCCCGTGAGGACGGAGTAGATCCGTTCCCGTCGGAAATCCGCGGCGAAGCCGAACTTGATCTTTCGTTTTAGAGAAAGTCGAACGTTGAAAGACTCGGGTTTTCCCGTCTTAATTCCCGTTCCCGTGAAAATTCTTCTTCATGCCTGTTGTGGCGTTTGCGCCGCTCATTGTGTCGATCTCCTGCTTTCGCAGGAACACGAAGTCGTGCTCTTTTATTCCAATGCCAATATCTATCCGCACGAGGAGTTTCTGCGGAGATTGGGCGGACTCGAAACGCTTGCGCGGCATTACGGCGTGCCGCTGATTACGGATGCGCCCGATCATGCCGATTGGCGGGAACGCGTCGCCTGCGGGTTTGAAGCGGAACCGGAGCGCGGAGCGCGATGTCCCCGGTGCTTCGGGTATTCGTTGCGGAGAGCGGCGAATGCGATGCGGGAGTACGGGTGTGCCGGATTTACGACGACGCTTACCGTCAGCCGATACAAACCTTCAAAAATCATTTTTGAGGTCGGAAAGAGAATCGACCCGGAACATTTTCTCGAAATTGATTTTAAGAAAAAAGACGGCTTCAAGCGCACGATGGAGATTGCCGAATCTCTCGGGATTTATCGGCAATGCTATTGCGGATGTGAGTTTTCGCTCGCCGCCGCCCGTGAACGGGAACGCCTTTCGGCGACTTGCCCGCGGTGAGAGTGCGCATTCCTTTTCGGGAAGATTCCGTCCTCCGCGGGGTTGCCCGCGCTTGACAAGGTGGGAACGCACGGGCAAAATACCCGCTTCACATTTCAAGGCTTTCTATGGAAAGCGGGGGATTGTTCCCCGCTTTTTTTGGTTTTCCGGGAAGTGCAAAAATTCAATCCACACACCTATTCCGAAGCATGAACAACGAAATTATCAGCGTATTCGAGTATTTAGAAAAAGAGAAGGGCGTTTCGCGGGAACGCCTGATCCCCGTTATTGCCGAAGCGATTAAGAACGCCTCGGAAAAAGGTGTGAATGCCGGACAGCAGCTCAAGATTGAAATCGATCCGCGTTCGGGCGATATCAAAGCACATCTCGTGCTGACGGTGGTTGACTCCGTCGCCGACCCGAAAACGGAAATCCACATTAAGCAGGCGGCCCTCTATGCGAAAAATCCGCAACTCGGCGATGTCATCGAAAAGGAAATTCAGCTCGCCAACCTCGGGCGCATTGTCGCGCAAACCGTTCAGCAGACCATCGTTCAGTGGATTCGCCAGGACGAAAAAGACCGCCTCTACAACACGTTTAAGGATCAGGTCGGGTCGCTCGTTTCCGGGACGATTCGCCGGCGGGAACGCGGCGATCTTATCGTCGAACTCGGAAAGGCGGAAGCAACGCTCCCGCGCAAGGAAACCTGCTACAACGAAGATTTTCAGGTGGGCGACCACGTTACCTGTCTTTTGAAGACCATTGAAGCGACGCCGCGCGGGCCGGAAATCATTCTCTCCCGCACGGATCCGCTTCTCGTTCGCCGCATGCTTGAACGCGAAGTGACGGAAATCGCTGACGGTTCCGTTACGATTGTCGGGATCGCCCGCGATGCCGGAAATCGCACGAAAATCGCGGTGGATGCCGCCGATCCGAAAATTGACCCCGTCGGCGCCTGCGTCGGAGCCAAGGGCGCCCGCGTCCGCAATCTCGTCAAGGAACTCAATAACGAGAAAATCGATATTATCCGTTATATGGATGATCCCGAGGGAATGCTTCGCGAAGCGATTAAGCCCGCCGTCCCGCGCAACGTTCAGGTCAATGAAGAAGCGCACCGCATTTACTTTGAAGTAACTTCGGGCGATATGTCCGTCGCCCTCGGTCGCCACGGTCAGAATGCAAAACTGACTTCAAAACTTCTCGGCTGGCGACTCGATATCGGCAAGGTCGAAGAAGCTCCGAAGGGCGTGGATCACCGCATCGGGCAGGCTGTCTCCGTGTTTGCCAATATTCCGGGAATTCCCGAAGATGTCGCACGGGCGCTTGTCGATCTCGGCTTTACCGATCTTCAGGTCTTTGACGACCCGCACATCGTGGACGACCTCGTTGAAGCCGGGTTTGAACAGGAAGACGCCGAAATCATCGTTGACGCTGTTAAAGCCGCGAAATAATTCAATCCTAACATTCACTAAATGAGCATCCGCGTTAGCGCATTAAGCAAGGAACTCGGCACGACGAATAAGGTGCTGATCGGCTTCCTCGCCGAAGAATATCCGAGTTGGGGGATTTCGGATTATAAAACCCACCACTCGAAAACGATTACGGACTTGTATAAGGACGAAATTGTTGAAAAATTTGAACGCTACTTGGAAGTGCATCCCGAATTCGCGGGAGATCGCAAATCCAAGAAAAAGGCGGATATCCCGGCTCCGGAATCCGGAGTTGAACCTGAGGCTCCGGTCGTGCCTCCGCCCGTTCCCGCGGCACCGAAGGCTCCGTTGCCGACACCTCCGATTCCGTCCGTGAAGGTCGCTCCGGTTCCCCCTCCGGTTATTCCGCGTCCGATCGCGGCACCGGTGCCTCCTCCCGTTCCCGTCGCGAAACCGTCTCCCGTGCCGCCTCCGATGCCGAAGCCGGTATCCGTGCCCCCGCTCGTATCGGTTGCGCCGAAGGCTCCGGTTCCGCCTATTCCCGCCGTCGGGGCTCCGCGTCCCGCACCTGCGGTTCCTCCGGTTATGCCGAAGCCTGCGCCTGCGGTCAGTATTCCGAAGCCGGCACCGGTCCCGCCTCCGCCGGCACCGAAGGCCCCGGTTGCGCCTCCGCCCGTTCCCGCGATGCCGAAAGCTCCGATGCCTCCGCCGACGCCCTCGGTGAAGACGGCTCCTGCGGCGCCGGTTCCCCCTGCCGTTCCCGGTACTCCCGCGTCGCCCGCACCGGCGGCGGATGCTCCTCGAAAGAAACTTTCTCTGCGTGCTCCCGTGGTCGTTCGAGACCTCGCAACCGCGCTTGACATCCGACCGTTCCGTATTATTTCGGAATTGATGAGCATGGGGATTTTTGCCTCGCTCAATCAGGATATTAAAGATGAAGTTGCCGTCAAAATCGCCGATAACCACGGCATTGAGCTCGAAGTCAAACACCGTGAAAAGGGTGCGACCCAACAGGCGCCGAAGCCTGAACCCGTCGTGCAGAAGCCGATCGACGACGAGAAGGATAAAGAGCCGCGTTGTCCGGTCGTTTGCGTCCTCGGACACGTTGACCACGGCAAGACGACATTGCTCGACTACTATCGTAAGTCCAACGTTACCGCAGGTGAAGCCGGAGGGATTACCCAGCACGTCGGCGCTTATACCGTCGTTCATAACAATCAGCGCATCACGTTCTTGGATACGCCCGGGCACGCGGCGTTTTCAAAGATGCGTGAACGCGGTGCCGCTCTTACGGATATCGCGGTGCTTGTCGTTGCGGCGGACGACGGCTTCATGCCTCAGACGGATGAAGCCCTCAAATTTGCGCAGAAAAACAATGTTCAGCTCGTTGTCGCAATTAATAAGTGCGACGCCAAAGGTGCGAATATCGATCGTGTGAAGCAACAGATGCAACAGCGCGGGATTACTTCGGAAGACTGGGGCGGAACCGTGCAGTGCGAAGCCGTTTCCGCACTCAAGGGAACGAACATGGATGCACTGCTCGATGCAATTCTGCTTCAGGCGGAAATTATGGAGCTCAAAGCAAATCCGAAATGCCCGGCGGAAGGGGTTGTCGTTGAAGCCCAAATGGAGCAGGGTCGCGGTCCGACGGCGACGGTTATTGTCCAGCGCGGAACGCTCAAGACGGGCGATGCCTTTGTTTGCGCTCAGCATTTTTGCCGAGTTCGTGCAATTCTTGATGAATACGGAAAGCCGATGAAGTCGATTGCGCCGGGAAATCCCGGTCGTGTGCTCGGCTGGTCCGGCGTCCCTTCTGCGGGATCTGTTTTCTCCGTCGTCAAAAACGCTCGGGAAGCGGAAAAAATCGCGGAGGAAAACAAATACAAGCTCCGCAAGGCTGAAGAAGCCGAAGAAGAGGAGGCAAAAGCCGCCGCCGCCGCGTCGAAGAAAGGTATGTCCGATATGGATTTGCTTAATTCGCTCCTCAAAGAGTCCGGCGAAAAGGTCTTCAAATGCGTCCTCAAGGCGGACGTGGACGGAACGCTCGAAGCACTCGAAGGCACCTTGCTCGGCATCAAGTCCAAGCTTGTGAAAATCGAGGTCGTCGGAGGCTCCGTCGGTCCGATTACTCCGGGCGATGTCAATACGGCGTCTGCCGCAGGCGCGACGATTGTCGCTTTTGACGTTAAGCAGGAAAATTCCGTTCCCGCGTTGCTTAAGCGCGTCGGCGTGAAAGTTATTTCCCATGATATTATTTACATGCTTCTTGATATGGTGAAGGAAGCCATGTCCGAGTTGCTCGATCCGGAATACAAAGAAAACGAGGTCGGCGAAGCGGAAGTGCGTGCTATCTTCTCTCTCGGGAAAAACAACAACGTCGCCGGTTCGATGGTTCTCGACGGCAGCATCCGTCGCGATTTCAATGCACGGGTCGTTCGCAAGGGCGAAGTCCTTCATACGGGCAAAATCGATACGCTCAAACGCTTCAAGGACGACGTTACCGAAGTCAAATCCGGTTACGAGTGCGGGATTCGCGTTACCGGGTTCGACGACTACAAGGAGGGCGACCGCATTGAGTGCTTCGAAATCCTCGAGGTGCGTCCGGCTCTTTAATCCGCATAAAAAAAATGCGTTCCCGCGCGGGAACGCATTTTTTTTGTGTTGCATGCTGCTCAATAAATCTGCATTCTGCCACTTCAAATTTTTAACATTTCAAGAAAGTAAAACATCATGCCGCGAGAAACCGTTATTATCGAATGCACCGAAGCGCGTAAAGAAGGTAAAAATCCTTCCCGTTATATGACGACGCGTAACAAGAAGACGATGCAGGCTAAGGTCGAAAAGATGAAATACAATCCGAGCCTTCGTCGCCGCACGCTTCACAAGGAAATTAAGGGTTAATCCCGTTTCCGCGTGAAAAGAAACTCCTGCCTACGCGCGGGAGTTTTTTTTTGTTTCTTGGATCCCTGCGTTCCCGCCTTGTCGGGTTCGCTCGGGAGGTTTCTTCTTGCCTCATCCCTTGACAAGAGGCAGGGGGATTTGGTTTAATCGTCAACTTTATTTACAGCTCCTCATGAACAAGCTTCCTCGCATCGTTATCACTGGTGTCGGACTGACTGCGCCGAACGGGAACACGCTTGCCGAATTTCGTGCGAATCTGCTCGCAGGTAAGGCGAACATTCGCGAAATCGACGTGCGTTATATGGGAAAACACCCCGCAGGGATTTGCGATTTTGACGCGAAAAAGTATCAGTCCCGCCGAGAGTTGCGCACGAGCACGCGTGCCGGAAGCATCGCTATTTATTGTGCACACGAAGCCGTCGCCGGCTCCGGCGTCAATTGGGAGTCGCTGGATAAGGCACGCGTCGGCGTTTACGTCGGAATTACCGAGCACGGGAACGTCGAGACGGAAAACGAAATTTATAACATTTCGCAGTTCGGCTACGACACGAAGTTTTGGACGCACCACCACAATCCCCGCACGGTCGCCAACAATCCCGCCGGAGAGGTAACGATCAATATGCAGATTACGGGGCCGCATTACACCATCGGTGCCGCTTGTGCCGCCGGGAACGCGGGGGTGATTCAGGCCGCGCAGATGCTCCAGCTCGGCGAAGTCGATTTTGCCATCGCCGGCGGCGTATCCGAGTCGCCGGGAACGTTCGGCATTTTTGCCGGCTTTAAAAATCAAACGGCACTCGCTTCACACGAAGACCCGAACAAGGCTTCCCGTCCCTTCGATAAGAATCGAAACGGAATCGTAATCTCCGAAGGCGGTTGCCTTTACACGCTTGAGCGTTTGGACGACGCGCTGGCTCGCGGCGCAAACATCATCGCGGAAATCGCCGGCTGGTATATCAATTCCGATGCCGGAGACACCGTGCTTCCCGATCCCGTTCGTCAGGCCGAGTGTATGCGCGGCGCACTGGCGCGTGCGGGGCTTAAGCCGCAGGATATTGACATCGTCAGCACGCATGCTACGGGAACGGGAAAAGGCGACGTTCAGGAAATTATCGCCATGCGCGATGTTTTTGCAGATTGCCCGAATACCAAAATCAACAACGCTAAAGGTTTTATCGGACACTGCATGGGGGCGGCGGGAACGCTTGAACTCGCCGGCAATCTCGGTTCGTTTGATGACGCATTGGTGCATCCCTGTATAAATATTGATGAACCGGATCCCGACTGCCTGATTTCCGGGCTTGTCATCGGGTCTCCGGAAAAAGTTTCCAAGGTCGATACGATTCTGAATAATTCTTTCGGAATGCTCGGTATCAATTCGACGCTTATCGTAAAGCGTTTCGTCGCATAAAATTTTTTTTCTTAAATCATCCTCAATCAACACACGAAACATGACCGCAGAAGAAATCAAACAGATTGTTCTCGAAATCGTCGCCGACATTGCTCCGGACGAAGATCTCAGCAATGTTAAACCCGACGTGAAATTGCGCGAGCAGCTCAGCCTCGACTCGATGGACTTTCTCGACATCGTTATGGAGCTCCGTAAAAAACACGGAATCGAAGTTCCGGAAGCCGATTACCCGCGCCTTGCCTCGCTCGACAGCTGCGCCGAATACCTCGCTCCGAAATTTGCCGAAAAAGGCAAATAATCCTTCGCGATATTTCGGAAAAGCGTTCCCGCGAATAATGCGGGAACGCTTTTTTTGCTTTTCGGCATACCGAAAAAAAATCGCGATGACTGTAGTTAAAAGGCGATTACGCTTTCGGCAACTTGTCCTGTAATGCAGATTCGGCTTGCGTTCCCGCAAGGGCGGCGAGCACTTCTCCGGCAAGGTAGCACGATCCCGCGACGACAATCGGCTCACCGTTCGGCGTTTCCAGCGAGCAGGCATTCTCCGAGGGAAACAGTTCTGCGATTTCGTTTTCGGAAATTTCTCCGCAAAAATCTTCCGGAATGCATTGCCTTAATTCATCAAACGAACAGGCGCGATCCTGCGCCGGGCGAACGAAGCGAATAGCCGAGGCGTGGCGGGAAAAAACTTTGAGCAACGGTCTCGCGCGGCTTATTCCGAGAACGCCTGTGATGATTTGCGGACGAGTTCCCGTTTCTTCTGCAAGTGCTGCGAGGGATTTGTCGATTGCCGCCGCGCCGTCGGCGTTGTGGGCGACATCAAGAATCAGCGTCCTTCCGTCCCTTAGTAAAATTCTTTCCCACCGGGCTCTCCAATTCACGTTTTTTAAGGCATTTCGGGTAAGGCGTTCGTCAAAGTTTTTTCCGGTTTTTTCAAAAAAGAGCTTTGCGCAAAGCAACGCAACTGCCGCGTTCCCGCGCTGGTGCTCACCGTAAAGATTGGTTTCCGGCAAGGCGGGCGTTCCCGCACTTTCGACGCAAAAAATTTCCCGCACGGAAAAAACTTCCGCATCGCGTGCGCGTGCCGCATCGCGAATTTCTTTTTCCGCAACTTCCGGTAAAAGCCCGATAACGACGGGAACGCCGCGCTTGATGACGCCCGCTTTTTCCTGCGCGATTTCCTGCAACGTGTCTCCGAGAAACTCCGTGTGGTCAAAGCCGACGGAAGTAATGGCGCAGACCGTCGGAGAAACGATATTCGTCGCGTCCAAACGCCCGCCGAGTCCGGTTTCGACAACTGCCGCGTCGCAGCGTTCCCGCGCAAAGTGCCGGAATGCCATTGTCGTCATTAACTCAAAAAACGACGGGAAATCTTCGTCTCCGGGCTCGCCGAATCGCGCCGCCGCCGCATAGAGCGTTTCCGCTTCCGCACAAACGGCTTCGTCGGAGAGCGGGACGCGGTTGACCTGGATTCGCTCGCCGAGTTTGAGCAAATGCGGCGACGTGTAAAGCCCGACGCGAAGCCCGTGCACACGCAGAATACTCTCGAGCATCGCCGAAGTCGATCCCTTGCCGTTCGTTCCCGCGAGGTGTATCAGCGGAAACGCGTCCTGGGGTGCCCCGACGGCATCCGCGAGGAGTCGCATCCGGTCAATGCCGAATTTGCTCCCGTGGTTTCTGAGCGCACAGAGGCGTTCAAGTTTTTCCGCTGAGGTCGCTGGTGTCATAAAAATTGTTCCCGCCATTATCGCATGCATGATTTTTTTAGACAACGCTAAGAACCGAAGTTTTTTTTTACTGGGACGAAGAGCTCACGCTTTTCATCGCGGCAGGAACAAAATGGCGTTCCCGTGAGAATTCGTTTGCCTTGCGATGAAAACCGGGAGGGCGTTACTCCCGTTTTGTCCGGCAAAAGGAATGATTTTTTTTTTCAAAATCGCGAAAAAGTGCTTGCAGACCGCGTTTTTTTTTTTGCGAAAATCCTGCCAAGAATTGGGTCAGGTTGTCGGAAACAAACTCCGGCGGATTCGGTTTTTAACTTCAACGTTTAAACAAAATTATCACTATGAAAAAATATATCACTATCGCGGCTCTCCTCGCAGCGGGATCCGCGTGCGCTAACGCGGAAGTTGCCCCAAATACGATGGTTGTTTTCGATTTTGGTCGCTCTGATGCAACAACCGAAGGCGCAATTAATATTAGTAGAGGTTATTCTTCCTACCAGAACGAGTTCACGAGTTCCGGCGCATTGGGAGATTCAATGAGTGGAAATTACATATTCTCTCAAGAAGGAACGACCGGTGGAATGGGGAACACACCGACTGCGTTAACGACTGAAGAAGACGGCTGGAAAAATGCTCTTACGATTCTTCCCGAAAATTGGGCCGGTTCGTTTGCAGATGCGCTTACATCTCAATGCCAGCAAAACAACGGGGATTCATTTACTCTGACGTTTACCGGATTGACTGCCGGATATTACAATTTGAGCGTTCTAGGAGGATACTCAGGAAAAGATAATATTGTGTCTTCCGTTTCTCTGACCTTGGATGGCGCGACGTTTACAGCAACAACATGGAGTGCAAATGACTTGGGCGGTAATAATACGGCAAGCGGAACAGGGATTTCGACGTTGTCCGTTTCTACAACAAACGGAACGGGAAATGAAGGTTACACATTTGACGTTTTGAATATGCTTGTTGGGGATACCGGAACATTGACGGTTAAAATTGATGGAGTTGCAAGCGCTGGAAATAGAACCCCGCTTAACGGTCTGAAGCTCACTTATGCAGCAGTCCCCGAGCCGTCGGCGTTCGGCATGTTGGCGGGCTTGGGTGCGTTGGCACTCGTGGCTTCGCGTCGCCGCCGCCGCTAAGAAAAGTTTCTCGCAAAGCACGCAAGGTTTCGCAGAGCTTTGTTCCTAAAACTTTGCGTTCTTCGCGAGAGCTTTTTCTTCGGGAAAAACTTTCCCGCTAACGGCGGGAAGATTTAGTAATTATGGTTATAGCGTTCCCGTGAGGTTTCACGGGAACGCTTTTTTTTTGCCTGTGCCGATGTTATTTTTTCTTTTGTTGGAAAATAACGCAGGCGAGCGGCGGCAGGTTGATTTCGATGGAATAGGGTCGCCCGTTCCATTCTTTATTTTCGGCTTTGACGCCGCCGAAATTGCCTTCGCCCGTTCCGCCGTAACATTCCGCGTCGGAATTGAAAACTTCCGCCCAGAAGCCGTCTGCGGGAACGCCGAT
>CAZPYE010000027.1:0-20913 GCA_964590115.1 uncultured Enterobacteriaceae bacterium
GTGTGGTTTCTTGCGTTGCCGCACGGCGTTGCGGCGGAATATGCGCGTCCGCTTGTTGCGGCGGGGAAGCGTGTTTTCGACTTGTCGGCGGACTTTCGTCTGAATTCGCCGGAAATTTACGAAGAATATTACGGCAAGCCGCATCCGGACGTTGAGCTTTTGAAAAAATCGCCGTATGTCGTTCCCGAGTTGGCGCAGGGCGATGCGTGGAAATCGGCGTCGCTCGTGGCGTGCCCGGGGTGTTATCCGACGAGCATCCAAATTCCGCTGATTCCGCTTTTGCGCGGCGGCGTGATTAAGCCGGCGGCGGGAACCTGCGTGATTAATTCGTATTCCGGCGTCTCGGGCGCGGGGAAGAAGGCGGATTTGGCGTATGCTTATTGCGAGCGCGATGAATCGGCAAAGGCTTACGGTTTGCCGAAGCACCGTCATTTGTCCGAAATCGAAGAACAGCTTTCTCTCGCGGCGGGAACGCCGATCGTTGTCCAATTCTGTCCGCATCTGGCGCCGATGAAGCGCGGAATTTCGACAACGATTACCGTTCCCGCGAACGGCGCAACCGTTGAAGACGTTTACGCGTGCTGGGAAAAGGCATATGCGGGCAAGCCGTTTGTCGCCGTTTTAAAAAGCGGGAAATTCCCCGACACGGCGCACGTTACGGGAACGAACAGAGCGGATATTTCCGCTGTTTACGACCCGCGCACGAAGAATTTCGTCGACACGCCGTGTATCGACAACAGCGTCAAAGGCGCTTCCGGGCAGGCGGTTCAGCTGATGAATCTTGCTCTCGGCTTCCCGGAAACCGCCGGGCTGATCTGAGGAAAATGATGAGAGCTTAGAGGTAAATGCGTTTTGCCTGCGGCAAAAAAGGTTTTTGAAATCCTTTTTTTTTCGGGAGTACCTCTCGTCTCTAATCCATCACCTCTCAACCGAAAACTCTATTTTTAGAGATGGCGATTCCCTATTCATTGAACGGGCGAACTTTGTTCGTTCGTTCATTTTCAATTTACCTTAGTTGGGAATTCTGTTTTCCTTGTCCCATTTAGGATATTTCATGGACAAGAAAAGCACGTTTATCGGAATTTTGCTGATCGGATTGGCGGTCGGGCTGATGTTTTTCAACGCGAAAAACGCACCGCAACCCGCACCGGCTCCTGCCGTCGCGCCCGCATCGTCGAGTGTCGTTCCCGCGCAACCCGTTCCCGCTCCGGCGAAAGCCCCGTCGGCGTTTGTCGGCGAAAAAAAGATTTTCACGCTCGAAAACGGCAAAATCGCTTTGCGCTTGAGCTCGTTCGGCGGCGCGGTCGAAAGCGTCGAGCTCAAGGATTTTCCGCAGTCTCAGAACGATAGCGCTCCCGTCGTGTTTAACGACGCGTCGAGCGTTCCCGCGCTGACGCTTGCGGGCGCTCCCGCGACGCTCAGCGGAAAGCCCGAGCCGTGGGGTATCGTTTTCTCCGTGGAAAGCGACGTGACGGATGACGCCGCGAAAACACGCACGCTGACGCTCGTCGGCTCCGACGCGCAGAAAACCGTTCGCCGCGTTTACACGGTTTCGCTCGACGACGAAGGTCGCGGTGCGACGGATCCGTATTTCGTCCGCCACACGGTGAAGCTCGTGCCCGTTGCCGGAGCGGATGCCGTTCCCGCCGGAGATATTTACCTCTCGACCGGAATGCTTCCGCCGACGAACGGCGATACGGCAAATCTTTTCCTGAATGCTTCGTGGTTTAACGGCGACGATTACGACAAGGTGGCGACGAGCCATTTCGTTGCGAGCGGCGGATTTTTGGGCTTGGGCGCGCATCCCGCGCACGCATCGTTTGTCGTTCCCGCCGAAAGCGGCGAGCCGTTCCAATGGCTTGCGACAACGAATCAGTATTTTGCAAATATTCTTGCGTTCCCGCAGACGGAGGTGCGTCCGCTGATTTCCGATCTCGCCGTTTTCCCGGAAAAGCTCGTTCCCGCGGAAAATATGGACAACAAGACGGATTTGTCCGTCGTCGGCTACGCACACCTGAAACTTCCTGCGTTGCGCTCGCTGAATCTCGATACGTATTTTTACGTCGGACCGAAGGAATACACGCGTTTTGCGGAGTTGCAGAGCGCGGATCTGATTGAAGATGCGGATGCCGTGGTGCAGTTCACGAGTCTTTTCGGTTTTATCAGCATTGACTGGCTCTGCAAAATTCTCGTTGCCGTGATGAATTGGATTCACGATCTGATTCCGGCGAACGCGTGGTCTTGGGGCTGGGTGATTGTCGTGATGACGCTCATCGTCAAGGGTATCACGTGGCCGCTGACGATGGCGCAGCAACGCTCCGCGAAAAAAATGCAGAAGTTCTCGAAGCCGATGCAGGACATTCGCGAAAAGTACAAGGACAACCCGCAGAAAATGCAGCAGGAAATGATGAAGTTGTATCGCGACAACAAGATCAACCCGCTCGCCGGTTGCTTCCCGGTTTTGATTCAGATTCCGATTTTCTTCGCGATGTATTGCACGTTCCAGACTTGCGCGGAACTGCGCCTGCAACCGTTCCTGTGGATTCCCGACCTCTCGATGCCGGACGTGATTCCCGGGCTTGAAGACGTGCGGATTCCGTTCATCGGCGCTCAAATTCACATTCTCCCGATTCTCATGGGCGCAACGATGTTCCTGAACATGAAAATGACGCCGATGCCGAACGCACAGCCGGGGCAGAAGAACATGTTCTATGCGATGATGGCGATTTTCCCCATCATCTGCTACACGATGCCGTCTGCGTTGACGCTTTATTGGACGTTGCAGAATATTTTCACGATGTTCCAAACCTGGCTCGTTCGCCGTTCCCGCGACGACGAAAAAGGCGGGAACGCTTCCTCCGGCGGCGTGGAAATCATTCCCCCGACGAAGAAAAAAGGTCGCGGCAAAGGACGCGTCGTTCTCAATTAACAATGAATAGTGAATAGGGAATAATGCGTTGTCGCGGTTTTAGCCTTCGGTAAAAACTTTAAAGACGACGCGATATTTTGTTTCCGAAAAAGAAACCCGTGTGCTTCGTGCGCGGGTTCTTTTTTTTTCTTGAACCCGGACGAATAAACGAAAGAATTTGCTCCGTATGAAAAAAATCTTATCTGCTGCATTCTTCTCTGTCGGGTGCATTGCGGTTGTTCCGCTTTACGCCGATAACGCTTCGGGAATGCCGGATTGGTCTGAGCCGACCCGGACCGGTGCGTTTGACGCAAACGGAGACGGGAAAGTTTCCTTCTCGTTTTCGAGTTCGGGAGGGACAAAAACCGGTCCCGGAGGAACTGCGACCTATTCTTTCAATATTCCGAAAGGAAACGTTGTGTCTGTTTCCGTCAGCGCGGACGATTCTGCGACGGTGAGCGTTCCCGCCGCAAATGTTAGTGCGAGCTCTCGTTGGGATGCCTCCCAAAAGAAAATCGTTCCCGGAGAGGCGACATCCGTGTTTGTTGACACGGATGAAATTTCCGGGGATACGATTCCCGTAACGATAACTTACACGAATGCCGGCGGTCCGTATTCGCTTTCCTTCACGGTGTTCGTGGAGCGTGTTAAAGCGGATGTTTCAACGGTTAATATTTCCGCTCCGTCCAAGCTTGTCTTGTCTCAGGACGACGGGACTCCGTTTGACGGGAACGATTGGGTGAAAAACCGTTCCCGCAACGGCACGCTACGGGAATCGAATCCTATTTCCGTGACGAGCGGGAACGTTCTGACATTTGTTCCGAGCTTTGAAATCATTGAAGACACGCTACCGGAGAATGTCAGAGCAGAGTTTTCTGTCCCCGGAAGCACAGCGGTTTCTCAAATCAAAGATTACGCGAGTATATCTTCCGGCATTGAGCTTCCGGCACCCGTCGCCGCCGGAAATATTGATTATTTTGATAATTCGTTAACCGTGACGTGGAGTGTGCAGTATTCCGGTTGCGATAAATGGTTTCCGGCGGGAACGTCTTCTCACGAAATTTATTTCACGCGAACGGCACCGGGGACGGATTTACGCCAGGAAATTCTCTTTTGGGTCTCCTGTACGGGAGGAAAAGGAAAAAGTTCGACTTCGACCATTGCGGACGGAATTTATGAGGTCTTTCAAACGAGAGCCATTCACAAAAAATCGAACGGCGCGGTTTTAAGTTACTGGGAAGGGGGCATCTCTGACGCGATAGATGCAGTAGATCTGATTGATTTTGGAAATGGAAATTGCGAGGCGTGGTGTGACTTTTTTTGTCACGCGTTACAACTTCAGGGGGTGTCTGCCACGGCATCGGCAATAATACCGATAGTTTCCGGCGAGATTCTTCTCCTTCGCACATGGGAGTTCTCCCTTGCGCCACTATCCATTCCCGACTTTCCAAACTACGAATATGTTGTTGCGGAAAAAGAATCGACTCCTATTGAAGATGGGCGTGCACGCCCCCAAATGTCGTTGCCTGCACAGGGAAATTACGGAGAGATGACAAGATTCGATGCTCATTATATCGTTCTTGCGGAAGGTTGTTTATACGACCCGTCTTACGGGCTTAATAAGGTAAATAACCGCGCTTCTGGATTAATTTTATACGAAAGCACTGCTTTTTCCGGGTACGGATTCCCGTGTACAATAGGGGGAGAAGGCTCGTTGTTGATCCGAAAAGAGAAGCCAAACGATGTCGATACATGTATTTATGATTCGGAGGTGTCGAGCTTGAATGTGCGTGGGACTGAGGTTTCCGTTCAAGCACAAATTTCACTTTCTCCTCAACCGATGAGTGCGGAATCCAATCCTCTTTGGGATGTTCGTAAGGGGAGGGCACCTCGATTTAAGGTGGTAGCGGCAGAGAATGCTCAGTCCCTCATGGGTAATGGTAAGGCATCTATAGCCGCGGGGTTTTCTAATGATACAATTGTTATCGTAGAGGACGTTGCGGTGTTGCAACTTCTTCGTGCTGCCGCAGAGGCTTACGAAATAGCGTCCTCCCAAAAGAATAGACCGTTTCGTCGGATTAGCGCGATACAGGCAGATAGTTCTGTCTCTGAAATCTTTTCCGTTCACAGAAAAACAGCAGTAACGGATTCGGATTACCCGCCGGACAGATTTGCAGAAGATGAAAGATTTTTCTATATTTGGACTAGCGACCGCCCTGATGCGTATGCTTATAGGAAAAGCGATTCCGCTCGCTTTTTCATTGCGCCCTATGTGAGGTTTGAAAAGGCAAAGGACGGTGCGTCGTCGGCTAATAACGAATAACGCGAAAAAAAAAGAACCCGTGTGCTTCGTGCACGGGTTCTTTTTTTTTCTTGATCCCGGGCGAATAAGCGAAAGAATTTGCCCCGTATGAAAAAAATCTTATCTGCTGCATTCTTCTCTGTCGGGTGCATTGCGGTTGTTCCGCTTTACGCCGATAACGCTTCGGGAATGCCGGATTGGTCTGAGCCGACCCGGACCGGTGCGTTTGACGCAAACGGAGACGGGAAAGTTTCCTTCTCGTTTTCGAGTTCGGGAGGGACAAAAACCGGTCCCGGAGGAACTGCGACCTATTCTTTCAATATTCCGAAAGGAAACGTTGTGTCTGTTTCCGTCAGCGCGGACGATTCTGCGACGGTGAGCGTTCCCGCCGCAAATGTTAGTGCGAGCTCTCGTTGGGATGCCTCCCAAAAGAAAATCGTTCCCGGAGAGGCGACATCCGTGTTTGTTGACACGGATGAAATTTCCGGGGATACGATTCCCGTAACGATAACTTACACGAATGCCGGCGGTCCGTATTCGCTTTCCTTCACGGTGTTCGTGGAGCGTGTTAAAGCGGATGTTTCAACGGTTAATATTTCCGCTCCGTCCAAGCTTGTCTTGTCTCAGGACGACGGGACTCCGTTTGACGGGAACGATTGGGTGAAAAACCGTTCCCGCAACGGCACGCTACGGGAATCGAATCCTATTTCCGTGACGAGCGGGAACGTTCTGACATTTGTTCCGAGCTTTGAAATCATTGAAGACACGCTACCGGAGAATGTCAGAGCAGAGTTTTCTGTCCCCGGAAGCACAGCGGTTTCTCAAATCAAAGATTACGCGAGTATATCTTCCGGCATTGAGCTTCCGGCACCCGTTGCCGCCGGAACGGTTAAAGACAGAGTTGGTATTTTCGGGCAAAACAATTCTAATCCTTACAGCATTCCTGCTAATCATGGAATTTTGTTTGGAGACGAAATCTTGGATCCTTCTTACGGTATTTCTCAATCCGACTTGGCTGACTATGGGAATCAAATTATAGAGGGTTCAACTCGAAAGGAGCCGTATAACAATATGAATATAGCGACACCTTCGTGCGAGTGGGATTGTCTCTTCCTAATTCAAAAGCCGGACAGGCAGGGCGCAACCCTAACGCGATTGAAACAAGCCGGCGGATTGGTTGGTGTCGAAGGTTTTTGTCGTGGAGGAGGAAAGCCTGTGTATTGGAAAGTTTATAGGGGGAGCGGGTATATATCTTTGTTCGCAGGAAGTACAGAAGAGACAGATGATCCTTTTTCGTTCTATTTCGGAGAGGGTTTTCGAAAGGAACTTGAAGAAAACGGACTTTCTGCGCCCGTACGCTTGAGGAGAATAGAACTTCCTTTTCAGTCGAAGAAAATTTTGCGGATGAGCGATGTAAAGCCATTTCTTTCTGTTGACGGGAACTTCTCTGTTTCGGCAAAGATTTTTGGCTACGATTTTTCTTTCGAGTACGACTCGACTCAGGGGAAATGGCTTGATTTGAACGAAGGTGTTTCTCTAATAGAGCCGGCGAGCGGAGAGGTTTCTGAAACTCTTTGGGTGTTACACGTTCTAAAAAGACGCGGTATGCTTGAGGGAATAGAGCCGGAGAATTACCCTGTTTTTGGCGTTAGTTTTTCAAGCGAAGAATTAAAAGATAAGACTCCGAAAGATATCGTTGAAATGATTCGTCTTCGCGAAGAAATCCTAAGAGAGGCAATCGTCAAGGAATTTAAGGAATAACCTCGATATCGTCTATTTTTTCGACCAAGAAAAACGGATGCGTCGTTGTCGGTTGGTAACAAATGATACGATGTAAAAAAGCACCCGGGCGAATAAGCGAAAGAATTTGCCCCGCGCGACTAATTTTTAGAAAGGAAAAATGCCCCCGGTTGTTTTTGGAATAGTGATGGTTTTTCTCGTATGCATGAATGTTTTTGCGGAGACGTCTGATATGATATTTCGCACGGTTCGGGGGAACGAAAAGCCTTTCGGCTGGTATATTCAGCGAGTGCAAGACGGGAACGCGGTTCTTGTCGGAAAGTTGTCAACGCCTCCCGTGGGCGAATGTGCTCGTCAATGCACGGTCGTGCGTTCCGATAATAAAGCGTGGTTGGTTCTTTACCGGATAACGGGTGGTGTCGCGAATATCTATGAATGTCCCGCAAGATTTTTTGACGAGGACTTCGCTCCGGATGCGTCGACTTCGGAGGCACTTGTCCCCGTGAATACTGTGGGGCTTCGTCGTTTGTCGAAAGAGTGGAATATCAGAGATTATGCCGGAGAATATTTGCTCTTTTTTGCGGAGGATGGCGTTTTGAAAGTAACTCCCGCGGTGTTTCCGTCCGGATGGAAAACGAACAGGGAGCAGCGTCGCGACATAAGTAAAAACGGAGTCGCCGGCTATAATCCGAAAACAAAAGTTTGGGAAAAAACATCGACAACCTACGCACGTCCGGAGGAGATAGAATCGTTCGCGGAGCGCGGGCGGAGACTGCTCCGCGGCGGAGATAAAAAGTCGGCAGTTTTACTTTTACGAAAGAAAACGGCACGAATCATTTTCGGATACGGAAAGAACTCGAAGGGGACGTATTTGAGAGCGTCGTCGAATTGAGCGGCATCCCGAAGAGCTTTGTCGAAATTAACGGAGAATTGTGGTGCGTCCTCGGGAATGCATTTCCGAGAAAAGAAGATTTTTTATGCCGTATTCGGGAAAAAGAGGGCGCAACAGGTATTAACTCTTAACTTTTAGCGCTTAAGAATCTATCCTTAAGCGCTAAAAGTTAAAACCTAACCGTTAGAAAAAAGTGTTTATCGACGAAACCAAAGTTTACTTGCGCGCCGGGAACGGCGGACACGGTTGTCTCAGCTTCCGTCGCGAAAAATATTTGCCGAAGGGCGGACCCGACGGCGGCGACGGCGGAACCGGCGGCGACGTGATTCTCGTTTGCGACGAGAATGAGGGTGATCTGCGCCGCTATGCTTTTCAGCCGCACTGGAACGCGAAAAACGGCCAGCCCGGCGCCGGGCGCAACAAGCACGGCGCGGACGGTGCGGACGTGATTTTGCCTGTTCCTCCGGGAACGCAGGTTTTTGAAACCGAAAGCGGATTACTTGTCGCCGAATTGCTCGAACACGACGAGCGCGTTGTTCTGCTCAAGGGCGGGCGCGGCGGGCTCGGGAACAATCAGTTCAAAACGTCGACGAATCAGGCTCCGCGCAAAACGACGCCGGGTAAGGAAGGCGGGCGCGGCGATTTCACTTTCGTTCTGAAAACGATTGCGGACGTCGGCTTGGTCGGTTTCCCGAACGCGGGAAAATCCTCGCTCACGAACGCGTTCACCAACGCGCGTCCGAAGTGTGCGCCGTATCCGTTTACGACGAAAAATCCGAGCGTCGGCATCATCGAATTTGACGATTTCAAACGCATTTCGCTCGCCGATATTCCGGGACTGATTGAAGGCGCGAGCGAAAATCGCGGGCTCGGGCATCGTTTTCTCAAACACGTCGAGCGTTGCCGCCTGCTCCTTTTCATCATCGACATGGCGGGAACGGACGGACGCAAGCCTGCCGACGATTACGCCGCATTGCTTGCCGAGCTCGAAAATTTCGATCCCGCGCTTTTGGAAAAACCGCGCCTCATCGCCGCCAACAAAATGGATTGCGAGGATTCCGCGAAGAATCTGACCGCGTTTCGCCGCAAGCATAAAGGTTTGGATATTTGTAAAATTTCCTGCACCGAAGGGGCGGGCTTGGACAAATTGAAAGCCCGCATTCGCGAGCTCGTCGAAGCTCCCGTTCCCGCGCAGGACACCGAAAGTTAATCGACACAATGACTAAGAAAATTTCTACCGACGGAAAAAGCTCCGGTGTAGCGTCCATCAACGACGCGTTCGGTTCGCTTCACATCGAAAATCTCCCGCAGGCGGAACCGCCGCAAAAACGCCGCTCCGCGGATTCTAAGCCGAGCGTTCCCGCTAAACTCGGGAAAGTGCATTTGCGCATCGAAAAATCCGGTCGCAACGGAAAAACCGTAACGATTCTCGAAGGGCCGGGAATTACGGCGCTCCCGTCCGAACAGCGTGCGGACTTGCTCAAATCGCTGAAACAGAAATTCGCGTGCGGCGGCGCCGAGGTCGACGGAAAGCTTGAATTGCAGGGCGACGAGCGCGACCGCGTCCGCTTCTTCCTCCAACTCCTCGGCTATTCCGCGTAATTGCGGGAATCCGGCGCGGCATTCGGTTCGCTTGCGGGGCTCAGGCGAGCTCTGCGAGAGATTTAAACCGTTTTCGCCCTTCCGTTATTTTACGATGAGCGTGAGCGATTTTTCCGCCGCAAGAATTTCCGTGGCAAAACGGGCGATGTCGTCTGCGGTAAGTGCGCCGAGCCGTGCTTCCGTTTCCGCGTCGCGGTTCACGGGCAAACCGTAAAGCGCATTGAGTGCCGCGTTCCCGCACCGCGAAGCCGCACGTTGCCGTGTCGTTCTTTGGGAAACGCAAATGCGCGTTTTCGCTCCGGCAAGTTCTTCGGCGGAGATTTTTCCCGAGCGCAGACGATTAAGTTCGCGGCGCATCTCGTCGAGCACGATTGGCGCTTTCCCTTTTTCCGTTCCCGCGTAGAGGAAAAACATGCCGGTGCTCGGCGAACCGATTCGGTTGGCTCCGACAAAATAAGCGAGTCCGCGTTTCTCACGGATTTCGAGAAAAAGCCGGCTCGACATTCCGCTGAGCAATTCGTCTGCAAGCGTCCCGACCCAATAACGTTCGTCCCGGAATCCGACATCGGGAAATGCGAGCTGGACGATTGCCTGCTCTGCGGGAACGGACGGCGCAATTTCGATTTCCCGGGATTTCTGTGCGGGAAAATCCCGAAACGCTTTCGCGAAATCTTCCGCGGGAACGTGTGTGCAATTTGCAAAGCGAGCCGGAGAAAACTGTTTTTCGAGCTTTGCTAAAAGCGCGTCGCGCTCGAATTCTCCCGAGGCGGCGATAACGATGTTTTCCGGCACGGCGAGCTTGGCGTGAAGCGCACGAATGTCGTCGGGCGTCAGTGCTTCAAGTGCGTCTTCCGTCCCGAAATTATGCGTTCCGAGCGGATGGCTCCCGAAGAACTTTTCCCGCAGCGCGATGCGTGCGAATTCTTCGATTTCGTCAAATTCGCTTCGCAAGGCTGCGAGTTGTGTGGCACGTTCCCGTGCGAAATTTTCTTCGGAAAAACGCGGGGCACAGATTGCGTCGGCGAGAATTTCGCAGGAAAGATTTTCGTCGCCGGAAAGCGTTTCCGCGAAAAGCGCAAACGTGTTATTTCCGGAGATTTCGTCGAAACGCCCGCCGACGGATTCGATTCCTTCCGCGATTTCTGCGGCGGAGCGCGTTCCCGCGTCGAGCGTCATTAACGTGGAGAGCAGTGCGGTGGCACCGCGCGTTTTTTCCGATTCAAATGCGGTGCCGCCGAGCATGGAGGCTCGTAGGTGGACTTTCGGGAATCCGGGAACCGGTTGCAGCAAAACGCGAATTCCGCAGGAAAGTTTCGTCTCTTCAAAGGGCGGAAACGCGTGCGCGGCTCCCGTCGACGCGGGAACGGTTTTCCGGACGCGCTTCCCCTGCGGCTCCGCCTTTTCAAAAGCGGATGTCGTAACGCTTTCTTCCCGTAAATATTTTTTCGCGACGCGGCGGATGTCTTCCGGTGTGAGCGTATCGATTTTTTCGAGGAAAATTTTCGTTGCCGCCGGATCTCCGCGTTCGACGCATTCCGCACCGAGACGCGCCGCCGAAGAGGACGCCGTTCCGAGCGAATTGACGAGCCCGACAACGGCTTGTCGGGATGCTTTTTTCAGAAGCGCGGACGCAACGCCGTCCGTTGAAATCCGGCGGATAATTTCGCGCATCGCATCTTCGGCTTTCGTGCGGTCTCCGAGCTCTGCCGCGTAGTTAATCCAGAAAAGCCCGAGATCGTTGGCGGTCCACGCCGAAACGTCGAGCGCATGAACGATTCCTCGCTTTTCATGGAGGTCCTGCCAGAGCAGGGAGGAATCGCCCTTGCCGAGGAGAGAGGCGAGGACGGATAACGCCGGCGTGTCTTCGTGCGCAATTCCCGGGATTTTCCAAAGCAAATTCCCCCGAAGGATATTGACGTTCCCGCGTATCGTAATTTCGCGCGGAGCGAGTTGCGGCGGCTCGGACGGAATAAGGATTTCCGGCGACGGACGCGCGGGAGCGTCCGAAAAATATTTTTCCGCAAGGGCAAAAACGAGCTCGGATTCGATGTCTCCGGCGACGACGATTGCGAGGTTGTTCGGCGTGTAGCGTTTTTCGAAATACGCGCGAAGTTCCCGGTCCGTCATTCGGGAAAAAACGGGTTTGTAGCCGATGACGGGAACGCGGTAGGGGTGGACGCGAAACGCGGTCTCAAGCGTTGCGTCGGCAAGACGCGAGTCGGGGTCGTCTTGCCCCATATCAATTTCACGCAGGATAACGTCCTTTTCGCGGGCGGCATCGAGCGGGTCGAGTCGCGGTTTTAATGTGAGCTGGGAAAGGACTTCAAACGCGGTTTCTGCGGCTTCTGCGGGAACGTCGATGTAGTAAACCGTTCGCGAGAACGTTGTGTAGGCGTTAATATTGCCGCCGACGGCTTGGACGCGGCGCGTGATTTCCTCCGCGGAAAATTTTTCCGAACCCTTAAACACCATGTGCTCGAGATAATGCGACAGTCCTCCGCCGAGGAATTCGCTTTCGTGGATGCTTCCGGTTTTTACCCAAACCTGAACGGAAACCAACCCCGACGGGAGCGTTCTCCGGAAAAACGCGGGAACGCCGTTGGCGAGTTTGATACTTCGGGGCAGGGAGAAAAATGTTTCTGAAAAATTCATACGTTTTTATTTCACAAAAAATTTGAAGGGCGTTCCGGTGCCTTCGTCAGATTTTCTTTCCGAATTCTTCAGGCAGATGTTTGCGGGCTTCCGAGACAATCAAAAATCCCGGGAGCGTGCAAAAAATCGACCACCAGAAGAAGTTTTCGTAGCCGATGAGCTGTTGTAGCGCTCCAGACCAGAACTTCGGAATCATCACGCCGAGTGCCATAAATGCCGTGCATATCGCGTAGTGAGCGACGGCGCGCCGCGTTCCCGCGCACGCGTAAAGCATATAGAGCATGTAGCCGGTAAACCCGAAACCGTAGCCGAACTGTTCAATCACAATTCCGGTTCCGATAATCGCCGGAGACGCCGGTTGCCAGTGCGCGAGGGCGACGTAAATGAAATCCGGCAGATTCAAAAGCCAAATCATCGGCAGAAGCCAAGCGCGCAAGCCGTTGCGGGAAACAAGCCAGCCCGCAATTACGCCTCCGGCAAGCATCGCGACGACACCGAACGTGCCGTTGAGCAGACCGAACATTCTGTTGTCGAGTGCCAAGCCGCCGTGCTCGATTGCGTCTTTAAAAAACAGCGGGGAAATCACGCCGATTTGCACTTCGCCGAAGCGGAAAAACAGCAGGAAAAACAGCAGAAACCCGATGCGTTCTTTTTTGAAAAACGTTTCCCATGTATCCGAAAAATCAGACAAGAGCGATGTTTTTTCCGTTCCCGCGGGAACGTCGTTTTCCGGATGCGGAAGAATCAGCGTGTGCGCAAGCGCGAAGATTCCCGTGAGCGCCGCGATGCCGAGAAAGACCTGCGTCCATGCCGTTCCCGCGCTCGCGCCGGCTCCGATTATCAGTCCCGCGACCGCAATGATTCCGCCTTTTGCGAAAACCTGAGAAAGCCGAAAAAACGTGCTGCGCCATCCGGAGAAAAACGCCTGCCTTCCGGAATCGAGAGCGAGCATGTAAAAACCGTCTGCGGCAATGTCGTGCGTCGCGGAAAACACGGCAATCAGGAAAAGCACGGCGACGAGCAGAATCGCGGGCGCGTCGAAGAAAAGCGTTCCCGCGAAGGCAATGAGCAGGAGCGCACCCGCAGCCTGCATTTTCAGAATCCACCCGCGCTTGCGTCCGATGCTGTCCACCAACGGACTCCACAACGCCTTCAAAACCCACGGCAAATATGCCCATGCGGCGACAAATGTGATGACACCGTTGGAGAATCCGAGGTCCTTCATCGCCACGGGGGCAACGAGATCGACAATGGCGTTCGGAAGTCCTTGCGCAAAATAAAGCGTCGCGACCCAAAGAGCTGCGACGCCTGAAAATGAAAATTTCTTCTCGGAGGGAAGCACCGGAAATAATTCTGTTTCTTAGGCCTGTTCGACGGTTACGTTCGGCGTGCCGTTCCCGTAGTGGAAAACTTTCGGACCTCCGCACGCGGCGAGAGCCAGCGTTCCCGCGAGGGCGAGAACGGCGAGCACGATTTTACAGAGCTTACGCATCGGGCTTTTCTCCTTCGGGTTCGCCGATGGTTTTTTTCCCGAATGCGGCGACGGATTTGAAAAGCGCGTCGAAAAACGCCGCAACCGTCGTGTTCAGGCTCAGAAGTTCGCTGTTCGTGAGGTCAATCGTGTCTCCCGCCTTGAATGCGCGGCGCGTGTCTGCGAGGCGCACTTCCGGGCGTTCGCCTTCCTTGGCGGGCTGAATCGTTTGCACCGTTTTGAATTCAAAGACAAGTTCGCCGTCGTCGTCCACGTCCTGCGCGGTAACGACGCCGTTGTTTTGCATCAGCGAGCGAAGGGCGATTGCCATGTTGGTGATGCCGTCTTCGAGTTCGCAGAGAATGCCGAATTCTTTTTCGAAAACTTCAAATTTGTCCTGAAGTGCGGAGTTGACGAATGCTTCCTGCTTGCGTCCGACGAGTTCGTTGGTCGCTTTCGGGTCGGCTTCCATCGCTTTTTTGTTGGCGAAAAGCGTGCAGAGCAAATGGCAGTTGTCCATGCAGGCGGCAATCATCGAGAGCAGGTCGTTGACGGACTGGCGGAGCATCAGCCCGTGCGCAAACGTTTTCATCTGGTCGAAATTGCGATGAAGCTGGGCGACCGGCATCATTTTCGTCAGCGCGGAGAAATGATTGTATTTTTCCTCGTCGACGGATTGCGTTCCCGCAAGGTTGAACGCGAGAAGGTCAAAGTGGCGCTGAAGTGCGCCGAAGAAATTCTGTGCGATTACCGGAAGGCTAATCGTTTGCTGTCTGGGTTGTTCGTTGTTGTCTGACATAATAATTGGGGAAAAGATAAGCGTTCCCGCCGGGAGTTGAAAGCTTTTTAATGGGAAAAGAGGCCACGGCACCATTCCCGGAAAACGCCGGCGCCGGCGAACGCTGTCGGAGAAAGAAAAAATATTGCGCAGGGATTTGTGCGCTCATAGTTTTTTCCGGACATGAAAAATCCCCGAATTTCCTCGAAAGAATCTATGAAAACACGATTGTTGCTCCTTGCCGCGGGCTTGTCCGCATTTTGCGCGGGAACGGCAGGTTTGTCCGCCGCTCCGAAAAAATCAAACGTTCCCGTGAAGTTTGAATTTGCGCAAAACCCGCAGAATCCGCAGGACGGGATTTTCGTGCTGAACGGAAAGCCGTTTCAGATTCGCGGCGGGGAAATTCACCCGCAACGCATTCCGCGCGAATACTGGGATCACCGCATCAAAATGTGTAAGGCGATGGGGTTGAACACGATTGCGTTTTACACGATGTGGAACGATTTTGAGCAACCCGACGGTTCATTTGACTTTAAGACGGGGAATCGCGACATCGCGGCATTTCTCCGGCTTTGCCAAGACAACGGAATGTGGGTGCTTTTCCGCCCGGGTCCGTATGTGTGCGGCGAGTGGGATTTCGGCGGGCTTCCCGCGTATTTGCTCAAGGACAGGGATGCGAAAATCCGCACCGTTAAGGATAAAAATTTTATGAAGGCGCAGACGCGCTATCTGAAGGCAATTGCCGAAGTCGTGAAACCTTTCCGCGCTCAAAACGGAGGACCGATTCTGATGACGCAGATCGAAAACGAGCACGGAAGCTGGCCGCGCAAGGATCCGGAATATCTGCGTTGGCTGAAGGATTTTTGGACGAAACAGGGCTTTACTCCGCTCTATATGTCCGACGGCGCGGGCGATCACTTCCTGCGCGGCATGATTTATCCGGACAAGGACGTTTGCATCGGGCTTGATCCGGGACAAAACGACGGCGCGTGGCGAGTCGCCAACAAATACAATCCGGGCGTGCCCGTATTTTCCTCGGAAACGTATCCGGGCTGGCTGCGTCGCTGGGGCGAAGGCAATTGGGCGCCGACAAATCTGTCCGGCAGCATCAAGTGGTATATGGGAACGGGGCGCTCGTTCAGTGTGTTCCCGGTCCACGGCGGAACGAATTTCGGCTTTACGGCGGGCGCGAACAACGATCCGCGCACGGGCGGCGACTACCATACGGATTTGACGAGCTACGACTACGGTTCGCCGATTAACGAGCAGGGCAATCCGACCAAGGAATATTACCAATACCGCGAGATCATTCAAACCGCACTCGCAGGTAAAGAGAAAATTCCCGAAATCCCGAAGCCGATTCCCTCAATGGAAATCAAAGAGTTCACGCCGAAATTTTTTGCCGGGATAAGCCAAAATACACAGGACCTCAAAAATGGCGGAAAGTTCAAAGACGCTCCGTATTTCGAAGCATTCGGGCAAAATCAGGGGCTCGCTTTTTATCGCACCGAAATTCCCGCCGGCGCAGCGGGAACGCTCGACTTCGACGGATTGCACGACTACGCGCACATTTACATCGACGATAACTTTATCGCTGCCGTCGATCGACGGATGAAAAAATCGCCCGTTGCCGTTCCCGCCCGCGGGAAGCCCGCAACCCTCACGATAATGGTCGAAGGCATGGGGCACATCAATTACGGCGGAAAAATGGAAAGCGACCGCAAGGGCATCGTCGGCGAAGTGCGTTTGGACGGAAAGCCGCTGAAAAACTGGACGCTTACACCGAAGACACTGACGGAAAAATCCGTCTGCGAGGACGCAAAATCGACAAAGATTGATTTGTCCGGCATTCGCGGAGGACATTTTCGAGGGACCTTTAACCTGTCGACGGTTGCGGATACATTTTTCGACATGTCGAAGTGGGGGAAGGGCGTGCTCTACGTAAACGGGCATAACCTCGGGCGTTATTGGAGCCAAACGGCGGACGGCAAGCCCGTCGGACCGCAGTTGCGTTTGTATTGCCCGGCTTCATTTTTGAAATCCGGGAAAAACGAAATCAACGTCATAGAGCTTGAATTCAAAGATGCGCGTCCGATTCGCGGTTGCAAAGAGCGCAACTACGATATGAACGACGTTCAAACGAAAAACCTGAACAACCAGTGGTAAGCGGAATGACTTCGCGGGAACGTTTTTTGGCGGCGTGCCGTTGCGCTCCGACGGATCGCGTTCCCGCGTGGGTTATGCGGCAGGCGGGGCGCTATTTGCCGGAGTATCGCTCTCTTAAGGAGCGTTACGATTTTTTGACGTTGGTGCGCACGCCCGAGCTCGCCGCCGAAGCGACGCTGCAACCGGTGCGGAGATTTGCGCAACTGGATGCGGCAATTTTGTTCAGCGATATTCTGACGATTCCCGAAGCTCTCGGGCAGGGATATTCGTTTCGCGAAAGCGGCGGAATCGCGATGGATTTTACGCTGGATTCGGAGGAAAAACTGGCGGCGCTCGGCAAGGCGGAAGATGTTCCCGAACGCCTCGATTACATGGCTCGGGCAATGCGCCTCGTGCGGGCGGAGCTCGGCGGGAATCGCGCGCTTCTCGGTTTCGCCGGCTCCCCGTGGACGCTCGCCGTTTATATGGTGGAGGGCGGAAGCGCCAAGCAGTTTTCAAAAATCAAACGCTTGGCGGCGGAGGCTCCGTCGCTTTTTGACGCCTTGGCGGAAAAACTTTCCGACGCCGTTGCCGCTTCCCTCAATATGCAAATCGCCGCCGGCGCGGATGCCGTTCAGATTTTCGACTCATGGGCGTCTCTTTGCACGGAAGACGAATACGAAAAATTGTCTCTGCGTTGGATTCGGAAAATCATTTCCGCGCTCCCCGAAGGCGTTCCCGTCATCGTTTTTGCCAAGGGAATGTCCCATTTGGCTCCGCAAATCGCGGCGGCGGGAGCACAGGTGCTCGGCGTAGATTGGACGTACAGGCTTTCCTCGATTCGCAGGCTCGCGGGAACGCGCCACCTCGCACTGCAAGGCAATCTCGATCCGGTCGTGTTGAGCTTTTCCGATGAGAAAATCGTGCGGGCGCGCACGCGGAAAGTTTTGGAAGATATGCACGGAGAACACGGACACATATTTAATCTCGGTCACGGAATTCTGCCCGATGCCCGACCGGAAAATTTCGCCGCCATGCTTGACGAAATTTGTTCCGCTTCCCGCTGAAAAAAAAAAAGCACGAAGAACATCAACGCTCCTGCGCAGGAGCGTTGCCGGGGCCGTGCGGCGCAATGGAGCAGAGGGAAAGCTTAATGCTTAGAGCTTGAAGAGGTGCGGTCAGAAATAGGTTACGCTTTTGAAGTTACGAAGAGCGGACAAGCTGCGGAAAACTCAACGCGATCGGAGGCTGGGGATACGCACAAACCGAAACCGCCCCGCGCAAATGACGCATTTGCTCTCCGACGCACTCGCGGCGTAACGGAACCCTCGCGCAAAGTCTCGGCGTTTTTTTTCAAAATTTTTGTAAAAAAGACTTGCATGCCGCGTTTTTTTTTTTGCGAAAATCCTGCCGAGAATTGAGACAAAAATGATAGTGTATAAAGGCACTGCTTTTGTGTTTCGGTTCTCGTTCTCAAATATCAAAAACAAACACAACATCTAAAAAAAAATGAAAAAAAGTATTACAGTCGCGGCACTTCTCGCCGCAGGAACAGGTTTCGCTAATGCGGAACAAATCACGTTTGATACCACTTCGTGGTCGGGCGAAACCAACGCAGTCAATATAATAAACCCGACCTCGCTTTCTTCCGGTTCAATCGAGGGACTCGAGAAGTGGGAAATCTCCTTTGACTGGTCTTATACGGCGGGAACGAGCTCAAACCAATGGGGGACGACCGTTATTGCGACGGGAACAGACCCGTTTTCGTCCGGCGGATACCCCGGAGGATTCCAGATTCGTTGGAACAACGGAACAGCATCCGGTAAAACCGATGGGACGATGTTTGTCGTTGCGAACGGTGCCGGTAATCATAATTCGCTGACGCTCGGTACCTTTGCCGATTTCGCTACCGCTGACCGCGATTTCAACTTTACCATTTCTTACGATATTGATTCCAAAGCGTTGAGTTTTATCGTCAAATCCGGCGATAAAACCATAGATAATAAGACACTGACGTCAACGAGTGAGGTTTCGTTCAGCGCGCTTTCCACCGGCTCTTCAGACTACGCAACGGTCGGCAGTTATTCGAATCTTTCCGGCTCTTACGCGATTCCGGAGCCGTCGGCGTTCGGTATGCTTGCGGGCTTGGGTGCGTTGGCATTGGTCGCATCGCGTCGCCGCCGCAAATAATTTTTGTAAGATATTATTCATATAGATCGGCGTTCCCGTGAAGCAATTCGCGGGAACGTTTTTTTTTGAAGCAGAGTTGAGCTTGCCGCGATTTGTAACCTCTTCGCACCCTCAAAAGCGTTACTTATCTCTGACTGCACCTCTTTAAGCTCTAAGCATTAAGCTTTCCCTCTGTTCTATTGCGCCGCGAGAATGTTCGTCGCTTCCCCTTTGCCCTTTAAAAAGGCGGGGGCGTTTGATACAAAAGAGGGCTATTCTTCATGGATGGTTTCTCGAAAGAAAATCCCGATGACGGGAACGTGTGGGCACGGCGATTGGTCAACGGCATCGGCGTCGTGTGTCTGCTTTTGGCGCTGACAATCGTTGTGGCGATTATCGGGTGGCAGATTCCGGATTCACAACTTTTTTGGTTGCGGACGGGAACGCGTTGTACGGTCGGGCTCTTTTTGCTTCAGGAGGTTTTGCGAATGGTTTTCCGCCGAGAGTCGATTTTGCGGCGTTTCGTGAAACACTGGTTTGAGAGTCTGCTGTTTTGCGCGGCGTTGGCGATGGTTGTCGCCTATGCACCGATGTTGAGCGGGCTGATTGCTCTTTTCCCCGAAGTCGCTCCGCAGACGATGCGTCTGGGTTATGCCGCCGGGCTGAACGCGCTGATTCTGTGGGTTCTAATGTTGCGCGGAATTCGCTTTCGGAATTCGTTTTTTAAAGGCGTTTCTCTGACGCCCGGGCGCGTTTTTATTTTGAGCTTCGTGCTGCTTATTCTCGCGGGAACGCTTCTTCTGAAAACGCCGAACGCAAGCGTAAACGGGATTTCGTGGTGCGATTCTTTGTTCCTTGCGACGAGCGCGGTTTGCGTTACGGGGCTTTCGCCTTTTGACGTGGCGACGGAGCTTACGTTCAACGGGTTGTGCATTCTGCTGGCGCTGATTCAGCTCGGAGGGTTGGGCGTGATGACAATTACCTACTTTTTTGCCTATTTCTTTGCCGGCGGGCTTTCTCTGAAAAATCGTTTTGATTTTCAGGATCTGTTCAGCGAGGAAAATATGGGGCAAATCGGAACGGTGCTTGCCGTGATGGTCGGATTTACGTTCGCGGCGGAGGCAATCGGCGCGGTTTCGATTTATCTTTCGACGGCGGGAACGGAAATCTCGGCGGCGCACCCGGTGTTTTTCTCCGTTTTTCATGCGGTTTCCGGTTTTTGTAATGCCGGGCTCTCCTGCGTTCCCGGCGGCATGACCAATCCCGAACTCGGACAGAGCATGACGATGATTTCCTCGCTCTTCGTAATGGCAATCATCGGCGGCTTGGGCTTTCCCGTAATTCGGGATTTTTGGATGTTTTTCCTGAACCGCCTGCGAACGTTTTTGTGGAGCCGGAAAATCCGCCACGTTCCCGTGAGGCTGACAACGCATACGAAAATCGTGCTCGTTACGTCGTTCGGACTCATCATTTTCGGCTTCGTTGCGTTTTACGTCTTGGATTGGGCAAGTTGGGGCGGAGATTCTCTGCGGCGGGCGTTCTTCCTCGCGGGAACGTCGCGAACCGCCGGCTTTGATATTGAGCCGACCGCCAACATTACTCCGGCGGCAAAAGTCCTGCTCATGGCGCTGATGTTTATCGGCGGAAGCCCCTTTTCGACGGCGGGCGGAATTAAAACGACAACCTTCGCCGTCGCGGTGCTTTCTCTGAGACAGTATGTTTTGGGTCGGCGCGATCTTGAGGTTTTCGGGCGGCGGTTGGATAGCGATTTCGCAAATCAGGCATTGGCAATCGTGCTTCTCGGCGCAACGGCGGTCTTTGCCGTAACCGTATCGCTGTGCATTCTGCATCCGGAACTCGATTTTCTGTCGCTGGCGTTCGAGTCGGTATCCGCCGTGGGGACGGTGGGGCTTTCCTGCGGAATAACTCCGCAACTGGGAGAGCCGGGAAAATATCTACTCGCGGGAACGATGTTTGTCGGGCGTATCGGAATTTTGCTGTTTATTACGTCGTTTTTGCCGCGGAGAAAAACTCCGTCCGGCGCACGCCTTCCGGAGACAACGATTGTGCTTTCCTGACAATCTGTCGGATAAGGGGCGATACCGGCGAATTCGGCAAAGAGTAATGGAGAGATTAAAGATTAGAGGTTAGAGATTAAAGAAGATGAGCGCTTAGGGCTTAAAGCTTAGAGGTAAATGCGTTCCCGCAAGCGGGAAAAGAATTTTGAAAACATCTTTTACGAAGCGTAATTCCC
>CAZPYE010000028.1:0-19783 GCA_964590115.1 uncultured Enterobacteriaceae bacterium
TCAGCCCGTCGTATTCAACGCGCACGGTCCAGTCGCCCGTTCCCGTATATGCACCGCCCCAAAATGCGTTTGAAAGAAATGTGTATTCGCTGATTTCCACGTCTGCGACGGTAATTTCCGGATCTTCGCTTCCGCGCTGAACAAGCACGCTTTCGTAGCCGTTGGAATCCGTCAGAATAACCTTCAGAGAGCAAAGGTCAAAATCCTCACTCGCAATAGCCTCCTCGGAAAATTTTACCGTGACGGAAACGGTTTCCACGTTCTGAGTCAAAAACGACTTAACGGTTCCGCCCTCGCTCGCTCCGGCAACGGCGACGGAAAAATCCGCGCCCCATACGTCGTTTGAGGACTTCGTTGCCGCCGAACCGACAATCCCGGCCGAAGAGGTCGCCGTATAAGCGGTTTCCACAGTCGTGTAGGCGATATTGCGCACTTTTTCCACGAAACCCTCGGGATCAATCATCCCGAAGCCGTAGTTATTGTTAAACCACAACCCGGACGCCGTATTATACGCCCAATTCCCGGTAACGATACGATTTGTCGTTACGCTTTCTCCGGTTTCGGAATCCGTTGTTTTTTCGCTGTATCCGCTTGCCTGAACGTAGGTTTTTGACGTGCTGTCCCAGACATAATCGATATTCGGCGATTCTCCGCCGCCGGAGGAATAAGCAATGGCATACTTTGCCCAACGTGCGTCCATCGGAGCGCAAATTTCCTTTCCGAGAGCGATCACGCCGGCGACCAACGGAGACGAAAAGGATGTCCCGTCACTGCTCGCGTAGTTCCCGTTGGAAATTGAGGTTCCCGAATCGGAGTCCGAATCGCTGTCCGAAGAGCTCAGCCCCCCGGCGTTGTAACCGAGATCCGCCGAGCGGTCGGTCGAGACGACAGCCTCGCCCGGCGCGGAAACGAAGAGGTTAGAACCGAAGCACGAGAACGAAGTGTATCGCCCGTCGTCATTGGTGGCGCCGACATTGATGATGTCGGGGCAACTTCCCTCGCTGCTCCATCCGGTCGAGCCCGGGCGGCTGTAAGAGTCCTCTCCCCGGGAATTACCCGCCGAGAACACGTAAATGACATTGTTTGCGGACGTTGCGGCAATTGCGTCCCAAAACTCTTTTTCTCCGACCTGATTGAAATTGCTTCCGAACGAACAGTTTTTCACCTGAATTGCCGCCTCGTTCGAGTAGGATACCGCACCGGTCGAGGAATTGACGCTCACGCCCGAAGCCCAATACGCCGCCTGCAGAATGGTCGACAGCGTCAAATCGACGTGCAATCCGGCGATGGTCGCCCCCGGTGCGGCACCGGCGACACCGACACCGTTCCCGCCGATGGCCGCCGCCATCCCGGCGACAAACTGCCCGTGATTCTCGTCCGTGTATATTTGCGTTTCCGATTCGTCTTCCTCCGTATCCGGATTATCCGTCGGAATAACCTCCGTTCCGACAAAGTCTTTACTGAGACCGGAGCCGTCGTAGGCATTGTCTGAAGGGTTATACGGAGAAACGTTCAAATCCTCAAAATTCGGCTCAATCCACTCGTCGATAATCCCGATTACGACGCCGCTTCCGGTAATTCCCTGTCGCCACACGGGAACGATATTCACGCCGTTCTTGCTCGTATACCACTGCCACTGCTTGCTCAGATATTTGTCGTCAAAGACGGATGTCGGCTTCGCCGGATCGATAATCGAGGCGGAAGAAGTCGCTTCGGCGGCAAAAACCGAAACGGCGGGCACCGCGCACGCAAAAAGGAGCGAAAGAGGCAAACGGACTTTCATAAACGAATGGGTAAATGAGGGGGATTATCACGCATGGCAGACGAAAATTCCGCCTACCGTATTTTTACGGAGAGCAAACTCTTTTCCGCCTCAAAACGCAAGAAAATTGAAATTCGCCGAAGATTTGAAAACGCTTTGCCAAATTTCAATTTGCGGGAACGTTCGGGAACGCATTTACTGGACGCATTATGGATATTTGGTTCAATCCGGCTAAGGAACTCGATGTAATTTTGCGCCGCGTCGCGGGAACGCTCGACGGCTTCACGGAGGAGTTTTCCCCCGAAATGCGCCCCGCCGACCCGCGCTTCGGAGACTATCAGGCAAACGGCGTGCTCGCGGAAGCCAAACGCGCGAAAGCCAATCCCCGCGCCCTCGCAACCGCCCTCACCGATGCACTGAAGGCATCCGGCGAAATCGATTCCTCGCTCGTCGAAATCTCCATCGCAGGACCCGGATTCATCAACTTTAAACTTTCGCCGGAATTCCTCGCACAGTGGCTCGTGCGCTACCGCGGCGCGGAAGATTTGCACAAATCCGCAGAATCCGCCTATCGCGGAAAAAAAGTCGTTATCGACTACCCTTCGACAAACACGGCCAAGCAAATGCACGTCGGACACCTGCGCATCATGGACATCGGCGAAGCCATCGCGCGCCTGCTCGCCTTCTGCGGTGCCGACCTCGTGCGCGATAATCACATCGGAGACTGGGGCACCAATTTCGGCGTGCTTATTTTTGAAATCAAAAGACAAAACTTCGCGTTCCCGCAGGACGACGAAGTTGCTCTCGAGCAACTCGAAGAGCTTTACAAGTCCGGCACCGCGTTTTGTAAAGACGCGGAGAAAAATCCCGGAGCGATGGATGCCGCCCGCGCCGAACTCGTCAAACTTCAGCAAGGCGATCCCGAAAACCTCGCCCTCTGGGAACGCATCGTGCGCGTCTCAAACGCCGCCTGCGAAAAAATGTACGATGTCTTCGGCGTAAAACCCGACGTTACACTCGGCGAAAGCTTCTACCGCGACAAGGTCGGCCGCGTTTACGACGAGCTTTCCGAATGCGGGATTGCCGAAGAGGACGACGGAGCCCTCATCGTCTGGAACGATGACGACCCGCGCTACTCCCGCCGCAACGAAAATGCCGCGCCCTTTATCGTGCGCAAAAAAGACGGCGGCTCCAACTACGCGTCCACCGACCTCGCAACGCTCCTCTACCGCGTCGAACATTTTAACGCCGACGAAATCGTTTACGTTACCGACGACCGCCAATGCGACCACTTCCGCATGCTTTTCCTTACGGCGGCGCGCTGGTTTAAGAGCAAAAACTACGCGCTCCCGTCGCTCCGTCATGTTTCCTTCGGAAAAATTCTCGGAGCCAACGGCAAGCCGCTCAAAACCAAAGAAGGCGGAACGATTCGCCTCAAAGCGCTCGTCGCCGAAGCCGTCGAACGCGCCTTCGCCATCGTTTCCGAGAAAAATCCGGATCTCGACGAGTCCGAACGCCGCAAAATCGCCGAAACCATCGGTGTCGCCGCGATCCGCTACGTCGATTTGATGTCCAACCGCACCGGAGATTACATGTTCGCATGGGAGCGTCTGCTCGCCTTTGAAGGCAACACCGCGCCCTACCTGCTCTATGCGGTTGCCCGCATCCGCAGCGTATTCCGCAAGGCGGGAACGTCTCTCGAAGAAATTTCCGCCGACGGCGAAAAACGCGTTCCCGCGACCGACGCAGAAGTTGCCCTCGCAAAAAAGCTTCTCGGGTTCTCCGCCGCCGTCCAAGCCGCCTGCGACGAGCTCAAGCCGCACCACATCTGCGGCTACCTCTTCGACCTCGCCGGAGCGTTTTCCTCGTTCTACAACGCCGACAAAGTCATGGTCGATGATCCCGCCGTTCGCGCCCTGCGCCTGCGCCTTTGCGCGCGCACCTGTATCATTCTCGAAACCGGACTCCGTCTCCTCGGCATCAAGCCGCTTGAACGCATGTAAACTTCACGGAAACGTTCTCCTCCCGAAGGCGAGAAAAAGAACCTCCGGCGAGAACTACGTTCCCGCCGGAGTATTGCAACTGACTTAACTCTAACTTCTCTCTGTCTCTATTAACCTCAAATGAACTTAACCAAACACACAAGATAAGCGTCGCCCGCGCGAAATTTGTCTCAATCAAATTAGGCACGGACAAAAAGTGACGCGCTAAATTTCTGTTTTCATTTCGATGTTGCGCGTCTATTGTTTCGCCAAGATGTTTTTTTCCGGAAAAAAGTCCGATAAAGCCTTGCGCAAGCGTGCGGAAAATTTGCTCATTTCCTCCGAAAAGGTTTTGCGCTATCGCGGCGATATTTTTGACGAGAGCGAGCGGGAACGCTTTGACGAAGCCGTTTCCGAAGTAAAAAAGGCGCTTGCGGGAACGCCGTTTTCGCCGGAATCGCTCGAAGAAAAATCGGCGGAGTTGGAGTCCGTTTTGAGCGAACTCGGCGGCACGATTTTCCCGCAGAAAAAGCTCCCGGAATGGGTTGAGCTCATCATTGTCGCCGCAATCCTCGCCGGGGGGATTCGCGCGTTCTTTATTCAGCCTTTTAAAATTCCGACCAATTCGATGTTTCCGACATACAACGGAATGACCTCGGAAATTTGCACGGGCACGGAAAATGTTCTCGGCAAGTGGGCGGAACGCATTTTCCGCAGTGCGTCGTTTTACGAGATTAAATCGCCTTCGAGCGGGGAAGTTCTCATTCCGCTTCGCCGCGACGCGAACGGGCGCGGTCTTTCCCTTCTGCCTCCGGAAAAAGACGGAGCGACGGGAACGGTGATTTCTCCGGGACAGGACGTTTACAGTCTCTACGTCGGCGGGAACCGCGTTCCCGTTTCCGTTCCGCGCGAGTTTTCGCTGAATGCGGTGTTGCTCAAAACATTTTTCCCGGATGCCGACGACGAATCCGTCCCCGAAGCCCTCCGTTGGCGCGAGGTTTTCAAAAACGCGCAATTGACGACATTGCCGGACGGCTCGCCCGCACTTCGAACCGGGAAACGCGTTCGCGCCGGAGAAAACCTGCTCAACTTTAAAATTTTCGGCGGAGACATGGTGCTCGTCAACCGGATGAGCTACCACTTCCTCAAGCCGGATCGCGGAGACCCGTTTGTTTTTCGCACACGCAACATTCCGGGGCTGAACAACGTCGAGCTTTATTACATTAAGCGTCTTTCCGGTCTGCCCGGCGATGTGCTTCGCGTCGATAACGGAAAACTTTTTGTGAACGGCGTTCCCGCCGATTTTTCGGAAGCCGTCGTGCGCAACAATACGCCGACACCCCGGGAAAAATACTACGGCTACTTGCCTACGAGCGGAGCGCCCTCGCCGTACAGCTGGCAACTCACACAAAATTTCCGCGTCCCCGAAGGGTTTTTCTATGCACTCGGAGACAACTCCGCGAACAGCTACGACTCCCGCGGCTGGGGCGGCGTTCCCGAAGACGACATTGTCGGCTCCGCTCTTTTTATCCTGTATCCGTTCTCGTCCCGCTGGGGCTTGGCGAAATAGAATCCGCAACTTTTTGAAAGAAAAATGGAAATGAATCCTTTAAAGAATTATCGCGTCGTTATTACGCGCTCCGAAGACAGAAATGCGGAATTGCGCACGGCGCTCGAAGCACGCGGAGCAAGCGTCATTGAAATGCCGCTGATCGAAATTTCGCTCGACGGGAACGAAGAAATCGCAAATGAAATTTTCTCCGGAGTCTCCGAATACGATTGGCTCATTTTTACGAGTGCGAACGGCGTGCGCGGATTTTTCAAAAAGTTTTTTGCCCGCTTCAGGGATTTGCGGTGGCTCGGTCCGTGCCGCATCGCGTGCGTCGGTCCGGCGACACAGAAAGCCGTGGAGGAACTTCACCTCGAAGCGGAAATCGTCCCCGAAGAACACACGGGAACGGCTTTGGCGGAAAAAATGATTGCGGAGCAGGATTTGGAAAATCTTAAAATCTGCGTCGTTACCGGAAATCGTAATCCCGACACGCTCGCCCGTCGCCTTGCGGAGGAAGCGCATGCGATTGTCGATACGTTCCCGTGCTATTCGACGGATGCCGCCGACGTAAACGAGCACGATGCCGCACTCGCGGATTTTCGGGCACACGGAGCGCACTTCATTGTTTTCGCCAGCGGTAGCGCAGTACAATCGTTCATCACGCAGGCACCGAATTTACGTTTGGAAAAAACAGCCGTCCGACCGCGCGTTGTCGCCATCGGCGAACCGACGGCATCGACGCTGAAAAAATCGGGAATTCCCGTCGCCGCCGTTGCGAGCCGCGCCACCGTTCCCGCCATTGTCGAGGCGATTGAAAGTCTGGTGTAAGCCCGTTCTTTTGAGCGGGAACGCAACCGGACGTTCCCGTTACCGCCGATCCGGAAAGCGAGACGGGCGACGATACGGAGCGGACGCGACAACGCGATAACCGAGCACTGCCGGCTCCCTGACAAGCGCGGAAAATTTTTCCACGGGGAAAAAGGTTTGAACGTGCTCGGGAAGATCCGCTTCGACGAGGCTTCCGTCGGGTTGTCTCTGCGCGAGGGCGATGCGCGTGCCGCCGGAATTTTCACTGACGTGCCGCAACAGCCTGTTTTCGATAAAGGCGGGAACATCCTCTTCCGGATTAACGACAAAAACGACCTTCTTGAGCAATCTCGGCACCTGTTCCTTCATATTGGAAATACGTGCGACCTGAAGGCTCCATTCTTCCTGCCGTTCCCGATAGCGCAACTCACAATCGAGAACGACCTGTGCGCCCTCCTTGATGTAGGAGGCGAACTCCTGATAATCGGAAGCAAAACACACGAGACTGTATTTTTCTTTGCGCGTCTCAAACGAGAACGTGGCGAACTTGCGGTTATCCGCCGTAAACTTTATGACAATGTCTTCTATGATTCCGCAAATGCGAACCTGATGGTTTTTTACGGACTTCGGAAGCCTGCAATCTTCAAGCGCTCCGGAAAACGTGGAAAGCGCCTGGTCAAGCCCGGCGTAGATATTGAACGGATGCCCGGAAAGGTAAAGCCCCAGCAGCTCCTTTTCCTTCCGGAGTTTTTCCGAAGGCGACATCGGCGTACCGCTGCAATCCATATAGTCCTTTGCGGTGCGGCGATCGTCCAAAATACCGAGCTCCATCGTAAAGTCGTCTTCCTCCGTATTTTTCTGAAGAAAATCGCGGACGGAGATAAAAGAGGCCTGAATGTGATTGCGGTCGTAGTAGTCCTCGCAATTGTCAAAGCCGCCGGTTTCGACAAGTGTCGCAAGGCTTCTTCCGAGGTTCAAATTGGTTTCCCGGACTTCTCCGGTCTCTTCGTTTTTCACGGTAATGCGTTTCGTGCAAAGGCGCTCCATGAAATCGACGAATCCCTTGTATTTTCCGCCGCGGGAACGCTCTTCGATAATTGCCTGTGCCACTTTCTCGCCCAAACCCTTGAGCGCACGAAAGCCGAAGTGAATCGCATTGTTCGCGGGATCGGGCGTAAAAAACACATTCGACGTATTGACGTTCGGACCGAGAACGCGGATGCCCATACTTTCGCATTCGGCAATAACGCCGAGCATCTTTTCCGGATTACTCATTTCGGAGTCGAGAACAGCCGCCATGTATTCCACCGGATAATGCGCTTTGAGATAGCCGGTCTGATAAGCGACATAGGCGTAACAAACGGAGTGAGACTTGTTAAACGCATATTCGGCGAACGCCGTCCAGTCCTTCCAGATTTTCTCGATGAGTTCCTCCGCTTTCTTTCGGTTGTCCTTGAGCGGCTCCATAAACCGAGGATTTTCGAGACACCCGCGATGGAATTTTTCCTGAAGTTTCGCCATCGTATCGAGCTGTTTTTTTCCCATCGCCTTACGCAACACGTCGGACTCGCCGCGTGTAAATTGCCCCAACTCGCGAGAAAGCAACATGACCTGTTCCTGATACACCGTGATTCCGTAAGTATCTTTCAGGTAGCGTTCCATCAGCGGATGGTCGTAAACAATGCGATCGTCTCCGTGCTTACGCCGAATGAACTGAGGAATGTATTCCATCGGTCCGGGACGGTAGAGCGCGTTCATGGCAACGAGGTCCTCAAAGCGATTCGGCTTAAGCAGGCGCAGGTATTTTTTCATTCCTCCCGATTCAAACTGAAACAGCCCCGTCGTTTCCCCTCGGGCAAACACGCCGAAGGTTTCCCGGTCGTCGAGCGGAATCGCATTGATGTCGAACTCGATTCCCTTCGCCTCCCGCACATTCGCCAGACAGTTTTTCAAAATCGTAAGCGTTTTCAGCCCGAGAAAGTCCATTTTGAGCAACCCGATCGGCTCAACGAAATGCCCGTCATACTGCGTTGTGAGCAAATTATCGTCAGGCGTCGGCATTACGGGAATCGTTTCAATCAGCGGATCGCGCGAAATCAGCGTTCCGCAGGCGTGAACGCCCGTCTGCCGGATAGAGCCGTCCAATGCTTCCGCGAAATTGAGAGTGCTGACGACAAGGGCATCGTTGGAATTCTTTTCCTCGCGCAACTGCGGGCTTTCCGCCATTGCCGCATCCATCGTTATTTTCGGCTTGGCGGGAACGAGTTTGGCGAGGCGGTTCGCTTCGGAAAGCGGCAAATCCAACACGCGGGCGACATCCTTAATCGCCATGCGCGGCGCCATACTGCCGAACGTTACGATATGCGCCACATGATCCTGCCCGTATTTTTGCGAAACCCATTCGAGCACTTTCCCGCGCCCTTCGTCGTCGAAGTCGATATCGATATCCGGCATCGAAATACGGTCGGGATTTAAAAAGCGTTCGAACAGCAAATCATACTTCATCGGGTTAATTCCCGTAATCCCGAGGCAATACGCGACGACGCTTCCGGCAGCGCTCCCGCGTCCGGGCCCGACGAGCACGCCCATTTTCCGTGCCGCAGCGATAAAGTCCTGCACGATAAGAAAGTAGCCCGGAAAACCCATTGTCTTAATCGTCGTAAGCTCAAAATCGATGCGTTCCTGTGCGTCTTCGGGAATGTTTCCCTCCCAGCGGCGCATGGCACCCTCCATTGTCAGATGGCGTAAGTAATCGTATTCGAAACGGATTCTGTAAACTTTTTCCGCTCCGCCGAGTTTTTCGTAACGCTCTCCGAATTCCGCCCGCAACTCGGCTTCGCTCAGGCGTTCCCGCAATTCGGCTTCGGTTCCGAAAGATTCCGGGATCGGGAACACCGGCATAATCGGAGGCGAATCCAAGTTGTATTCTTCCACCTTGTTGGCAACTTCGAGCGTATTCAGCAAGGTTTCCGGGTGGTCGTGAAACAAAGCCTTCATTTCCGCCGTCGTCTTAAACCACTCCTGACGCGTGTAGCGCAGGCGATTTTCGTCGGTAACTTTTTTCCCGGAATTGAGGCAGAGCAAAATATCATGGGCGTCCGCGTCTTTTTCGTTCAGAAAGTGAACGTCGTTTGTCGCGACAACCTTGATTCCGAGTTTCTCCGCAATTCTGAAAATCCCTTTTTCGGCACGAAGCTGACGCTCGTAAACATCGCGCGTGTCCTCCGAAACGTTGTTCGGATGCCGCATGATTTCGAGATAGAAATCCTCGCCGAAGACCTGCTGAAACCAGCGCGCGGAAGCCTCGGCTCCGGCTTCGTCTCCGGCAAGAATCTTCGAAGGAATTTCCCCGGCGATACATGCGGAACAAACGATGAGCCCTTCGTGATATTTTTCCAAAATCTCTTTATCGATGCGCGGGCGATAATAATTCCCCTCCGTCCAGCCGAGAGAAATCAGCCGCACGAGATTGCGGTAGCCGGTGTGATTTTTCGCAAGCAAAATGAGGTGATTCCCCGAGCGGTCGATTTTTTCGTCCGTTCCCGCGGGAATATTTTTCCCTTTGTCAAAACGCGTTCTGCGGGCGACATAGGCCTCACATCCCAGAATCGGTTTTATCTTTGCCTTGCGGCAGGTATCGTAAAAAAGCTTTATCCCGAACATGTTCCCGTGGTCGGTCAGAGCGACCGCCGCCATACCGTCCGCCTTCGCCTTCGCCGCGAGCTTCTTAATATTCGTTGCACCGTCCAGCAGAGAAAACTGCGAGTGAACGTGCAAATGAACAAAGTCGCTGAAAGGCGTTTCTTCGGGAACGGCTTGTCGGGAATCGGACATTTTCGGAAGTTTTTTTTTCGAATGAATAACGGCAATCGACTCTCAATCAGTGCTTTCCGCAGGTGCAATGCCCGCAGGACCCGTCGCCTTGGCAACCGTGAACTTTCCTGTGATGCTCCTTCACGTCGAGCGGACGCAGCGACAACGGCTCCAGCATGGCGCCTGCAAAAAACGCGGAATTCGCGCCCGCAGAAACACAAAGCGCAAGCGCGCCCGCCGACATCGCCCCGCAATTCGCAGACAGGCGCACCAACGTTTTCGGCAACAGAATACGAGCAATCGCCACGATGCGAACGAACTCAAAAATCCCGATCTGCGGCGTTCCCGCGTCGATTTCAACCACGTCCGGATGCGATTCCTCGTTTGCCAGCGAGACCAGGCGTTCCACGCTCTTCGCCGTCGTTTCATTCGACTCGACGAGCACCGTCTCAACCGCCTCCGGATGATCCCACGCCTCAACCTGCATCGCGTCCGAAACCTGCGTCTGCCGGTGAACTTCCTGCGCGAAATAAATCAGCGCCGGAAGCGGATTCGAATAAACTTTGAGAACGTCTTCAAGGTAATAAATCATAGTTGTCCGAAGATAATACGAAACGGAAATCCCGAAAAGGAAATTTCCGTTTCGCATATTCCGCCGCATGCGCACGCCGCCCGGCGCGCAAAAAACGCACAAAAAAAATCGGCGAACAAAAACGTTCACCGATTTTTTTTTCAAACTGCCCTTAGGCGGCCGGCGTGTTGCCGCTCCCGCCGTTTTGCGGACGGGCACCCGAATTTCCGGGACGCGGTCCCCGATGATGGCGCCCGCGACGATTCCCGCCGCGAAAATCACGATTTCCGCCGTTGCGGTCGTTTTTTCCGCCCTGGAACTTTTTTCCGTGCTTGTTGCGGTATTTTCCGCCGCGACGTTTCTTGTCGTGCTTTTTCTTCTTTTTATTCAAACCGAAAATCGAAAGGATTTTGGCTTTGAATTTCTGCCAGAACGACGGATCCTTTTCCTGTTCCGGAATCGGGGCAGGCTCGATAATGAGCTTCGCACGATTGGAATTGGTGTTCGACTGCGGGTGGCGGCGACGGGCACCTTCCGGCGCATCCTTGAGACACCAGCCCTGAGCGTTCGGTTCCCCTTCGGTCGCGGCGACATTCGCCGTTTTCTCGCGGCGTTCCCGCGCACGACGAAACTCCTTGTCCTTTTCATAGCCGTCCACGAACTTTCCGGAAAGCGTTTCTTTCACTTCTCCGGGATTTTCGACGATTCCGACACTTTGCGCGGCGTTTTTCCCGTCGCGACGTCCGCGTCCGGCATTTCCGCGACGCAATCCGCGGCGTCCCTGTTTCTTTTCCGCGCCGTTCTCGGCGGGAACGGGCTCGTCGGAGGAAGCATCAATCGGGCTGAGGGGAAGCGCTTCGCTGTGCGAGGCTTCGAGGGAGGATTCGACGAGGCGTTCCTGTTTTTCTTCCGCAGGTGCGGGTTCGGGCGCGGCGGGCATTTCCGGCACCGGGGGAAGGACGGCAGATTCCGCCGTTTGCGGTGCGTCCTGATTCTGTTCTTCTGTCATTGCAGTTATTTATACTTTCTTTGGGTTGTTACTTGTCTTCGCTTACCCGCAAAGAATCGCATGAACGGTCGGCAATTATCATCGGCGTTGTTCGCATTTCCCCAAAGGGATTCATTCCGACACTGACGGGAAAAAAACTTCGTCAGGAGCGCATCACGGGCGCGGCGATTCCGGCGTAGCAGTTCGAAGAACTGTGAAAATTTTGCGTATTCAAAAGAAATTCACACCGTCGCACAACGCTAAATTGAAATTTGCCGCAGGCAAATTTCAATTTGGAGACCTGTAAATAGAGACGAGAGACCGGCAAACACTTCAAAGTTTTTGCCGCTGGCAAAAACCTAAGCACGATGCCGGTTACAGGTTTCCGGTATCCGGTCTCTGCGCCGATAAAGCCGGCGCGCTAAATTTCAATTTGCGGGAACGGCGGCGGAGGCATAGCTTTTTCCCGAAGAAAAAAATGGCAGAAGATTTTGAAGATTCGCTTTTCGGCGGGAACGCCGGAGACATTCCCGAGCGGTCGTGCGGGAACGCTTCGGCGATGCCGTCGGAACCCGATTCGCAGACGGGCTTCCGCCGTCCGCTCGCCGCGCGTATGCGCCCGCGTGATTTAAGCGAAATCCTCGGACACGAAAAAATCCTCGGGAAAGGCGCACTCCTGCCCCGCCTCATCGAAACGGACAATTTCGGAAGCCTGCTTTTTTACGGTCCGCCGGGGTGCGGGAAAACGACGCTCGCAGAAGCCATCGCCACGGTTACGCACTGCCGATGCGAACACGTAAACGCCGTGCTTTCCAATACCGGCGAATTGCGCGAAATTCTCCGTGTCGCTCGTGCGTTCCCGCAACGCCGCACGTTGCTTCTCATCGATGAAATCCACCGTTTCAACAAAGCACAACAGGACCTGCTTTTGCCCGATGTCGAAGCCGGAAACGTGCGCCTCATCGGTTGTACGACGCACAACCCGGGATTTTACGTAATCCCGCCGCTACTGTCGCGCTCGCATCTTTTCCGGCTTGAACCCGTCGAAGAAAAACACGTTGTCTCCGCCCTCTCCCGCGCACTTGCGGACAAGGAGCGCGGTCTCGGACTGCTTGAAATCTCCGCGAGCGAAAACGTTTTGCGATCCGTCGCGCAGATGTGCGAAGGCGATATGCGCCGTGCGTTGAACACGCTGGAAACCCTTGCTCTGTCGCGCCCGCCGAAAACCGCCATTGACGAAGACGACTTGGAGGCGTTCGCACGGGAACGCCAAATCCGCTACGACCGCGGCGAAGACGAACATTACGATACCGTTTCCGCCTTCATCAAATCCGTTCGGGGAAGCGACCCCGATGCGGCGCTTTACTGGCTCGCCGTAATGCTTGAAGGCGGCGAAGACCCGCGCTTCATCGCACGGAGGCTCGTGATATTGTCGAGCGAAGACATCGGACTGGCGGATTCGCGTGCCATCGGCGTCGCCGTTGCGTGCCAACAGGCGTGCGATTTCGTCGGGCTTCCCGAGTGTGCGCTCAATCTCGCTCATGCGGTAATTTTCCTCGCAACCTGCCCGAAAAGCAACTCGGCGACGGAGGCGCTTTTCGCGGCAAAAGCTGCCGTGCGCAACGCCCCGCGCCAAAAAGTGCCTCTGCATTTGCGCGATGCTCATACGAAGCTGAATAAATCTCTCGGACACGGGAAAACCTATCTTTATTCCCACGAATTCCCCGAAGGCATTTCCGGGCAAACGTATCTGGAAACGCCGCTTAAACTTTATACGCCGAAAAGCAACGGCGCCGAAGCCGCCATCGCCGAACGCCTCGCACACTGGAACACTTTGCGGGAGAAATTGCGCGGGAACGCGAAATAGCGGGAGAAGCGAAACACCTGTCGCTTCAGCAAATATTCGCGAAGTTTTTTGCCACAGATTTCAAGATGAACATAGTTTTTATAAAAAAATTCCGTGGCCCCAAAAAGATCGAAAGTCCCCCGGAAGCGGCAAGATGCCGCTTCTCCCGTAAAATTTTCTAAAAAATGAACGTTCCCGCAAAACCGCGAAAATTCGTTATTCCGAATATTTTTAAGGATTGGTTCCTGCTCGGCATGATTTCCTGCGTCCTGCTCGCCACGTTTTTCCCGAACGTCGGGCGTAGCGGCGGCATCATTCACGCAGACAAACTTTCCGACCTCGGCATCGCGCTGATTTTCTTTTTTCACGGACTCGGAATTTCTCGGAAAAATCTGCGAGACGGAATTCTTTCCTGGAAAATTCACGTTTGCGTACAGGTTACGACGTTTGTCGTTTTCCCGATTGTCGCGTTTCTGTTTTGCCAAATCGCAAAAAATTTCATTCCGGCGGATTTGGTGCTCGGGTTCTACTTTTTGGGCGCAATTCCGTCCACGATTTCCTCGTCCGTCGCAATGACGGCGGTGGCGCGCGGGAACGTTCCCGCGGCGATTTTCAACGCCTCGCTTTCGAGTATTCTCGGGATTTTTCTCACTCCGCTCATTGTGAGCATTTTTGCATCGACGGGCGGGAACGCGCTTCCGATCGGCGAAACCGTGCTGAATCTTTTCGTGCTGCTTTTTCTGCCGTTTTTGCTGGGACAAATTTTGAATCCGCCGGTTTACAATTTCATCCTGCCCTACAAAAAATACATTAACATCTTCGACAAATTCGTAATTTTGCTCCTCGTTTTTTCGTCGTTTGCGGATTCGGTTTACGACGGACTCTGGACGAAACACGGCGCGGGGCTTTTGCTCGAAACATTTGTCGGCGCGGCGATTTTGCTCACGGTGGCGCTCGCGGGAACGACCTTTGCGGCCCGCGCATTCGGATTCAAAAAATCCGACGAAATCACGGCGGTTTTCTGCGGCTCGAAAAAAACGCTCGCAGGCGGTGTCCCGATGGCAAAACTCATTTTCGGAAGCGCGCCGCAAATCGGGCTTATCGTGCTGCCGATTATGTTTTACCACCAGCTTCAACTCCTCATCTGCACGATTCTCGCCAATCACTACGCAAGCAGACCGCTCTCCGATAAAAACGAATAACAACGGTCGCCGCGTTTATCAGATTGAACGGCGGGAACGAATTTCGTTAAATTGCCCGCTATGATTATTTATCCGGCAATCGATATTCAGGGCGGAAATTGCGTTCGCCTCCGACAGGGTGTCGCCGAAGACGCGACAAAATATTTTGAAGATCCCGCCGACCCGGCGAAAGCATTCGCAAGCGACGGAAGTGCGTGGATTCACGTCGTCGACCTCGACGGAGCGTTCGGCGGAGAACCGCGAAACATCGAAGCGCTGAGGCGCATTGCCGAAACCGGACTGAAAATTCAATTCGGCGGCGGTTTGCGAACGATCGAAAACGTCCGCGCCGTCCTCGATGCAGGCGCGACCCGGGCAATCGTCGGGACAAAAGCGGCAAACGACGATGCCTTTGTCTCCGCTCTCGTGAAAACGTTCGGCGGCGAAAAAATCGCAGTCGGAATTGATGCCAAAGACGGATTTGTCGCCGTAAAGGGTTGGGTAGACGTAACTTCGCGCCGCGCAACGGAGCTTGCGGGAACGGCGGCGAAACTCGGCGTGCGAACAATCATTTACACCGACATTGCTACCGACGGAATGCTGAAAGGCCCCAATATCCCGGCACTCGAAGAAATGCTCCGCAGCACGAATGCCGACATCATCGCATCGGGCGGAGTTTCCCGAAGAGAAGATATTTTGCGCCTCCGAGACCTCGCGGGAACGCATACGAATCTGAACGGGGCAATCGTCGGGAAGGCGCTCTATGAAAAACGCGTCGAACTTCCCGACCTTCTTGCAATCGCCCGCTGATTTTCGAAAAAATCAAAGATAAAAAAAAGCCGAAAGGCTTTAACGGAGCCGAATCAGGGCGAAATCCGTTAAAGCCTTTCGTTTTTTTTTGCACGTTGCCCGTCTTTACTCGGCGGGAGACGTTTCCGGCTCGCTTGCAACCGGCACCTCCGGCGTCGGTTCGTCAGCGGCGGGGACATCGGGCATTTCCGGAGCGGGCGGAATCGTTGCCGCAATGTCGTCCGGCTTTTCCTCGGCGGGAACGCCGTCGTTTTTGGATTCGGCGTCCTCTTCCTTCGCAGCGGCTTTTGCCTGTGCCGCCGTCATTTTCGGATACGTGAAAAGCGCGCCGTCGGAAAGTTCGGAGACGTAGCCTTCGAGAACCAGCCAACGCACGTTTACAAGCAACTCCGAGAGTTGTGCTTCGGCATCGGAGGGCGTTCCCGCCGCCGTCGCGGATTCCGCCGGCGCGGCCGCGGCGTCGGATACCTCACCGTCGCCGGCGGGAACGGCTTCCGCCTTGGGCGTATCGTCTCCGAGCCCGAGCATCAGCTTGGGCAAATCCTGAACCTTGGTGTTCGGGTGTTTTTCGAGGAAATCGAAAATACGCTGAATCGTATCGGAGAAAACGGATTCCGGCGTGCGGAACTTGCGGCGAATCGCGCAGACGAGCGTAATCCCTTTTGCTCCGCGCTTGAACAGCGAGAATCCGGAACGACGCAGGCGACCGCGAAGGAAGTTCGCCGTATTTAACGGGAATTTGCGCTGAAATTCGAGTTCGTGCTCAATGCAGGTCTTCATCAGCCCCATCGGCATCTGCTCAAGCATTTTTCCGGGAATACGAGCCGAACCGAGCATCCGAACAACCTTGTTTTTACGGCAGGAAAGCAAAAATGCCTTTGCCGCGCCTGCACCGTCGAGCGTTTCCGGCTCTCCGTCCTTACGATCTTTGACGGTGTAGCGTTCGACCGTTTTCATCTTGGCAGCCCATGCGTCGATGGCTTCCTGATCCTTGACGGTTTCGAGGCGCGACATGAATTTCTCAAACGGCATTTTCGGAAAATTTGCAGCATGATGATCGCGCAAAATCTGCTGATACGCGTGATAGTTCGGAGGCGCAAGCAACTCGCCCGTAAACCCGCACTTGGCGACCATCGCGAAGTTGCCTTTCGGCGCGTCCGCTTCCACCGTTTCCTTCGTAAAGAATTTATCGGCGTGGCGGGCAAAAACATACGCGAACGCATCCGCCTCATTCAGAAACGGCATTCCGTCGGGAACGCTGACAAAGAGTATCGGGGCGGCATCGGCGGGAACGTCCGCCTTCCTGTCGGGATTCACGTTCCGGGCAAGCGGTTTTACGACAATCGTAAAACGCTCCGGCTTTTCCAAAATCAAATTCGCAATTTCAAAAAGTGCATACGTCCGCGCCGAATTCTTTATCGCCTTCGACAAAACCGCAAACGGCTTTTCTTCCGGGAAAAACGCCACATCGACAACGCGCGGCGCGGGAACGCGATCCGGGCGCTTTCCGCCTCGGCGTTCGTCGCGGCGAGGTTTGCCCGAGCGGTCTCTGCGCGACGGACGTTCTTCAGAACGCGGGGCGGAAGTCTCTCCGCCCGCATCGCGATTACGCGGCGGTCGGCGATCACGAAACCCGGTGCCGGACGGACGCTCCCGACGAGTCGCACCTCCGCGCCGGTCGTCGCGGGAAACTCGCCCGACGGAGATTTTCTCCGTCTTGTCTCCGGATGCCCACGAGGGCTCAAGGCTAAGCGATGAAAGCGAGCTCAAATCAAGTTCGCCGGGGAAAGATTCGTTGTTGCCGGTTTTGCCGTCCATAGGTTTTGAAAAAGAGTTGATGTTTATCAAAAATTAAACCTGACAGATTCCTGTCGTGCAAATTGAAATTTGCCGATACCGAATTTCTGTTTTCTAATAGAAATATGGCTTGCACCGAGAAAGTTTACACACCGGACGATTTGCGCGCGTGGACGCGCCGCGAACCGGGCTTTGCCGTGCTCGGCAAACCGATTGCACACTCGCTCTCGCCGAAAATGCACAACGCCGCCTTCGCCGCCGCGCGGGAACGCAGACCGGAGCTTGCCGGGCGTCGCTACTTTCGCTTCGAAATCGCGCCGGAAGAACTCGCCGAAGCACTCCCGCTGTTTTTTGAAAAAAACTTTCACGGGCTCAACCTGACGATTCCGCACAAAGTCGCCGCAATCCCTCTTTTGAAAAAACTTTCTCCCGAAGCCGAAATCATCGGCGCGGCAAACACGCTCGTGCGGGACGACGCGCTCGGCGGTTGGCGCGGGGAAAACACCGACGGTCGCGGTTTCGCGCACGCGGCGGAAATGCAACTCGGCGCGAAGCTCGCGGGAACGCACGTTGTGCTTCTCGGTGCCGGCGGCGCGGCGCGGGCAATTGCGGCGACCGCGCTCGCGCAAAATTGCGCGGCACTGACCATCGTCAACCGCTCCCGCGAACGAGCCGAAACTCTGATTGCAAACCTGCGAAAGTTTTTCCCGCAGGGGGAAATATCCTTTCTCGCCGCGCACGACATACGAAATCTCTCCGCCGGGAACGCGGCACTCGTCGTCAACGCGACTTCGCTCGGCTTAAAGCCCGATGACGCATCGCCGTTCCCGCCGGAACTTTTGAAAAACAGTATCGCCGTTTATGATACGACTTACGGATCGCACACAAGCGCGCTCGTCGCCGCCGCACGGGAACGCAATCTTCCCGCCGCCGACGGTCGCTCCATGCTCGCATGGCAAGGTGCCCTCGCCTTCGAGCTCTGGACCCGCGTTCCCGCCGCCGACACCTTCCCCGTCATGTTCCGCGAACTTTCTTAGAAAACGGAACCGCGAATGAACACAAATTAACACGAATTTTTCGTGTTAATTTTCTTCCTCCATCTAACAAAACTGCCGCAAACGGCAAAAAAAATTAGATGAAAGACTTGTCGTTTTTTATAAAACCATACATATTCCATCTAGCAAAACTGCCGCAAACGACAAAAATATTAGACGGAGAATTTTATATGCAAATCAGACGCGACGTATACCTGAACAGGCTTATCGCCCGGAAGCAGAACGGCTTCATCAAGGTAATCACCGGAATTCGCAGAAGCGGAAAATCCTATTTGCTCAACACGCTGTTCTATGAACACCTCCTCGCGGAAGGCGTTCCCTCCGAGCACATCATCAAACTCGCTTTCGACTCCGCCGACGATTTGATGAAAATCGGAGAAAACCCGCTTCTTCTTGATAACGGACGCCCCGGAGGAAAAGTCGATCCCGCCAAATTCCTGAACTGGCTTCACCCGCAAATTACCGACGGGAACACCTACTATATTCTGCTTGATGAAGTGCAGGAGCTCGGCGCGTTTGAAGCCGTGCTGAACGGATTTCTTCGCAAAAGCAATCTGGATGTATATGTAACCGGAAGTAATTCTAAATTCTTATCCAAAGATATTTTAACCGAGTTCGAAGGTCGCGGCGACGAGGTTCATGTTCTTCCACTTTCGTTTTCCGAATACTACACATTCAAAGGCGGAGACAAAGGCGACGCGTTCGACGATTATTCCGTTTACGGCGGCTTACCGGCGGCGGCGCTCATGTCGACCGAAGAACAAAAATCAACCTACCTCGCCTCGCAAATGAAACACCTTTATTTGCGGGACATTAAAAACCGTTACGCGCTACAGGACGAAGCAACGCTCGGAGAAGTCCTCGATGTCGTGGCGTCAGGAATTTCGACACTGACCAATCCCCGAAATATCGCCAACACAATAAACACCGTTCACAAAAGAAAAATTTGCGCAGCAACGGTGGACAAATATATCCGCCTCATGGAAGACGCATTTATGCTCTCCCGCGTAAAGCAATACAACGTCAAAGGCAGAAAATATATAGGAACCCCTTACAAAATTTATTTTGAAGATGTCGGGCTCCGTAACGCGCACTTGAATTTCAGGCAGATTGAACCTACGCACATTATGGAAAACGTGATTTATAATGAGTTGCGCTACCGCGGATATCACATCGACGTTGGCATTGTGGAGTCGCGGGAACGCGACCGGGTCGGTAAGGAAATCCGCATCCGCCGCGAAATTGATTTCATCGCAACTCTCGGAAGCAAAAAATATTACATCCAGTCCGCCTACGCGATTCCCGACCGGGAAAAGTACCGGCAGGAAACCGCCTCTTTCGACAAAACAGGCGATTCCTTCAAAAAAATTATCATCATCGAAAAAAGCATGAAGCCACAACGCGACGAAAAAGGCTACGTCACAATCGGCGTAAAGGAATTTCTCCTCGATAAAGAAAGCTTGGATGCGTAGCATACGCTCCCACGCGTCCTCGCTTTCCTGTCACAGCCGAACATTATTCGAACCGACCTTACTCATTTCCTCCTGTTGCCATGTCCGACGAAAATTTTCATGGATTCCGTTTTACCGGGAACTCGCAGATGCTTTACTCAAGCATCG
>CAZPYE010000029.1:0-4291 GCA_964590115.1 uncultured Enterobacteriaceae bacterium
GCGCCCTTGCCAGTAAGCGCGAAACTTCCGCCCGTCGCGCTCGATGGCACGAAGGTGCGTTGCACTTCGCCCGGATTCTTTGAGCCATTCGACAAACCGCTCAAAAGCGACATCTGCCGGAGGGACATTCCCCACGGGCGCAACGTAATGCTTTTTCCACCAAATCACGGCTTGAAGCGGGTCAAAATCACCGCAAACACTTCTGATTTTGCGAAGCAACACCGCATCCGCGCCGGTAACCTTCGCCACGGGCGTATCCTTCGAAACCGCTCCCGCAAAGGCTTCCATGGCTTCCCGCGTCGCGAAACAACGCGAAACGCGTCGTCCGTCAATACGCCGTTCGTAAACAAAGGGCTGACGCTTCCGGTTCGGAAAAAAATACATATTTTTCGCGATTTTCATGATTTTCGAACCGTAGAGAACCGAAAAAATAAAATCAAATCAAAAACAAAAAAAGTCTTGCAGTCGCGAAAAACAAAGCTCAATTTCGTAAAAGATGACAACACAAGCAAACCACAATAACAGCGGACTTGCCGTTGCATCCTACAATCAACGCAAAAAAAGAGGCGACCGTGCGGTCGCCTCCGAAAGTGGCGGAGAGAGAGGGATTCGAACCCCCGGTGCCTTGCGGCACACCTGATTTCGAGTCAGGCACAATCGGCCACTCTGTCATCTCTCCGTGGCTAAAAGAGCGGATAATAAAACGTGTTCCCGCCGTGTAAGTCAACGAAAAACAGGCTGCACGAAAAGCGCAAATTAACGGACAAGGCGTTTAATCACGGGAACAACAGCCTCCGCCCATCGCCGATAACCCTCTTCGTTCGGGTGCAGCAAATCGGGCATAACCGATCGCGGGAGCGTCTCCTCCGAATCTTTCTCAAGAAAAACCTTGTTAATGTCGAGCCAGTAAACTCTGCGCCCGTCCGCAAATCCTTTGATGATTCCGTTCACCTTTTCGTTGGTCTGCCGCTTTGCATCGGTCTTGTCGGCACCGCGCGGGAACACGGCAAGGAGAAGGATTTTCGTTTGCGGGTGCTGCCCGTGAATTTTCGTCAGGATTGCCTTAATACCCTGCGCCGTGTCTTCCGGGCTGTTTCTCCAATTATTCGTTCCTATCATCAGAACGACGAGTTTAGGATTCATTTTTCCCGAAAGATTTCCGCTGTCCAAGCGCCACAGAATATTTTCCGTGCGGTCGCCGGAAATCCCGAAATTCACGGCATCAAGCGGGGCTATCCGAGCATCCCAAACCGCCTTTCCTCCGCGTGCGGAAGGCACACGGCGCCACAAATCGGTAATGGAGTCTCCCAGAAAAACGATTTTCGCATTTCGCTCCCGGGCAATAGCGTTAAAGCTGTCGTTCATATTTTTCCACCACCCGAGGTTTTCCCGCCCCTCGGGAACACAGGTCGCAGGAAGCGCTCGCGTAACATTCGATTCATTTGCGAAAAGGGAAATCTCCGCAGAAACGGCAAAAACAAAAACAGAAAGAATAGCAAAACATTTGAAAAATCTCATTTCTCGGACGATAAACATTTTCGGTTGTCTTGAAAATTATTTTCAGAAAACAAACACCGGACGCGAGACGCGCCGTGATGCCTCATTTTTTTTCTTGCCGCGTTCCCGCGCAATTATTTCCATTTTGACTTTAACCATGTCTGACAGCACGCACACCAGAGAACTGATTGTTCAAAACAAGATGGGGATTCACGCCCGTCCCGCCGCAATGATTGTTCGCATCGCAAACAAGTTTCCGACGGTCGGACTCGATGTCGTAAAAGATGACGAGCAGGTCAACGGCAAGAGTATTATGGGGCTGATGATGCTGGCGGCGGGTTGCGGCGCGAAATTGAATTTTATTGCGACAGGCGTTCCCGCCGAAGCAATCCGGATGCTTGATAATCTTCAGGAGTTATTCGAGAGAAAATTCGACGAAGAAAACTGAATAAAAAAAACGATCCCCGCAGGGATCGTTTTTTTATTCCTTTCGGGAAAAAATATCGGGGCGCAAAAGCAGAACCTTCGCAAGGGCGGTAAGCATCAATGCGTGTTTCATCTCGCCGTTTCGAGCAAGCGTCAACACCTCATCCGGAGACGCGAGCTTCATTTCTATTTCTTCGTTCGCATCAAAATTCGTCGTCTCAACCTTGCGACAGTTTTCGATGAGGACAAAATGACAGCGGTTGTTGAAAATCGCCGGATTGGAAGCCGCATTGCCGAGCACAATCGGCTCGTCTCCGCGATATCCGGTTTCTTCGACGACCTCCCGGACGGCAGCGCGGAGAAAGTCTTCACCGCTATCAATAACGCCGCCGGGAAACTCCCACGAAAGCTCGCGAATTCCGAAGCGGAACTGATTGACGAGGATAATTTTCCCGTCAATCGTTACGGGAACAACCGTCACCCAATCCGGAGCGCGGGCGACATAAAAATCGCCGTGCCGCCCGTCCGTCGGATGTGCGAAATGCTCCTTGTAAACGTCGAAGACAACGCAGTGTGCGTGCAGATTTTCCGCAGAGAGATTCCAGTGAGCAGGCGTATTCATTTCAAGGAAGAGGTGCTTAACGGTTGACGGAAAAAAAATATACGCCCGCATTTTTGCGGGCGCATGATTTCGGACGGCTACGTTATTGATTCGCGGGAACTTTCAGTTCCTGGCCGATTTGGAGCTTTTTCGGGTCAAGTCCGGGGTTAGCATCCAGCAAGGCCTTGAGAGAAACCCCGAGGTCCTTGGCAATTTTCGCCGGATAGTCGCCCTTCTTAACCTTGTAGGTTCCGGAAGAAGACGAAGCGGCAGTAGCCCGAGCGCTCGTGCCGGAAGCGGTGCTCGACGGAGCGGCAGTCGCCGGGGCCGCGTTCCCGCCGCCGATCGCATTTAGGCGAGCTTCCGTTTTTTTCGCATGAGCGATGAGCTGTTCTACGCTGTTTTTGAGCTTCGAATACTCTGCCTTCACGTTGGCTTGGAGCTCTTCAAAATCCGTTTTGAGCGTTGCGATACCGTCACCGCTCACGCCGCCGTTACGAGCGTCTGCCGCCGCCTGTTTTGCAACTTCGACAGCGTCATTCACTTCTTTGATAATCGTGTCCTTGTGGCGGGTGAGATTGCTTTTCGTGTTCCATGCGAACACGAGAGAAAGCCCGCTGAGAACAAAGGCGCCGATAGCGAGAAACATCGGATATTTGTTCGATTCCGTGTATGCGGGTTCGATGTTTCCGTCGATAGAAGAATTTTCCATAGGTATTTTCGAAATGTTGTGGTTTTAAAAAGTAATTTGGGAAAGCTCAATGGAATATTGTGTTGACAACGAGAGCAATAAAAAACGATTCTCAAAGAAAAAATCGGACGTTAGCGCAGTCTGGCTAGCGCATCTGCTTTGGGAGCAGAGGGTCGGGGGTTCGAATCCCTCACGTCCGACCAATCTTTCCCCTTTATTATGAAAAAAATACCTCTCCTTACCGCAACGGTCTTTTCCGTTCTGACACTTTTTGCGAGTGCCTTATGCGCCGCAACGAAAGTCGCGTGCATCGGCGACTCGATTACTTTCGGCTACCTTATTCCGACCCGAAACGTCGACAATTACCCTGCCCAACTCGGAAAACTCCTGGGGCCCGGATTCGAAGTCCGCAATTTCGGAAATCCCGGAAAGACCTGCGGCGATTACCCGAGCCAAAAAAACCGTAAACGCTGGCTCGGAGACAATACAGAGCACCGCGACGGGTCGGCATGGCAGGCGGACGTTTATATCTGCAACCTCGGAATCAACGACACGGGCGCATGGTGGGACGAAAAACTCTTCGTCTCCGGATATGAACGACTGATTGACGATTGGGTCGGCGGACGCAAAAACGTCTCTCTGATGATGTGGACAAAGCTTGCTCCGGACTTTCGCGGTCCGGACGGAAAAGCGACCTTCCCGGGCAACGTATTCGTCCCCGAGTATTCTTTCCCGAAGCAGGACAACGGCTCGGCAAAAAATCGTCCGACCGCAGAAAAGCTTCTTTCAAAAATTGCGAAGGAATACAAAGCCTACGGCATCGATGCTTATACGCCGCTCGCATCGCATCCCGAGTTTTATCTCCCCGACGGACTTCATCCGAATGCACTCGGAGCAAAACGTCTTGCCGAAATCACCTTCGCGGATCTCGTCAAAGCGGATTTTCCGAACATGAAAATCCCGCAGGGGAAACCGCAATGCGTTCCCGCAAAAGACGGGAAAAGCCTAACACTGAAAAACAAGGGCGATGTCGCGATTTTGCTCGACGGGGCATCGTTGCGCTACGGGAACGCCGC
>CAZPYE010000029.1:4391-19572 GCA_964590115.1 uncultured Enterobacteriaceae bacterium
GTCGGAGATTTTTCTTCGGGAAGCTTTGCCAATCCGGAAACATTCCCCTGATAAAGAATACGCCCGCCCGCGTTCCCGCCGTCCGGTCCGACTTCGATGATGCGATCCGCCTCGGCGAGAACGTCAAGGTGGTGTTCCACAACAATAACCGTATGACCTTCGTCCGCCAGCCGATGCAACAGAAGCAGCAACTTCTCGCAATCCGCCTGGTGGAGCCCGATGGTCGGCTCTTCAAGGATGTAACAGTTCTTTTGCGGCGTTCCCGTCCGCGTTTTCCCCATACGCTCCTTCCACGAAGGCAGAGCGGCAACAAGTTCACTGACGAGCTTGAGTCGTTGCGATTCCCCGCCGGAAAGTGTCGGAGAGCTTTGCCCGAGCGTCAGATACCCCAACCCGCACTCCGTCATCAAAGCACATATTTCCTGTAATTTTTTATGAAAGGAGAAAAACTCCGCCGCTTCCGCAAACGTCATGGCGAGCACGTCCGCAACGGTTTTCCCGTTCCATCGAATATCGGCGACAGCCGGAGAATAGCGCGTTCCCGCGCAGTCCTCGCAGACGATGCTCGTATCCGGCATAAAGTTCATCTCGAGCTTCACGCGCCCGGCCCCCGCACAGGTTTCGCAACGCCCGCCCTTCGTATTGAAGGAAAAAAATCCCGCCGAGTATCCTCGCATTCTCGCTTCGGGGAGAGCGGAGAAAACCTGCCGAATAATATCGAAAGCTCCGATGTAGGTCGCCGGCGTCGAACGTGAAGTTTTCCCGATGGGTTCCTGATCAACGACGACGAGTTTTCGAAATGCGTTCCCGCCTCGTATTTCATCAAAAACCGCCGACCCGGAATCGTCGTCGATAAGCCCTTCCCGCAGAGCTCTATTCCCCGTAACCGTATTTAATTTTTCGGATACGGCATAAGAGAGAACAGGCGCGAGCAAGTCGGAAACCAATGTGGATTTTCCTGCGCCGGAAACGCCGCAAACAACATTGAGGCACCCGACGGCGAACTTTACGTCGACGCACTTCAGGTTTCGCAATCGGGCACCCGCCACGGAAACAAAGTCTCCGCTTCGGGAGATTTTTCTCCAGCCGCCTCGCATCGGGTGCGCGATTCCCGAAGACAAGAACTTTGCCGTTTTCGAGTTTTTCGCCTTCGCGCTTCGTTCCAGATTTTTCGGTGTTCCGGAAAAGAGAATTTCTCCGCCCTGCGTCCCCGAACCGGGGCCGAGGTCAACAACGTTGTCTGCCGCCCGTATGGTATCTTCATCGTGCTCGACAACAAGCACCGTATTCCCGCGATCCCGCAGATTTTTAAGCGATTCGATAAGTTGCGTATTGTCGCGCGGATGCAGTCCGATACTCGGCTCGTCCAAAACGTAAAGCGCCCCGGAGAGATTCGATCCGAGTTGTGCCGCGAGGCGAATTCGCTGCGCCTCCCCGCCGGAAAGCGTATTGCTTGCGCGCTCAAGCGTCAGGTAGCCCAAGCCGACACCCGAAAGGAATTTCAATCGCGCCCGGACTTCGGGAACGATGCGAGCGGCGACGGCTTTATCCCGCACGCCGAGTTTCAAATGTTCGAGAACATCGAGCAGACGGGCGGGCGGAAGTGCCAAAAGTTGCGGGAGCGTGAAAGACGTTCCCGCCGCGCATTTTCCGTCGGTAAAAATTCTCACGGCACGCGCAACGGGGTTTAAACGCTCTCCGTTGCACGACGGACAGGTTTTACGCGACACGCGATCGGAAAGCGCATTATCGTTGAGCGAATTCTCTTCGGCACCCCACGCCTCCACGACGCGCCCGTGTCCGTGACATTTCTCACACCAGCCGCACGGAGAATTCCACGAAAAATTTTTCGGGTCGAGCTCGGGAAATGCTTCACCCGTCGCCGGATCGATACGTTCCCGCGAAAGCCACTCAACGACGTTCCCGCGGCCGTCGCACAAAACGGCAATGCCTTTCCCGAGGCGCAATGCTTCCGAAACCGACTCTTTTAATCCGGAAACGCCGACATTTCCGGCGGAAAGCTTTGTAACAACAACCTCGATGTCGTGTTCTCTGTATCGATCGAGCGGCTTGAAGTCTTTCAAATCCGTAATCGTTCCGTCGATACGCAACTTTTCGAAGCCGTGTTCGATTGCCCACGTTGCAAGCGGCTGGTGGTGCCCTTTCCGGTTTCGGATAAGAGGAGCCGCAAGAAACAGCAGGTCTTTTTTCTTTCTGTTTTTCAAAACGACGGCAATACGCTCCGTAACCTGTTCCCGCGACCCCGCAACGAGCGGCGTTCCCGTGCGAGGATTGTGCATGACTCCGATTCTGGCGAAAAGCAATCGCAGATACTGTGCCACTTCCGTAACGGTCGCGACAGTGGATTTCGCACTCCCCCGTGTGATGCGCTGCTCAATAGCGACGGTCGGAGGCAAGCCTTCCAATACGTCCGTGTCCGGGCGGGGCATCTGTTCGACAAACTGACGAGCGTAAGCGCTCATGCATTCCATAAAACGCCGTTGCCCTTCCGCAAAAATTACATCGAACGCGAGCGAGGATTTCCCGGAACCGGAAACACCCGAAAACACGGTGAGTGCGCGATGGGGAATTTCCAAAGAGACGTTTTTCAAATTGTGTTCGCGCACGCCGCGAAGAACGATTCGGGAACGCTCTCCGTGCCCGTTGTAACGGGTGCACGACTCTTCGCGGAGGCATCCGTCGGCGGATGACATTCTTCCCGCCTCCGAGATCGCGTTCTTTAAAAAAGGTGCCGTCGCCGTTTGTCCCTCCGCCACCTGCTCCGGCGTTCCCGCCGCGACGAGCATCCCGCCGCCCGCCCCCGCCTCCGGGCCGAGCTCAAGCAACCAATCACACGCAAGAAGGACGTCGGTCTGATGCTCGACAACGACGACCGTGTTTCCTGCCGCAACGAGTTTTTTCAAAATTTTAATAAGAAGGGAAATATCCTCGCGGTGAAGTCCGGTCGTCGGCTCGTCGAGCAGAAACAGCAAACCCGCGTTCCCGTGTTCTTCGGAACTCCCCTTCACGTTACCGGAAATTCCCGTTAGAAATTTTACGAGTTTGAGCCGTTGCGCTTCCCCTCCGGAGAGCGTGTTCAGCGGCTGTCCGATCGAAAGATATCCGAGCCCTATACTTTCGAGCAGTCCGAGCTTTTCAACAATACTTCGCGTTCCCGAAAAAAACATTTTCGCTTCGGACACCGTCATGTCGAGAATTTCGGCTACGTTTTTTCCTGCATAGCGAAACTCCAAGACTTCTTTTCTGAAGCGTTTTCCTTCGCATACCGGACACGGAACATGCACGTCGGAAAGGAACTGCATTTCTACCGCTTCCCAGCCGGCACCGTTGCAATGCGGGCAACGACCGTCTCCGCTGTTAAAGGAAAAATGCGCAGCCGTCAGCCCAAGGCGTTGTGCCTCTTCCGTTCCCGCGAGCAGCTTGCGAACCGACTCCCATACACCTGCGTAAAGAGCGGTGTTCGAACGGGGCGTTTTTGAAACCGGGGACTGATCCGCAAGCACGATTTCGCGAATCGGTTCGTCCGCCTCAAATTTAAACGGCGGAAGCACAAAGTCGTCTTCATCGACAACGCCGGCTTTATCTTCGGCGAAATGTGCGAGAACGTTATTCAGCAATGTCGATTTCCCGGAACCGGAAACGCCGCAGAGCCCGACAAGTGCGCGCATCGGGATTTCGGCGGAAAAATTCCGAAGATTGTGCGCAAAAACGTTTGCAAGACGAATCTCGGGGGCATTCTTCTTTCGCTGCCGACGCTTTTCGCGCGGGAACGGAAAAGTCCGTGTTCCGCTTAACCATGCCCCCGTAACGGAATCCCGGCAGGATAAAATCCCGGCGGGAACGCCTGCGTAAACAAGTTGTCCGCCCTCCGCACCGGGACGCGGTCCGATTTCTATCAGCCAATCTGCCGCACGCATAACGGATTCGTCATGCTCGACGACAACGACGGTGTTCCCGCCCGCGACCAGACGGCGCAAGATATCGACCATTTTTCCGAGGTCGCGTGCATGAAGCCCGACACTCGGCTCGTCGAGAATGAATAACGTATTCGACAGAGAGGCGCCGAGGCACGCCGTCAGATTCACGCGCTGAGTTTCGCCGCCGGAAAGCGTGCGCGACTGTCGATCGGGAGTAAGATATCCGAGCCCCACTTCGTGCAAATAGGAAAGACGGTTTCGCGTTTCCGCCAAGGCGATATCTTCCGGAGAAACGGAAGCAAGCGAGCCTCCTCCGCGCTCAAATCCGGACAAAAGGACAAGCAATTCATCAATCGTTTTTGTATACAATTCGGGAAGTGTGTTCCCTCGCCATTTCCAACACAGAGATTCTTCGCGAAATCGCGTTCCCGCGCAATCCGGACATTTCGTGTAAGCACGAAATCGAGAGAGGAACACCCGCACGTGCATTTTGTAGGACGTGCTTTCAAGCCAAGTAAAAAAACGGCGAACTCCGTACCAGCGTTTTTCCCAATTTTCTTCGGACCAATCGTCATCTCCGGCCAAAACGTATTCGCGAATCTCCTCGGAAAGCTCGCGCCAGGGAACATTGACCGGGATTTTTTTGCGGCGGCAAGCACGAAGCAAATCCGACTGTGACTCACCGTAAACCGCGCCCGAAAACGGAGCAAAAACGCCTTCGGCGAGCGTTTTGGAATCGTCGGGAATAACTTTTTCCCAATCAATTTCGATTACGCGTCCGAAGCCCCGGCAACGCGGGCATGCTCCGATCGGAGAATTAAACGAAAACAACGCGGGCGTCGGCGGTCGAAAACGCCGGCGTGTCACGGGGGAAACCAGTTTATCCGCAAAAGCCCCGACTTCTTCGTATGTTTCCTCTTCCGTATTTTTCCGGAAAAGGGAAAGAATTCCTCCGCCGAAGGCCATCGCGGACGCGGCGGCTTCGAGAAAGCGGGCACGCTCCGTATCGGAAATCTTTATACGATCGGAAACAACAAATACCTTTTCTTCCCCGTCGGGAGATTGTTCCCGGAGGAAATCTTCGATTTCAAAAAGGGTTCCGCTTACGAGCATCTTGGTAAATCCGCAGGAAACGAATTCCGATAACATTTTCGACCATGCGATTTTTTTCGGACGCTCCGGCAAAAAAGCAAGCACCAGCGGCGTTCCCGCAAAATGTTCCCGAACGTAATTCCAAAGCGTTCCCGGAGACCATGCGCGCAACGGTTTTCCTGTCGCCGGATCAAACAGCTCCGCATAGTGTGCAAACCAAATTTTCATCCAGTCGCAGAGTTCCGTCATCGTCCCCACGGTGGAGCGGGATGTTTTTACGGAGTTGCCCTGTTTTATCGCAATGGACGGTCGCACGTTTTCGACGGAATCGACATCCGCTTCCGGCAACAGCTCGAGGAACTGCCGGGTGTAAGGAGAAAAAGTTTCGACGTAGCGACGTTGCCCTTCCGCGTGAAGCGTTTCAAAGACAAGTGATGATTTCCCCGCGCCGGAAAGTCCCGTAACGACAACGAGTTTTCCGACAGGAATCTCGACATCGATTCCTTTCAGATTGTTTTGGCGCACGCCGCGCAGACGAATGACTTCCGGTATTTTTTTCATGGGTTTGATTAACGGGATTCCGTGCATTTACAATGCCTAAGCACTCGTTGTTCCGCGCTCTTTTTTATTGAGGCTTCGCGTTGACGTCGCAAAGCTACGGAAGCGTAAGCGTAAAAACGCACTCGTCGGCGGGAACGGAAAACTCGGCAAGCACGGCGGCGGCATTCGACGGAGAAACGACGCGCACACACTTGCCCTGCGGGAGCAGAAAGTTCAGGTGATCATTGAGGTCAAACCGGTTATCACGGGTGTTCCCGCGAGCGAGTTCGTTTCCGCTTTCGAGCTCTATTACGGCAATTTCCTGCGAAAGCCGAACGCCCTCTCGGGAACGCAAATCGAACGAAATCCGAGAAAACCCCGGCGGAATCGAAGCGGCAAGCTTAAGATAGCGCGCCGTCACATTGAGTGCCGGGATCTCGGATTTCGGATTCACGCGCCACACGGCGGGAAACGTCAATCCTGTCGGTTTTGCGCACGCCGCATAAATCGCATAACGGGGATCGTCCGGATCCGCCCGGGCGGCATCGGCATTAAACCACGCGTCGTTTACGCGCTCGCAATCCCCGGCACCGAGATGGAACCATTCTCCGTTTTCCCAGATTTCAACCCACGAGTGATTTCCCGGCTTGTTTTTCCACCGACACCCCACGAAGCGAGCAGGAACGCCCACCGCCCGACAGGCATTTACCAAAAGAATCGACAAGCCCGTGCAGGATGCCTTTCCGATGCGCATGGAATGAAACGGCGACTGATCCGGTTTGTCCCGATACGGGCTGTAATGAACGCCGAGCATATCCCACATTTCTCGATTCAGCGTTTCCGCCGCCGAAACCGGAGTTTTGCAATTCGCGACAAGCGGTAAAAATTTTTCGCGAAAAAGCGGACGCCAATTATCCTTTGCCTCTTCAACGGAGGTCGCGGGAACGACGTAGTTTTCAAAAATATCATCGGGCATCGTCCACGGGACCGTCGCCCGCGCCTCTTTCGCCCACTCAAGATTGCGATCTTCTTCGGCACATCCGACCGTCAACGCGAGACATCCGATTACGCCGAAAAACAACCGAAAAATATTTTTGAGGATACACATATTTTTTTTCAAAAAAAATCGGCGAGAACGGAAAGAAAGCTCCGTTCCCGCCGATTTCGGGAAAGCGAACAGGTTATGCGCCTTTGTCGATTTGAACCTCGACTTCTTTCGCCTGCGCCGAGTGGTAATACTTGGAATACATCCCGTATTGCCCGGAGCTGACATAATAGCGTGCCGTTTCGCGAACCATCTGGTTCAGCACGGCACCGAAAATCGGCACCTTTGACTCCAGAATACGATGAAGGTTGTTCTTGATCATCGTGCGCTGAACCGCATTGAATCGAACTGTGTAAACAACACCGTCGCAAAGCGGAAGCAGATTCAGGACATCGGAGACGGCTCCGATCGGAGGCGTATCGATGACGATACGATCATAGCGGCCTTTGAGTTCTTCGAGCATATCGCGGAACTTCTGGCTATTGATGATTTGGGTCGGATTTTTGCAATACGCTCCGACCTGCAACACGTCAAAATTCGGACAAACGTCGTGAATAATCGCCTCGTCCAGGGGCATTGTCCCGTCCATATAACGGGTGAGTCCGCGTTCATCCTTGCTCAATCCGAGTGAATTTCCGACATTCGGAAGACGCAGGTCGGCATCAAGAACCAACACGCGTTCGCCGTGAGTGGAGTAGGTTTGCGCGAGATTCGTCGAAACGAATGTTTTCCCTTCCGACGGCATCGTGGACGTTACGAGGAATACCTTTGCAAGGCGAGACTGCTCACCGATTTTCAGGGCGGAATAAATCGCACGGAACGCCTCCGTCGCGCCGCGATCCATTCCGTTGGAAACGATACAAGCCTTATCCGTCGGAGATTTTACGTGACGCAACTGCGTAATTGCACCCAACAAAGGAATGTTAAGGAAGCTTTCAATATCGCGTGTCGATTTGATACGGTCGTCAAAGAACGAAAGCAAAACGATAATCCCGGATCCGACAGCAAGCCCGGCAACCACGCCGAAAATTGCATTCAAAACAAAGTTTTTGTTGGAGGCGCGCGTCGGCACGACGGCGGGGTCGAGAATGCTGACAATCGACGAAACAGAGCCGATAACGCGCATTTTCAGGTCTTCCAAGTTAAATTTCAGACGCTGAAGCAACTCTTCGTTGAGAAGGATTTTCTTATCAAGTGCCGTGAGCTGAGAAATGGCATCCCGCAAACGGACAAGTTGCGTTTCCTTTTCTTCCGCACGCTTCTGCGCCGATTCGTAGCGGCGCTTAGCGGCAACAAAATTAGAATCGAATTCCGCCTCCGCCTTTTTTACGGCTTCTGCGAGCTCCGCTTCCGCCTGTTCCAGCTGTTGCGTCTGCGCAATCAGCGTCGGGTGGTTTTTCCCGTATTTTTCGAGAAGCCCCGTAATCGAGATGCGCAAGTCGGCAACGCGCGGAAGCAACGTCGCGACGAGCTGATTGCTCGTAATCGCCGGTTGGGAAAGGAGAGAAAGCCCGGCTTCCTTTGTTTTTTGGATTTCCTTGCGAATTGCAAGTTGATCCTCGTAATTCTTTCGCTCCGTATCACGGACGGCGATCACGCCGGAAAGCTCGGCATTTGCCGTTCCCATTTCCGTCGTCAACAGGCGCTCATTTTTAATAAGCAGATTGCGTTCTTCGCGTTGCTGAGCGAGTGTGTGCTCCATCTGCTCAATCTGAACACGAGTCGTTTCGATGACGGGACTCGTAAGATTGGCTCGATCCTCAGAGTTATACTTCTGAATTTCCTCGGCGAAATAATTGGCGAGTTTTTCCGCAACTTCGGGGCGGCGGTGCGTATACTCGACAAAGGCGATAAACGTCGCTTTCTGAGGAATCACATTGCGGTGTTTCGCAATTACTTCCGTCGGAGTAAGCGGTCCGGAAAAAACGTTCCCGCTCTGATACGGACGCACGACTTCCGTCAGTTCCGGAGAAGTCAGACGCGATTGCACACGCTTGACGATTGTTCCCGAACGCATAATTTCGAGCTGTGTCTGGAAGTCTTCCTGCCCGATAACCGCGTCAATGGAAGAAGTGTTTGCGCCGCTTCCGGGAGCCGCCTGCACCGCGTTTTTCAAAACACGCAGACGAGCGGAAGCCGTATATTCGGGGACGACATTGTAAGTGTAAATGAGCGTCCCGGTAACGACGACGAACACGGAAAGAATCAGATACCAAATGCGCTCACGGAACATCGCAATCCAGTCGGACAGCGTACGCGTCTGCATCATATCGGAGATGCTCGACGCATCTCCGTAGCCGGAGCCGTATCCGCCGCCGTAAGCTCCGTTATAACCGTAGCCGTAACCATAGCCCGGACCGGCGGACTCCTGAGGAGCGGCATTGTCAACCGTCGGCTCTTTTCCCTCTAAATTTGCCATTGTAAAGTGTGTTTTGGATTAAGTTTTGCGTTCCCGCGATTAAATTGCGCTGTCCCGGACGTAAACGCGATCGCCTTCCTCGAGCGGGAAGTCCGGCTCGTAGCCTTCCTGAATCGCCTTCAGATCGACCTCCCACGTGCGAATAACGCCGTCACGCGTGCGCGTAACCTTCACGTCCGAACGGGAGCCGCGAGGCAACACACCGCGTGCCGCGTCAATCGCTTTCCCCAACGTCAACTCCTCTTCGATCGGAATCAGAACGGGGCCCGGGCTCGCTACAAATCCGCTGACATAAATGCGGCGTTCCGCGTAGGCGATAACCGTCAGCGTAACCTGAGGATTGGTGTAAAACCCGTCGTCGCGATAACGCTTTTCGATGAAAGCCTTCAATTCGGAGAGCGACTTTCCTTCGACCGGAATCTGCCCGATAAAGTTCAGCGTAATATTGCCTTCCTTGGAAACACGATACTCCCCTCGATTATCCGGCTCCGCATACATTTCGAAGCGAAGCGTATCCAAGGGGCGAATACGATAATCCTGCGTTCCCGAACCTTCTTCGCGGGCAATCGGGTCCGGATACGTCCCCGCACCGGATGTCGTTCGGCATGCGGAGAAATTCAGACAAAAGAAAAGAGCCGCAAAAATCATCGCGGCTCGAATCAAGGTATTTGATTTCATTTCAAATTAAGTGTTGCTTCCGTGTCAGCACCACGACGGGAACGGGAAAGGACGTGTCATCCTTCCGCTTAGTAGCGGAAGGAAACACCGACCGTCACGATATTATTCGTGTAATCCATGCCGGCACTATTGGACTCGTCAATTGCGAGTGCGTAGTTCACATAAGCACTCGCCCATTCGTTAATCTGGTAAGACGCGCCGACCGTAAACTTGTAAACATCATCTTCACGTTCGCTCGACTGGTAATCGTCGAGGCGATAGCTGACGCTCGCATTCGCAGCCCAGAAATCATTGATGCTGTATTTTCCGGAAAGGGTAACCCCGGTAGAGAGGATGCCTTCGGCGGCGGAACCGAGTTCAAAGTCACGATTCAAAGTCAACGCCGTAGAAAGCTTTTCGGTCGCCTTGTAGTTAGCCGTAACGGACATACCGAACGTATCCTTCCCGTCAAGATTATCGATGGTGCGACGCGAGTAATCGGACGTCGTCAAACCGATGCGACCGTTAAGGGAAAGCTTTTCCCACGCGTTGCCTTCGGCGGAGAGACCGAGGAACCAAACCTGTTCCATCCCGGCGCTCTTACCTGCGGAACGATTAAGCCCGCTGGTTGCCAAGTCGACGTAACGATATTCGGCAGAGAAACCCATATTGAGTTTTTCTCTCACGGCCCAATAGAGATACAGCGGAACGGAATACTGCTGGCGATCATTGTAATTCCATTTCGCATTGCTGCTCTGGTAAGTAAGCCCCGTCCACTTGAAACCGCTGCGAAGTGTCGCCTTTTCGCCGAGCTTATAGGAGACGATTCCGTTCGCATAGTAGTTGTAGGAGCGGGTCATCTCGCCGCGCGTGGCTGTATCACGGGAGGATGCAGACTGGTTATGGTGAAAACCTGCGGCGACGGTGAGCTGGAGCTTCTGCCCTTCTCCGCCGTGAGCGAACGTGAAGTCGATATTTTCGAGTGCACGGTTGTTGTCCGTTTCGTCCATGTAGAAAAGAATATTCTCGACAAAACGGAGGCTCATTCGGCTACGGCTCTGTTCGCCCGTAACGAGCTCCACCCCCGGGGAAATCGTGAAAATCGTATCGGCATCTTCGTCCGATTCCGAGAGGTAGATATTATCATTGTAGGCGACGGAAGCATTCAGCAAACCGTGAATCCCGGAGTCCTCTCCGAGCACGGGAAGCGGAATGAGAGCCGAACCGGCAGATGCCGAGCCGGCGACGCCCGCAAAGATAAAGGAGACAGCGAGTTTGTTTAGCATTTGTTTCATTGTGTTTTCTCTGTGATATTTTTAAAAGATTTTAGGAAACGTTAACTTTTAGACCTTGAAAAATCAAGTTTTTTATAAAGAGCGGAATAAAAAACTTACCGCATCTCCTCCCCGGTCTCCATGTTGAGAATCTTGAAGTTTTCTACATGGAAAGACGGATCTGCGCGGAAGGAAAGGCTGACGTTGTAAGCTTTTTCGATATCCGAGATAGAATCTCTGTCGTCGGAACGCAGGCGCTCCAGGTTCAGCGGGTGCAGAAACACGCGAAATGAAAGTTCGCGCCCGACGTTTGCTTCGATTCCGCGCAACCGGCGGATAACACTGACAAGGCGCCGCTGAATTTCCACGCTCATCGTTCTCGGATTTTTAACGATCCCTCGCCCCTGGCAATACGGACACCCCATGTAAAGAGACGTCGTGTTGCTTTCCTGTTGACGCTGACGCGTCATCTGCAAGATTCCGAGTTGCGAAATCGGCAAAATCTGATGTTTCGCCCTATCCATACTCATCGCATCGCGCAAGGCATTGAAGACCGCTTTACGGTCCTTCGGGTTTTTCATATCGACCGTGTCAATAATGATAAGCCCTCCCAAATTGCGCAAACGAATCTGACGTGCGGATTCTTTCACCGCTTCAATGTTCGCCTGAACGACAAAGTCTTTTGCATCGCCCTTCCCTTTGTGCCCGCTGGTATTGACGTCAATCGCGGTCAACGCTTCCGTTTCGTCGATAACGATTTCGCCTCCGGACGGAAGCGGGACACGCCGCATATACGTTTGCTCGATTTGTCGCTCGATATTAAAGCGCTCGAAAATCGGAATATTATCCCGATAACGGACGACCTTACTGCGGGAACGCGGAGAAATCTCGCCTACGGCTTTAAGTATCGCCTGATAATCATCCTCGGAATCGACGAGGATACGATCGATGTCCTCCGTAAGGAAGTCTCGAACCGTCCGCTCGATTAAATCCGGCTCCTGATAAAGCATACAGGGCTTTTCGGTCGAATTAATCGTATTGCAAATTTCCGCCCAGCGACGCAAAAGCATGTGCAGGTCGCGCACGAAATAGCGCAACTTTTTGCCTTCGCCCGCCGTGCGGATGATAACTCCCATTCCCTGCGGAATCGTCAGCTTGCGCAGAAGCTTCTTGAGGCGGTCGCGCTCGGCGGAATTTTCAATCTTACGGGAAACGCCGCACTGCCCGGAAAACGGCATGAGCACGATAAAGCGCCCGGGAATTGCGATATTCGTCGTCGTGCGCGGTCCCTTGGTTCCGATTTGGTCTTTCGTTACCTGGATAACGATCTCGCTCCCTATCGGAAAGAGCTCCGGAATATCCGTAATCTTGTATTTTTCGCGCTTGGACTTCTGTTCGGCGCTTTCATTATCACGGATAAACTCGACGGACGAATCGTTCGCGGCGGGAAGCATGTCCCAATAGTGCAGAAAGGCGTTTTTTGCCTGTCCGATATCCACGAACGCCGCCTTCAGTCCCTTTTCAAGATTCTGAATGCGCCCTTTAAAAATAGCACCGACCATGCGTTGCTCCCCGACGCGCTCGAGCTCATACTTTTCAAGCACGCCGTCGGTCAGCAGCGCGGCACGTTTTTCAAGCGGCTCGGAGTTGATAATAAGCTCGCGGAACCGGTCTCTGTCTTTCGAAAAATGTTTCACGATACGTTGTAAAAGCGGAAGTTTTTTTGCCCGCTGGCGAGCGCCCTCTTTGAGTTCCGCCGTCGGAATCGGCACGACTTCGTGCGGTTTCGGCGGATGACGCAAAGCTTCGTTTTCGTCCTGCGGTAAATTGTCTTTTTCTGGAATGTCTGGCATTTTATTGAATGTTATGGGGTTATGCCGGGAACTCCGTGTGCCGGGAGCCTGTTTTTACGTCCTCGAAAACATCTTCGTTTTCCTGAACCTGCGTGTGGCTGTGCACGCTTTGCACTAATCCGAATACGATAAAACAGCTCAACACAAAAGAGCCCCCGTAGCTTAGGAACGGGAGTGACAGTCCGGTAACGGGCATAATGCCGATATTCATCCCGATATTAATGAGGAGATGAACAGCCATCATGACCGCGATTCCGGTCGTCAAAAGAATTCCGAATGTATCGCGGGAACGCAGTCCGATCGCCACGGTCCGGAACAGCAATGTTCCGTAAACGGCGAGCAGTATTGCGCAACCTGCGAAACCGTATTCCTCCGCAATCACGGAGAAAAGAAAGTCATTGTGAGCCGCGAGTTCCGGCAAGTAGCCGAGTTTCGCCTGCGTCCCGCGGTTAAAACCTTCGCCCGTCAAACCGCCCTTGCCGACGGAAATCAGAGCCTGCCGCACATTCCAGCTCGACCCGATCCCGTTCGGATCGATCGTTTCCGGATCGACGAACGACAGGAGCCGCTCCCGCTGGTAATCTTTCAGTAAAAAAAAGTATGAATCCTTCTCGTATCCCCATTCCGCACGGTTTTCACGGGAACGGATTTCCGCCGCCGGGTTTTGCGGAACGCGCCCCGTCTCCTCCATCTTTACTTCGATGTAGTCCACGACCCGGGTTCGGTAAAAACACAAATCCACGGCAACAATCGAGAACAGAAGCGTTCCCGCGACACCGAGCGTCAGAAAAAACTTCGGAGTCAGATTTGCCAAAAACAGCAACGAAAAGGTTACGGGAACGTAAACGAGGCTCGACCCCAAATCCGGTTCCACAAAAACCATGACAAACGGAATCATTGCCGCTAAAGCGACGCGCCACAACTGCGGAAACGACTCCCTAAATCCGCCTAACGGCTTAACGGAGAGCATCGACGCCAGGAAAATCAGTGTCGAGACCTTGGCGAATTCCGACGGCTGTAAGCTCGTCGAACCGACAAAATACCAACGATACGCGCCGTTTACCGCGTGAATAAAGTTCACTCCGCCGATTTTAAAAAATCCGAAAACAGCAATCGGCAAAAGCATCGCACACCCGAGCAGATAGATCCAATTTGCGTATCGCTTGTAAAAACGGAAGTCTATCGCAGAAACACACAGATAAGCGACGCTTCCGATTCCGATGAAAATAATTTGTTTAAACCACTCGTCGCTTTCGCCGAAGCTTCCGGAGGCGTAAATTCCGGCAACGCCCAACGCCGAAAGCACCAATATAATCAGCGGAATAACCTTGTCCGCTCGGCACAAAAAACTCCACCCCGCTTCAAATGCGGAAGCGAGGCGGGAACGGTCGAATGATGCGGCACGGTTCACAGGGTTCGGACGGGTAAACTAATTGTCGGCATCATACAACCGTTCCCGCGCTATTTCAACAGCGAAAGAGCCTTAGAAAAACGGAGAACGCCGACGGACGGGCTTCCCCGAAGCCCTTACGCAGACTCGTTCAGATAAGCGATCAAATCCTTAATCGAAACAAGCGGGAACGCATACTTTTTCGCATAATCGGCGACTTCCGGAAGGCGAGACATCGTTCCGTCGGGATTCGTCAGCTCACAAAGCACGCCGCAAGGTTTTAAGCCCGCAAGACGCATCAAATCGACCGTAGCCTCCGTGTGCCCCGGACGTTCAAGCACGCCGCCGCTACGGGCAACCAACGGGAACATATGCCCGGGCGCAACAAGATTGTCGCGGGAGGCATCGTCGGCGACAACAGCGCGGACCGCCTCAAGCCGGTCCGAAGCGGAAACACCCGTCGTCACATTTTCTTTGGCATCGACGGATATCGTGAATGCCGTTCCGTAACGACTGGTGTTCTCGGGCACCATCATCGGCAGTTCAAGCTCCTTCGCCTTTTCCTCCGTAATGCAAATACAGATAATCCCGCTGCAATCGCGAATTTGCATCGCAAGTTGCTCCGTCGTCAACGTCTCCGACGCAAAAATCAGGTCGCCTTCATTTTCGCGATCCTCGTCATCGACGACGAGCACCCCCTGCCCGGCACGAATCGCCGCAACGGCGCGTTCGACGCGAGAACGCGCATCGGAACCGAAATCCTTCAAGAAGTTTTTTTCCATAAGACAATTTCCCGCAGAATCTAACGAAAAAGATTCGTCTCGTAAAATTGAAATTTAGCGCACGCGTTCGCGTGCGCTAAATTTAGTGAACGGTGACCGGAGACGAGTGACTGGTAAAGTGTTAAGGTTTTTGCCGGCGGCAAAAACTTTGAAGTGTTTGCCGGTCTCTCGTCTCTATTTACAGGTCTCCA